>JABGXI010000065.1:0-7214 GCA_018675855.1 Flavobacteriaceae bacterium | reverse complement strand
GAACGTTTAGTAGATTTTACAATAGCTTTAGATAAAATTGATAAAATCGGAAAAGAGGGTGTGTTTAAAGAGTTAGTAGCAAAAGGATTTTCTCAAGATGCACTTGCGTTATTAGTTAAGCTACTTTCAATATCAGGAAGTAATTCGAAACAGTTAGCAGCACTCAAAGATATATTATCTGGAGAACCCGAAGGTCTTGAAGGAATACAAGAATTAGAATTTATTTTAAAACATTTAAAGAATACATCACTATCCACAGTTCTATTAGATTTTGATTTAACCCTTGCTAGAGGCCTGCATTACTATACCGGAATGATTGTAGAGGCAAGTGCTCCTGAGGCTGTTAAAATGGGTTCAATTGGTGGAGGTGGACGCTATGATGACTTAACATCTACTTTTGGGTTAAAAAACATGAGTGGTATTGGTGTTTCTTTTGGTTTTGAAAGAATTTATTTAGTTATGGAAGCTTTAAATCTTTTTCCAAAGGAATTATTATTTACAACCGAGGTGTTATTTACTAATTTTGGTTCAGAAGCTGCTACTATTTCATACTCCTGCGTTTCAATGCTTAGGAAGCAAAATGTATCATGTGAATTATATCCTACAGAAGCTAAATTAAAAAAGCAACTAGGTTATGCAGATCAAAAAAATATTCAAAAAGTTGTGCTCATTGGTGAAGCAGAAGTAAGTCAACAAACCTTTATTTTAAAAGATATGGAAAGTGGATCGCAAAGTTCACATCCCATTAAAGAATTAATAGCTATTTTTTCTTAACCTTTATTTTCAGCAGATAATGTAGGCCTTGAATATGGGTGATATGGCTATTTAAGTATTGTGCTTAATTTTCCATTAGCTCTTTTTTTTGAATATATATATAAGGTTTACTACTTTTAAAATCACTTGTTCTCTAATAATCCAAATGCTTGATTTAATTTTAACAATCAAATTTACTCAATTAATAGTATAACTGGTTTAAAAATAAAAGCAGTGTCGTTCACCATTTTTTTAATCTTGTTTTAGTTTGAAATCAATTAAAAGATTAAAGGTACCACAGGATATATTTGGCATCGAAGAAAGTCAAGGGAAATTAGTAACAGCTAATGACAAAAGAAGAAAAATGTTTTAGCCTTTTACTTAAGGATCAATATGATTTAGTTAATTACAAAATATTTAGGGACAAAAACTAAATTAGTATTCGCTAAAATAATCTAGTTGAATTTTTTCTTTTTAAAATTTTTCTTTGGAGAAAATGTTTTGCCTTTTTTCGTAAGCTCAACACTTACCTTTCTATCATCCATTATAAGATTATCAAAAGCTTTTAGAACTAAATCTCTGTGTTTTTTATGGGTGGAGAAAAATGAAAAATTCTTCATTACTTCTACTTGAAATACATCATCTTGCTCTAAACTCAAAAAGGATCTAAGAAAATCTTTTAATGTGGTCCATTCGTATTGATCTCGTGCACCAACATTAATAAAGAATCTATCTTTATCTTTTGGTGCATTTATCTTACGATCACTTCTTTCAAAGCTTCTGTCAGAACCCCGATCGGAGCGCCTAGAACTTCTATCAGAACGCCCTTCACCACTAAACTCTAGAGCCTTTGGATGCATATCAAAGGATTTAAATTCTTTAGACAAGATTAACTCGATTAATGTTTCCTTTGTTAACTCCTCAAAAGCATTTATTACCTTGGGTAAGTGGTTGTGTAAATCACTTTTAATAGGTGTAGTTTTAACTTGTTCTACCCAGTGTTTTATTTTAGAGGTGAAGACTTCTTCAGCAGAGGGCATTTGAATCTCTGAGAGCTTTGTTTGTAATTTGTTTTCAATTGACTTAATTTTTCTACGGTCAGATTTGGTAACAAAAATAATTGAGGTCCCTTTTTTACCAGCTCTACCCGTACGTCCACTTCTGTGGGTATACACTTCAGTCTCATCTGGAAGTTGATAATTTATTACATGAGTAATATCATCTACATCAATTCCTCTTGCTGCTACATCGGTAGCAACCAAGAGTTGTATTTTTTTCTTTCGAAATGACTGCATTACAATATCACGTTGGTTCTGACTTAAGTCACCGTGAATAGCTGCTGCCTTATACCCGTCTTGGATTAATTTATCAGCTACTTTTTGAGTTTCAATTTTTGTACGACAAAAAACAACTCCAAAAATATCTGTATTCATACTTACTACTGCTCGTAAAGCAGCATAGCGTTCTCTTCCAGGAACAATAAAATATTGATGTTCAATATTCTTTGCACTTGAATTTTTAGTTCCAACAGTAATTTCTTGTGGATTATTCATGAATTTTTTAGCAATTCTATTTACCTCTGGAGGCATTGTTGCTGAAAAAAGCCACGAATTTTTATCGTTTGGTGTGTGTGTTAAAATATCTTTTATGTCTTCATAAAAGCCCATATTAAGCATTTCATCAGCTTCGTCTAAAACGCAATATTTTATAGCACTAATATCAACAAGTCTTCGCTTGATCATGTCTTTTAAACGTCCAGGAGTAGCGACTACAATTTGGGCTCCCCTTTTAATCTTATTTGCTTGTTCTTGGATATTTGCACCTCCATAAATTGCAACAATATTTACCCCTTTAATTGCTTTTCCATATTCTACCATGTCATTTGTGATTTGGATACACAATTCTCGGGTTGGAGATAAAATAAGTCCCTGTGTCCTTCTATTAGTAGAGTCAATTCTTTGAAGCATTGGAAAGCCAAACGCTGCAGTTTTACCAGTACCAGTTTGTGCTAAAGCAACTAGGTCTGTGTCTTGTTCTAGTAATATTGGAATTACTTTATCTTGAACATCTGTTGGAGTTTCGAATCCTAGCTTTTCAACGGCTTTTAGCAGTTCTGCGTTGAGTCCTAGGGACTTAAAAGTTGTCATATATTCTATTCTGCGTGCAAAAGTAGTCTAAATTAAGTAGTTAGAACTTCTTTTGTGACATATTTTAAATTACAATATACTAATAACAAAAAATCCTGCTGTTAAAGCAGGATTTTTTTAGTTTGTATTTTAATAGTTATTACATAGTAAAGCCTTCTCGATAGTCTCGAGTTACAAACTGATTTGCGGCATCTAGGTTTGTGACTCTCATTTTTTCACCATCCCATAGGAGCTTTTTACGTGCATAGTAATCCATTTTTCCATTTTCTTTTTCTTCACGAAGCATAAAACTTCTAATGGCTAAATTCCCCATCAAAACAGTTTCTGTCATAGGTCCAGCATAATCAAAAGAAGAGGTTAGCCCCATATGTTCCTTACTATTAAAACCAGCTTTACATGCATCTACCCATTTACGCTGGTGACCATATTCTGGTTCTATCATTTCCTCAACTTCAGGGCCAAATTCCGTAGTACCGTCATAACGATATAATTTTGGCATTAAGGGTGAACTGTCGTTAATGTTGGTAGTAATAATACCTTTCTCACCAATCATCATAACCCCATTAGCACTATCATCACCTCCAATATCACTATTTGCAGGAATAATATCTGGGTGAGGGGGGCGAATTCCACCATCGCTCCAGCTCATTTTAATAGGTGATTTGCTTTTCTCTGTTGCACCAAAATTTATACTAATTAAAGAGGAGGGAGGACATCCTTCTGGAAGATAGTCAGCCGTCCACATTTTAGAATAAACACTTCCAATACTACATTCTGCAGAGGTTGGATACTTTAAACCTAATGTACGAAAGGGAATGTCTATAAGATGACATCCAACATCTCCTAGGGCACCAGTTCCATAGTCCCACCATCCACGCCAGCTGAATGGGTGCATGTTAGGAGTATATGGTTTTTCTTTTGCAGGTCCGAGCCATAAATCCCAATTTAAGGCATCAGGTTTCATACTAGAGTTTGATTTTGGCATGGCAACTCCTTGAGGCCAAACAGGCCGATTAGTCCATATTTTAACTTCAGAAATTGCACCGACAGCATTAGTGTCAATCCAATTTTGGACCATATTTAATAGTGGATTTGACCCACCTTGGTTCCCCATTTGAGTAACAACTTTTTGATCACGAGCCATTTTTGTCAGGATTCGTGCTTCACTAATGTTGTGCGTCATAGGTTTTTGAACATAAACATGCTTTCCACGTTGCATAGCAAATACTGCAGCAGGTCCATGTAAATGATCTGGAGTTGATATAGTTACTGCATCTATATCTTTTTCTTTATCGAGCATTTCACGATAATCAGCATAATGTTTTGCTTTAGGAAATTTTTTGGCCGTTCGTGAGGCACTACCCGAAAAATCAACATCACAAAGTGCGACTACACGTTCTCTTCCCTTTACAGAGGCATTGCTAATATCACTAGCACCTTTTCCTCCAGAACCTATAGCGGCAAGATTAAGTTGATCACTTGGTGCAATAAAACCTGGACCACCAAGCACGTTCCTTGGCACTATCATGATAGATGAGGCGACTAGTCCCTTTTTAATAAAATTTCGTCTTGAATCTTTTTTATTCTTTTTCATTTTCTTATTAATTTTTCGATTCATAAATATAGATATTTTTATGTAAATTAACATTGAAGGTTTTTTATCTTATTTAGATGAATTCAGCATTTTTTTATTTACGTGGATTTAGTTGTTGTATTTAAAAGAATAATTTTTCATAACATAAGAAAGGCAATAATAATTTAGGACCTCTTTCAAACCTACTTTTAATTTCTGAGAATTTATATACTATATTTGAGTATACAATTCTAACTTATGAAAAATTCCCTTAAACTTATTACACTTTATCTTGTTGCTTTCTCTTCAACATTAAATGCACAGAAATTTTTAGATACAATTTTAAAAGCAGAGGTTTTTTCAAGTATTCAATCACTTAAAATAGGGTCTCAAAATTTAAAATTTCATACAAAAGCTGGCACAATGGAGCTACGAGATGAAATGAACAAACCAATTGCTTTACATGGTTTTACAGCTTATTTTAAAGAAGACGGTAATAAAGACAGGCCTATTATTTTTTCTTTTAATGGTGGACCAGGGTCTTCATCTTATTGGTTGCACATGGGTATTATGGGGCCAAAACGAATTGTGGTAGATGATCCTAATTACAATAAAGCTTCACCATACATTTTAGAAGATAATCCCTATTCTATTTTAGATATAGCAGATGTAGTAATGATGGATCCAATTGGAACTGGATTAAGTGAATTATTGGGCGAAAGTAAAGGCAAAGATTTTTGGGGTGTAGACCAAGATATTAGAGCTACAAGTTTGTTTATAATGCAATTTCTAAAAAAATACGATCGTTTACAGTCACCAAAATACCTTTTAGGAGAAAGCTACGGAACCTTCAGAAATGCAGGTGTAATGAATTATCTTTTAGATCGAGGGTTTGCAATGAACGGCGTAGTAATGGTTTCAGCAGTTTTTGACTTAAGAACGTTGACCTTTCCTCCAAATGATGACCTGCCTTATATTGTTCACTTTCCAACCTTCGCGGCAACGGCACACTATCACAAAAAGTTAAATGATACTATGCAGTCAAAAAGAATCAAGGAATTTCTTGATGAGGTTAGAGAATTTACTGAAAATGAATATACCCCTGCCTTATTTAAAGGTACAAGATTAACACAAAAGGATAAAATTAAAATTGCTGAAAAGATGTCAGAATATGCTGGCGGTACACCTCAATTTTGGACACGTGCAAATCTTAAGATTAAAGCAAGTGAATATTTTAATGAACTATTACGAGAAGATGGAAAAACAGTAGGAAGATTAGATTCAAGATATATAGGAATTAATGAAAATCCTAACAGTCAATATGGAGGCACAGACCCCCAAAGTGATGCAATTTCTCCTGCATATACTATTGGTTTTTTAGATTATTTATATGGCTCACTTGGGGTTTCAAAAGAATTGATTTATAAAACAAGTGCTAGAGTAGACAAAGATTTTAAGTGGGATTGGAGTCATCGAGGTAATCAAGGATGGGGAACACAAATTGCAATTAACACTTCAATTGACATGGCAAGTGCTATGACTAAAGATCCCAATATGAAGGTTTTGATAATGAATGGATATTATGATCTAGCTACTGTTTTTTATGGTGTTGAACATACGGTTGATCATATGAATTTAGCACCAGAACTTCAAGATAATATTATAATGAAGTATTATGAGTCTGGACATATGATGTACATTCATCCGCCATCTATGAAAAAATTTAAAACGGATTTAGTTAATTTCATTAATCTTACCTTAAGATAATTAAGGACCGATTTTAAATAATTACAGATCGGTTTAACCACTTTTAAAGAATAATACCATGAGAAACTCACTAATTGTTTGTTTTATTATAGTTTCTTCTCTTGCTTTTTCTCAACGGGGAAAAACTGGTGACAAAACATTTGCAGATAGATTTCCTCAAGACGCACTAACTCTTTCTAGTGCATCATTAAAAATGGTAAATGAAGTTGATCATGATATTATTGTATTAGTAAGAGATCAAGAAAAGAAATATTTACGGCATGTATATATTCGGAATAATGATGAATATACTTTTTCAGATCTTCCCATTACTCGATTATATGTTCAGTTTAAGTCTAAAGAGTTTTACTATGAGGATAAAGAATTAACGGTTATAAATTTTGGAGAAAAACATACCTTTAACTTTTTCTTTGATCCTTCAAAAATTCAAAATTATATAATGATTACTGAAGAAGAATTTTTTAAACCATAGTTTTTCAACAAAGAAATTTTATTTTCTGTCAGACATATAAGTTGATTTTTTTTGCAATAAGCTTAAAATTGCAAGAAGAAAAATTTTATAAATGGGTTTTTAATGAAAAATAATATGTAATAATATTAATGAAATTAACATTCCCAACCCTAGCTTTTTAATCTGATTAGAATCAGAATGAATAAGACTTTTTATCCTTATAAATTTAGTTTTCGAAAATAACTTTATCATAAAAAAACTTATTAAAATAACCCACATAGCTCGTACAAAATAATTCATATCAGGGAAGATGAATATAAGTATAAGTTGCAAAATAACCGTAGCAAAAAAAGCAACTAAAGTTATTTTATGTTTAGGAGCTACTAAAAATATTGCGGCACATATTAGAACAACAATACCACAGTTGATATAATATCTTAGTTCGTTAAGTGTGTGAGTAAAAGCATCATCAGGATTCGAAAATTTTAAGTTTAATAAAATAATACCGATGGTTGCGCCAGTT
>JABGXI010000064.1:0-5113 GCA_018675855.1 Flavobacteriaceae bacterium | reverse complement strand
TGCACCTTCCAAAAACTTATATTGTATTTGAGCCGACGATAAACCCTTTTTTTGAAGCTCACGGTAAATATAATCTCGCCCTAAAAAATCAAAAAGGTAATTGTATGCCTTGTTATCACTTACTAAAAATACTTTCTTAATCAAATGTGCTAAGGTTACTTTTCCCATTTTCTGAGTGCTATCTGATTTTATGACAAGTCTCCCCATTTGATCTCTAACTTCAAAAGCAGTCGTGGAATTAATTGGAATTCCTTGAGCATTTAATTCTTTTATTTTTTGAAGAGTTAAAATTGCAATAGGAAGTTTTACAGTGCTTGCAGGATAGAAATACTTATTTTCATTAACATTATATTCTGTTTCCAAAAAAATAGGAATTCCATTCGCGTCTTTTACAACTTCTGTAAGTAAGATTTGGATTTCGTGTGCTTCCGCATTTTTCATTATTGCATGAATGCTGGGATCAGAATCTTTTAAAACCTTTTCAATTATATTAATAGAAAAAGTACAGGATGATATGGTATAAAATAAGACGGTAATTAATATGGTTTTATTCCAAAAAACCAATAAACTAATTTTAGCTATTGGTCTTGTGAAAGTTCTATCGTTCGAAAAAAAACTATTCATTTCGTTTTATTTTAGTCAATTTTGAATCTACTTCTAAATACTGGTTTTCATTACTTAAAAATTTGAAAAGTTTTTAAGGTCCTCTGCAGAAGTTAAGTCAGGAAGATGCTCTGAAACTTTAAAACAACGAGTCCTGTTTTTGGACTCTTTTATCATCATTCTAACAGCTTCTGGAAGTTCTTTTTCGTTACGCTCAAGGTGTATGGGGCAATTTTTTAAATACGGGAACAATAAGGCTCCCTTAAAACTAAAAATATTCATGCTAACTCCAATATAATCTGAAGTGTCCTCATAATTTTTAAGGGTTTCAGGATCTGGTTTTTCAATAATATTTTCTAAAAGTCCTTCCTCACTTATATCAATAATTGCAAATGAAGACATACGAGCGGAACTATAATTTAGACTCGAACGATTATAACTTATTAAAGCATGGTGAGTATCTCTAGGAGCTAACAGTAATGCAAAAGCATGAACAGAATATAAATTATCCCCATTGCAAATGGTAAAAGACTCATTTTTAAGCTCTGAATGTTGTTCCATTGCCTGCTGAACAGCATCGGCTGTCCCTAAGGGCTTATTCCTTCCTTGAAGAAGATACTGAATTGCATAATGCACAAGTGCTCCTGCAAAATGATTATTTTTCGGTGCTGATCCTACACATGCTCTAAAGGCTTCATTTTCAGGACTTGTAATAAGATATACCTCTTTAAAACCAGCATTCACTGCATTTTGAATGAGGTGAAATAATAAAGGTTTTTGTTTAGAGCCTAATGGAATTAAGCTTTTATGAGCACTACTGGCTATTTTTTTAGTCTCGGGTGTTAGTTCGGATGTTTCTAAAGAACGCTTCATTCTTGAAGAAGCACCGGCAGCCATAATAATTAATTTTTTATCCATTTTATGATTTAGTTAAATTCACTTCATAAGCTGCTTTTGCACCCGTTGCAAGGAAGGCATTAATAACAGGCTGTAGAGTATCTTCAGTAACCATCGCAACCATGCAGCCTCCTCCTCCAGAACCAATTATTTTTGCGCCCAAAGCACCCGCAGAACGAGCAGCATCCATTTGAATCTTCATAATAGAGGGTGTGTTTTGAATTCGCTCCTCTAATATTATTTGGTGTGCATTCATAAGATTACCTATGGCTTTTAAGTTAGGCTTGTCTTTTTGTAATGCCATTTTTGCCTCTTGAGTTAGGAGGTGATTATGAATTGCTGCATACCAATGATTCTTGTATTCTTCAGGAACAAATTGAAGATAGTTATTGTAAGAGTCAACAGTTGCAGTATGGATGTCAAAATTTGGTTCTTTTTTAAGAACAACTTCTAGGGCATTTTGACCGAAAGTTCTTGCATTTTGTAATACGGTAAGGGTTTCTTTATAAATTCCAGATTCGGCCAGAACCAATTTTCCAAGAGTAGCTGATAATTTTTTAGTAAACCCTGTTTTGGTATTGATGAACAAAAGACCACCTTGAGCGATGGTATATTGATCCATAAGACCTCCAGGTTGTTTGAAATAAAGAGATTCTGAAGCATAAGCTAATACTCCAAGGGTCTTATTGCTTAATGGTGAGGGTACCTCTTGTGCTTGAGCTAAAAATCTAAGCCAAGCAACCACTAGAGCAGATGAGCTTGAAATTCCAGCATTTATAGGTATCGTTCCAGAAATTTCAATGTCATAACCCTGTTTAAATTGAGCACCTTCCTTTTGTAATACTTCCATAGAAGAGCGGTAGTAATCTCCTGAAGAAACTAACTTATTTTTTTTGTTTAAATTAATTGTGATAGTTTTCTCTAAATCAAGTAATTGTAAAAAATAAGTAGCAGTTATATTTGGGGTTGCTTTTATCTTAATTTTACGATCAATTGTGCCTGCAATTACAGGTAAATTAAGGTAGTCTTGGTGGTCTCCAAAAAAGCAAATTCGTGCTGAGGCTTCTGATGTAATCAATAGATGATTTTATATAAATTTTTATTATAAAATAATATTAAGGGGTTGAGTGTTTTTCCACTGCTTTCTTGTGAAGTCTGGAAATTTTTGTGGCATTCCACCTCCTGAAATAGAAGCTTCACTCAAAGGAGATACAGCACTCCATAAACAACCTTCGTATACATTTTGATCTAGCGGACTTCCGCTGCGCAAACATTCTACAATGCGGTACAGCATCATGAAGTCCATTCCGCCATGACCTCCCATTTTAGTTGCTAAAGCCCCTAATCGTTTGTACATTGGGTGCTCATATTTTTGATAAAGTCCATCTAATTGTTCTCCTTGCGCCCAAATGTGATGACTTTCCGTAGCGCCTTCAATTCCTCCCTCTAGTGCCACGCGAGTTGGAAAACCTGCAAGGGCTCCCTTAGTTCCTTGCACTAAATTAAGTCTTGAATAAGGTCTTGGACTTGTTTCATCCCACTGAATCATTACCGTTTTTCCTAAGGTGGTTTTAATAATGGAGGTATTCATATCACCCCCTCTGAAGTCAAGCGAATTCCACTTATGGTCTGCTGGATAGTTCTTTTCTGCATAGGCTTTTCTTCCTCGTGCTGGTGAGGAAAATGAAACCAAGGTATTAAACTGGTCCTCTCCCCTTCCTAAGTTCATATATTGAGCTACAGGCCCCAAGCCATGAGTAGGATACAGGTTTCCGTTACGCTCAGCATAATGATGCGTACGCCAAGATCCTGTCCCGCGATCTTGCTCTTCCATTTGAAAACGCAACTCATGAATATAGGCTGCTTCTGCGTGTAGTATTTCTCCAATAAGACCCTGTCTGCATAGATTTAAATAAAGCAATTCCTCTCGACCATAATTAACGTTTTCCATCATCATGCAGTGTTTTTGCGTTTGCTCTGAAGTGTCAACAATCTCCCACATTTCTTTAAGGGTAACCGCGATGGGTACTTCTACAAAGGCGTGAGCTCCTTGATTCATGGCTTCTATGGCCATAGGAGCATGATTTCTCCAGTTAGTAGCTATAAAAACAGCATCAGGCTTAACCTCTGAAAGCATTTTTTTCCATATGTTATCATCCCCAAAATAGCGCGCAATGTCAACATGCTTATCGTTTCCTATTGCTTCACAAGAAGCAACGGAACGATCTACTAAATCTTCGTACACGTCAGCAATGGCAACAATTTCTGTCCCTTCAATACTTGCCAGCTGTTTTGCATGACCACTACCCCTGGCACCTACCCCTATTATAGCAATACGGACAGTGTCTAACTTGGAAGCTGAAAAATCTCCCATATACTTGCCACCAGAAAGATTATTTTCTTTCTCAGAACATCCTACACTACCAGCTAAATATAAAGAAGCCGCTGAAAGCGAAGTCTTTTTTAAAAAATTTCTTCTGCCTATATTTTTCATAATTAGGGTTTTTTGTAAGTATTATTAGATTTTTAAAAGTATAAAAATAATGTGCTCGTTCTGAAAAAATTATATCTTTAAATAAAAAAATATGGGTGTTGGTGGAATTGTTCTAGGAAGTTTGGCGGTATGCTTGTTATTTGGGCTAGTAATCGAGATTAAAGAACGAAGCTAGGGCTATGGGATATTTTATTAGAAACCTTTTAGTGTATGGAGCAATTGCCCTTGTGATTTGGATGCTCTATACTGCTGTAAGAGGAATGAAAAATAAAGATAACCCCTGAAAAGACCTTCCAAAAAAACCTACTTCATTTTATTTACACTTGACCTGCATAAAAAAGCAACACTACTACTTTGTTTTTTTATATTTAAATGTTCTCAATACTACTTGAAAAAATACTCTATCTATAAATGAGGAGGTGTTGTTTGATTTTTTACAATATTAATCTTTAACACGCATTCCAGATACATCAAACATTCCCATCAAAGAGCCTGAAAGAATGTCTCCTTCAATGGTAAGTTCAAAATAAATTTCATATCCTCCTCCATACCCCTCTATGGTAAAAATACCATCTTCAAAAGTTGTAGAGTCTAATTCAAATTCAACGGGGGCTTGGTCTTCTGAAGCGGGAGTAATTTCAGAAATGTATTTTCCATCTTCTTTTTTAATAAAAAGCTTAGCATCTACATCACCCATACTAGGTAATTCAAACAACGTGAAGTCATAGCTTCCAACATAAGGATCTTTAGCTATTTTTTTTTGAACGCCGCAAGAGGCTATTAAAAATAATACGGAGAGCATAAGTGCTTTTTTCATTTTGATGGTTTTTAAATTACTATTAAGTTTGCCTCTATTCTGAACTTGTTTCAGCTACTATTCGATCCCAAACCTTAACCTCGCCGCTTTTTTGATTAGTCCATTTCATACGATTGTCATTATTCGAGTAGGTAACTAAGTTCGTGATAAATTGTGCTCCTTGAGTGAAATCATATAAATCTGTTTCAGGATCAATTGCCCATGTAAAAATTGTTAAGGATGGACTTAAACAACCCCGGCTTTCAACGTCGACATTAACAAAACTTTCTGTTGCAAGTTTTGCGTTAACTGATAATGTATAG
>JABGXI010000063.1:0-5337 GCA_018675855.1 Flavobacteriaceae bacterium | reverse complement strand
CTTAGCCATCATAGCTTCAATGTCTTTCCAACTTCTTGGTGCATCAGATGACAAATTAACAGGAATCGTATCTGTAATTAGAATATCATCTTCGATACGTATTCCAATGTTCCACCACTTAGGATCGCACGGACTTCCCTCAGGGATATAAATACCAGGTTCTACAGTAATAACCATTGAAGGAGATAATTTATCATAAAGCCCCGGATCATGAACATCTAAGCCAATATGATGAGAAATACCATGTGGTAAATATTGTCTAAAATCTTCTTTTTTTTCAATAAGTCCAAGAGTTAATAGTCCGTTTTGAACTACTTCATTCGTTGCTTCTGAAACTGCTCTAAAAGTTGCTCCATTAATGGCAGCATTAATACCAGCTGTTTGAGCATCATACACAATCTGATATAGTGCTCGTTGCTCTAGAGAAAAGATTCCTGATACAGGAATTGTTCTGGTTACATCGGCAGTGTAGCCTTTATATTCTGCTCCCAAATCCATTAGAATAAGCTGTTTTTTTAAATCGGTTTTATCGTTGGTAATATAATGCAATACACAGGCGTTTTCACCTGCACCAACAATAGAAGGATATCCTTCATGTGCAGCACCATATATCTTAAAAACAAGCTGATGAATTCCCTGCACTTCTCTTTCTGTCATTTCAGGGTGAATAGCCTTCATAACTTCTATCTGACCTTGTGCAGAAATTCTAATTGCTTTTTTAAGCAGTATTATTTCCTCAGACGATTTTTTTTCTCTTAAACTAGCCATAATATATGACAACTGGTCAATATCAAAATTATAATCCTTTAATAAAAAGGCACTACGAGTTTTTAAATCAGTTAATAAAGTATTTTCATCTATTTGTAAAAAATCTTGAATTACAGGATCATCCTCAAGAGTTTTATCGCTGGTAATCATATAATAAATTCTTCTTTTTAAACCAGGAACCTCTTCTTTATTTACAGTTCTAATTTGCTGGTATAATCTGTAGCGAGCAGCATCAAAATCATCAGGATAATTAATTTGTTTCTTGAAATGTTTTTGTAAATCATATAAATCACTCGTATCGTTAACTTTATTTCGGACATCATTCTGAAAATCAAACATCAATACTGTATCAAAACGGTCAAAATCAAATACCTGTTTAGTAAACTCTGTTTTATTAACAACACGATCAAATCCCATTTTTAATGCACCTGAAACTCCCAGTTGAAGACCATTCCACATCTCATTTCTTGCATTTCGATCACGTACATAAAGCTTTTCATTATAAGTGCCTTCTTCATCGGTTTGGGTAGTGTTGTAAACAAGCAAAACTGCGTGGGGCTCCTCCCAACCTGTCAAATAGTAAAAATTAGGGTCCTGATGATATTCAAAATCAACATCATTAGCACGATTACGAACAGGAGCAGAAAAATATACAGCAACGCTATTATTTGGAAGTTTTTCACGTAATTGTTTTCTGTTATTTTTATGAAATTCCGTGGAAAGTTCTGACTTTTGTCCTGATAGTATTCCAAAAGTTAAAAACAAAAATGATAACCAAAAATAAAGTGTTTTAAAGATCAGGATAATTCTTATTTGAAGCATAATTAAATTAAAGTATGAACTTATGAAAAAAACCACACTCTACACAACACATTTAGAATTGAACGCTAAAATGACTTCATTTGGAGGCTATGAAATGCCTATTCAATATAGTGGAGTAACAAAGGAACATTTAGCGGTAAGATCAAGTGTTGGAGTTTTTGATGTATCACACATGGGAGAATTTTATATCTCTGGTAAAAATTCACTGGCGCTACTTCAACATGTTTGCAGTAATGATATTTCGAAAGTAATTCTGGGAAAAGCACAATATAACTATTTCCCCAATAAAATAGGAGGTATTGTTGATGACTTAATTGTTTACCGGTTGGAAGAAGAACTTTACCTTTTGGTCGTAAATGCATCCAATATTGAAAAAGATTGGGAATGGTTAAAGAAACAAAATAAAGTTTTCAATGCTACTTTAGAAAATAAATCAGAGGAAATAGCACTTATAGCTATTCAAGGACCTTGTGCATTAAAAGCTATGCAAAAATTAACAAAAGTATCGCTAGAATCACTGCCCTTTTACGCACATTTTACAGATACTTTTGCAGGAATTGAAAACACATTAATTGCAACAACAGGCTATACAGGTGCAGGAGGAATTGAAATCTACATTCCTGCAAAAAAAGCACCAAAAGTTTGGAAAGCTATCATGAAAGCTGGAAAAAACTATAATATTATTCCAGTTGGACTAGCGGCTAGAGACACCTTACGATTAGAAATGGGGTACTGTCTCTATGGAAACGAAATTAATGACGTAAGTTCCCCAATTGCTGCTGGATTGAGCTGGGTAACAAAACCTGAAACCAATCCAATCAACGGTAAATATTTAGCAGAACAAAAAAAAAATGGGACGCCACTAAAATTAGTGGGTTTTGAAATGAATGACCGTGGAATTCCAAGATCTGGATATTCAATTATAGACTCAGAAGGAATCATTATTGGAAAGGTTACGTCAGGAACTCAATCGCCTCTTTTAAAAAAAGGAATTGGCTTGGGATATATTCCAAGAGAATTTTCGTCTCCAGGGAGTAATATTGGAATACTAATTAGAGAAAAAAAATATGCAGCACAAGTTGTAAATCTTCCTTTCATAAAGTCTTAAGTTTTTGAAATCAATTTTAATTTTAGGAGGGAGTGGATTTATTGGAAATTGTATATACAAAGAACTTGCACCATTTTACAAAACCTTTGCAACTTTCAATACAAAGACTATATACACTAAAAATCAACATTTTTTTTCTTTTGATGTTGAGAAGGATTCTTTAGAGCCAATTTTAAAAGAGGTTAAACCCAAACTAATTATTTCTGCTTTACGCGGAAATTTTAATGCGCAAATAGAAGCACATGAAAAAATAGTCGATTATATTAAAAATAAAAACTGTAGAATACTTTTTTTATCCTCAGCCAATGTCTTTGATTCCTTCCGACATTTTCCTTCTTACGAATATGATAAAACACTTTCTGAAAGTAAATATGGTCACTTTAAAATAAAAATTGAAAATAAGTTATTTCGCTTATTAGTTGGTAAATACATTATTGCACGTTTGCCAATGATTTTTGGACTAAATGCTCCAAGAACACTTGAAATTGATGAAGCAGTAAAAAAAAATAAATTTATAGAAGTATTCCCTAATACTATAATTAATGTTAACAGTGACATCAGGTTGAGTCAACAAATCCATTATTTAATTAATAAAAAAAAAACAGGGTTATATCATTTAGGAAGTTCAGATTTAATTTCACATCATGATTTTATAAAAATGATTGTCGAAAAAAGACATTTTAATCCTGGAATATTTAAACAGGTATATACCTCAAATACTATAAGATACCTTGCTACTTTACCTAAAACAAACAGACTTCCAAATCATTTAACCCCGTCCTACATTGATGTCATTAATGATCTTTGTCTTCCCGAGATTCGAAAGCAATATTAATTTTTTATTTTAGCTAAAAAAAAATGGGAAGAGCCTTTGAATTTAGAAAAGCTAGGAAAATGAAACGCTGGTCAGCAATGGCTAAAACCTTCACCCGAATAGGTAAAGATATTGTAATGGCTGTTAAAGAAGGTGGAGCCGATGCAAACAATAACTCAAGGCTGCGTGCAGTTATTCAAAATGCAAAAGCAGCAAACATGCCTAAAGAAAATGTTGAGCGTGCTATTAAAAAAGCGTCTGACAAGGATAGTGAAAACTTTAAAGAGATTTTATTTGAAGGATATGCTCCTTACGGAGTTGCCATATTAGTTGAAACGGCAACAGATAATAATAATAGAACTGTTGCAAACATTAGATCTTATTTTAACAAAGCAAGTGGAAATCTAGGGACTTCAGGTTCTGTAGAATTTATGTTTGATAGAACTTGTAATTTCAGAATTGACCATACTGATCTTGATGCTGAAGAAATTGAATTAGAGTTTATAGATTTTGGTGTAGAAGAAGTTTTTATTGATGAAGATGGAATGTTGCTCTATGCTCCTTTTGAAAGCTTTGGAGTTTTGCAAAAAGAATTGGAACGTCGATCTTTTAAAATTCTTTCTTCTAGCTTCGAACGTATTCCACAAGTCACTAAACAGCTTGGTAGAGATGCCCAACAAGAGGTCATAAAACTTATTGAAAAAATTGAAGAAGATGATGATGTTCAGCAAGTTTATCATGGACTTGATATTCAAGAATAATTAAAAACTATTTTTCTTAGAGTAACCTCCAACTCCTTTAAAAATAGATTCTAAAGTATCCATGTCTTTTTTTTCATTTTTTGATGTATTAAAATTCGGATGTATTACTACCTTTTTATTTACGTAATCAAATGAAATTGGAACTATAGGTATTTGAAGTTTTTTCGCAATATGATAAAACCCAGTCCTTAACTGGGTTACTTTTTTTCGAGTTCCTTCTGGCGCTAGTGCTATTCTAAACTTAGTATGCGCATCAAATACTGCAACCATTGAATCTACTGATCCTTTATTTCCTGAGCGATCAATAGGTGCACCTCCTAATGCTCTAAAGAACCATCCTGTTAATGGACCAAATAATTCTTTCTTACCCACAAAATTAATGCTTTCACCAGATATATTTCTAACAATTACGCCTAGGATAAGATCAACCCAACTAGTGTGTGGCACAACAGCTACAATATATTTTGGAAGTGTAGGAAAAGTTCCTGTCATTTTCCAATTTAAGATTTGGTTAAAAAACCACCTAGAAAAATTACGTTTCATCATTATTCAATACTATCAAAATCTCCATCAGGAAAACCGATAAGAAATAATTGTTTTTTTGCACGAGTCATAGCAGTATATAGCCATCTAAGATAGTCTTTATCTGGTCCATCGGATAAATAAGGTTTTTCTATAAACACATTTTCCCACTGCCCTCCTTGTGATTTATGACAAGTAACTGCATATGAATACTTTACTTGTAGGGCATTAAAGAACTTATTAGATTTAACTTTTAAAAATTTTTTATATTTTGATTTCTCATAATTAAAATCCTTTAAAACCTCTTGATACAATCGATTTCCATCTTCAAAAGAAAGTGAAGGTGTTTCTGAAGTAAGAGTCTTTAAAAGTAATACTGTGTCAAAAAATTCTTCTTCAGGATAATCAACTAAACTAACTGTGACTTCAGCAAAGGAAAAACCATAAATTTCTTTTCGCATTTGAATGGACTCTATTTGAATCACATCACCATTAGCAATAAAACCTGGTTTAGACTCGGGTGCAAGCCAAAAATAATTATT
>JABGXI010000062.1:0-28356 GCA_018675855.1 Flavobacteriaceae bacterium | reverse complement strand
AATTGAAATGTATTTTTAATTGTTTCTAAATAATCTAATTTTTCCCAGGTGAAAAGTTCTACTTCCTTCGATACTTTTCCGTTGTAGGGAGATTCAAACGTTTTGGTTATAATAAGAGGCTGGCGCCCCATATGACCGTATGAAGCGGTTTCTAAATACATAGGATTTCTAAGTTTTAATCGTTGTTCTATAGCATAGGGACGCATATCAAATAAAGCTGTCGCTTTTTCAGCAATCTCAGCATCAGAAAATGACACTTTTGCTGTTCCATAAGTATTGATATTAATTGAGGTGGGTTCAACAACACCAATGGCATAGCTCAATTGAACCAAAATCTCATCTGCAACACCTGCAGCGACTAAATTTTTAGCCATGTGACGTGCCGCATAGGCAGCACTTCGGTCAACTTTACTGGGGTCCTTTCCGCTGAAGGCTCCACCTCCGTGGGCCCCTTTTCCACCGTAAGTATCTACTATAATTTTACGCCCTGTTAAACCAGTATCCCCATGAGGACCTCCAATTACAAATTTCCCTGTGGGATTTACGTGATAAGTAATATCATTTCCAAATAGAGTTTGTATTTCTTGAGGTAGAGTGTTCTTTAGTCGTGGAATTAAAATAGAAATAACATCTGCTTTAATTTTTTCTAACATAGCGACTTCATCCGAATTGAAATCATCGTGTTGTGTTGAAATAACTATGGTGTCTATTCGTAAAGGTTTGTTGTTATCATCATATTCAATGGTAACCTGAGATTTTGCATCGGGGCGAAAATAGGTAATTTCTATATTTTCTCTTCTCAACGCTGCATGTTCAATTAAAATCTTGTGTGAAAGATCTAAGGCCAAAGGGGAAAAAGATTCGGTTTCTGTTGTTGCATAACCAAACATGATTCCTTGATCACCTGCGCCTTGAGCTTCTTTTTCTTCTCGATCAACACCACGATTGATGTCTTGAGACTGTTCATGAATTAAAGAAATCACCCCACAAGAATCTCCACTGAACTGATATTCTCCTTTAGTATAACCAATAGCATTAATGGTTTCACGCGCAATAGATTGTACATCAAGATAGGTGGCACTTTTAACTTCACCTGCTAATATTACTTGTCCAGTAGTTACAAGTGTTTCACAAGCAACTTTACTTTCGGGGTCAAAGGCTAAAAAGTTATCTAATAGTGCATCACTAATTTGATCAGCAATTTTGTCTGGGTGTCCCTCACTTACAGATTCTGAGGTAAAAAAATATGGCATTTAAATGTTGCTTTTACGGAAGGATTTAAACGGTTGTTTAATAAGCAACACTGTTTTAGCAATTTTTATCGAGGCTGCAATCAGTCAAATCCTTCCTCGTTTAACACCACAAAAGTAAACTTTTTTTAAACAAACCCAAATATTTAACTTTTAAAAATCCTTTTTTTAATCTTTACTTCTCTTTTTTCTTTTCAAAAAAGCTACTATTTTGCAGTTAAATAAACAAACAAATAGATAATGCATATTGCAATTGCCGGGAATATTGGGGCAGGAAAAACCTCGCTAACAGAACTTTTGGCCAAACACTACAATTGGGAACCTCATTATGAAGATGTAATTGACAATCCTTATTTAGATGATTTTTATAATCATATGGAGCGTTGGTCTTTTAACCTTCAAGTCTATTTTTTAAAAAGTAGATTTGAACAATTACTTTCATTTAAAGAAAATAATAAAACTGTAATTCAAGACCGAACAATCTATGAAGATGCTCATATTTTTGCTCCAAATCTCAACGCTATGGGACTAATGAACCAAAGAGACTTTAATAATTATAAAGGGATTTTTGAATTAATGGAATCATTAATTCAAGGACCTGATCTTTTGATATACTTAAGAAGTTCTATTCCTAATTTGGTGAATAAAATTCACAAACGAGGTCGTGAATACGAAAGTTCTATTAGCATAGATTACTTAAGTAGACTGAATGAACGTTATGAAGCTTGGATTAGTAGCTACGACCCTTCAAAGCTTATTATTATTGATGTTGATTCCTTGGATTTTGTGGACAATAAAGAAGATTTATCTAAAGTGATTAATATTATTGATAATAAAATAAATTAAAAGACATAAAAAAAGCGGCTCAAATGAGCCGCTTTTTTTATGTTCAATTGAAAAATACTATTTTAAAATCAACTTATCAATTTCAGGAGTTAATCTGTCTATACCTTCTTTAACTTCTTCTAGACTTCCTGCCAAAGAAACCTCAACAGTCATAGTTTTATCTTCATTTTCAGCATTGATTTTAACCTTAAAATCTTTGGATGCAGGAACTACTAATTCTGTAGTCTCCTCATTTTCGATTGTATCCTTTACATAGCTTGAAACGGCATCACTACTCATAGCGATACTAGGTGCAATTACCAGTGCTACCACAGACATCAATTTCAATAAGATGTTTAAAGAAGGTCCAGAAGTATCTTTAAAAGGATCACCAACGGTATCTCCAACAACAGCAGCTTTGTGTGCATCAGACCCTTTTCTACCATCAGACTCAATCATTTTCTTAGCATTGTCCCAGGCGCCTCCAGCATTTGACTGGAAAATTGCCATAAGTACACCACATGTTGTTACGCCAGCTAATAAACCTCCTAACATTTCTGCACCACCAATAAATCCAACAGCTACAGGTACTGCAATTGCTA
Organism: Flavobacteriaceae bacterium; assembly: GCA_018675855.1. GTDB lineage: Bacteria > Bacteroidota > Bacteroidia > Flavobacteriales > Flavobacteriaceae > MS024-2A. The sequence continues at coordinate 25,679 of JABGXI010000062.1, read as the reverse complement.
ATAATCCTGGTAATACCATTTCTTTTATAGAGGCATTAGTTGAAATTTCAACGCATTTTTGATAATCTGCTTTTCCATCTGCGGCATCAAAAATAGCACGGTCTTTATCCGTTGCTTTGGTCATGTCAGAATCATATTTTTTCATTACAACAAGCGCAGCTTTTAATTCAGGAATATTTTTAAATTGACTTCTTACTTCTTCAATCATAGCCATTGCTGCTCTTCCAACAGCATTCATTGATAAGGCAGAAAATACAAAAGGCAACATCCCTCCTACTAATAATCCAGCCATAATTCGTGGTTGAGAAACATCAATACTTGTAACATTGGCAACTTTCATAAACGCAGAAAATAATGCTAATGCAGTCAAGGCTGCAGAAGCAATAGCAAAACCTTTTCCAATTGCAGCTGTAGTATTTCCAACAGCATCTAAGGTGTCGGTACGTTCTCTTACCTCACCAGGAAGCTCTGCCATTTCAGCGATGCCTCCCGCGTTGTCTGATATAGGACCGTAAGCATCAACTGCTAACTGAATTCCAGTATTTGCAAGCATACCTACTGCTGCAATCGCAATTCCGTAAAGACCTGCAAAATGGTGTGAAACTAGAATTGCTGCAGCGATTAATAAAATAGGAATCATTGTAGACATCATTCCAACACCTAACCCTGCAATAATATTCGTTGCTGCACCAGTTTCGGATTGTTTTACAATTGAATTTACTGGTTTAGAGCCAGTACCTGTATAATATTCTGTAATTTTTCCTACTCCTAAACCGGCAACAAGACCAGCAATAGTAGCTAAGAAAATTCCCATGGCCCCAAAGGGCAATCCTTCAATTGATTCAGGAATCATTGCATGGATAATAAAATATGAGGCTACTACCATTAATCCAGCGGATCCAAATTCTCCAACATTTAATGCAGTTTGAGGGTTTCCTCCCTCTTTGACACGAACAAAGAAAGTCCCTATAATTGACATAATAATACCCACTGCAGCTAATACTAATGGAAGATATACTGCACCAAGACCATTTAAATCTGGTGTAATAATAAAGGCTCCTAATACCATTGTACCAATAATTGAACCTACATATGATTCAAATAAATCAGCTCCCATTCCTGCAACATCTCCAACATTGTCCCCAACGTTATCAGCAATTGTGGCAGGGTTTAAAGGATGATCTTCTGGGATTCCAGCTTCAACTTTACCCACTAAGTCAGCACCTACATCAGCTGCTTTGGTGTAAATTCCACCTCCTACTCTTGCAAATAATGCAATAGAAGAAGCTCCCATTGAAAAACCTGTTAATACATTTAATACCATTGAAAGGTTATCAGCTCCAGGCCATATGTTTTGATAAATAGCAAAAAGACTACTTAGCCCTAACACGCCTAAACCAACTACGCCAAGTCCCATTACAGCTCCACCAGCAAAAGCAACTTCTAGAGCTCTGCCTAGAGAGGCTCTAGCTGCTTGTGTCGTTCTTACGTTTGCTTTTGTGGCAACGCGCATTCCAATAAATCCAGCTAGCGCAGAACAAACAGCACCTACTATAAAAGAAACTGCAACCATTCCATTAGATCCTTCTTCATTGCTTCCTTTGAAGTATAGAAGGATAGCTACAGCTACTACAAAAATTGAAAGAATTTTGTATTCAGCCTTAAGAAAGGACATGGCACCATCTGCGATATTCTTGGCAATTCTTGCCATTTTTTCATTTCCAACCTCTTGCTTGGCAACCCAATTGTTCTTAAAAAAGACAAATAGTAATGCCAGAATTCCAAAGGCAGGTATAAGTTTTATAATTAATTCCATGTTTAATCTTTTGTTTAAAAGTGTGGTAAAAATAGTAAAACAAACTCGGTTTCAAAATCTAATGAAGCTCAAAAAAAATAAGCCTTAATTCATTCTATAAGTTTTGAGGTAAAGTCTGAATTTTTTAATGATACATTACGCGTTTTATTGCTTTAATTACATCTTGATGATTAGGTAACCATTCCTTTAAAAGAACGGGAGAATAAGGAGCAGGGGTATCTGCCGTATTAATTTTTTCAATAGGTGCATCTAAATAATCAAAAATTTGATTTTGAACTTGGTAAGTGATCTCAGTAGAAATATTTCCAAAAGGCCATGATTCCTCTAAAATGACTAAGCGATTAGTTTTCTTAACTGACTCAAAAATTGAAGCATAATCTAGTGGTCTTATTGTTCTTAGATCAATAACCTCAACATCAATTCCTTCTTTGATGAGTTCATCAGCAGCGATAATTGCTTCTTTTAATATTTTTCCAAAAGAGACGAGTGTCACATCTTTTCCGGTACGTTTGATATCTGCTACGCCAATAGGAAGAGTATATTCTCCTTCAGGGACCTCACCTTTATCACCATACATTTGTTCAGACTCCATAAAAATAACGGGGTCATCATCACGAATTGCAGATTTCAATAAACCTTTTGCGTCATAAGGATTTGAAGGAACAATAACCTTAAGTCCAGGACAATTTGCATACCAACTCTCAAAAGCTTGTGAGTGAGTTGCCCCTAACTGACCTGCAGAACCCGTTGGACCCCTAAATACTATAGGACACGGGAACTGTCCTCCTGACATCTGTCTAATTTTTGCAGCATTGTTGATAATTTGATCAATTCCAACTAATGCAAAATTAAAGGTCATATACTCAATTATAGGTCTATTCCCTGTCATTGTAGAACCTACTCCGACTCCAGAAAAACCTGCCTCTGAGATCGGGGTATCGATAACTCGTTTAGCGCCAAACTCATCCAACATTCCCTTTGATGCTTTGTAAGCTCCATTATATTCAGCTACCTCTTCTCCCATTAAATAGATGGTTTCGTCACGCCGCATTTCTTCACTCATTGCTTCTGCAATGGCTTGTCTAAATTGTAAGGTCTTCATGTATTTTATTCATTGAGGTGCAAATTTAATCAATAATTATCTATTAACTCAACTCAATAAAGAAGGAAAATATCCGTTTATAAAGATACATCTCAATTAAAAGTTCTTTTTTAATTAAAATATACATCGAATTTGTTCATGAAGTTAGTAAAAATAAACGTTAAAGGAATCTCATACAGTGAAACTCAGACTGGTGCTTATGCACTAATTTTAAAGGAAGCTGAAGGTGACAGAAAACTTCCTATTATTATAGGTGTTTTTGAAGCGCAATCAATTGCAATTGCTTTAGAGCATGAAATTAAACCGACCCGTCCTTTGACTCATGATTTATTTAAAAGTTTTGCCGAACGATTTTCAATTGTTGTAAAACAAGTAATTATTCAAAAACTGGTTGACGGTGTTTTTTATGCAAGTTTAATTTGCGAGCGCGATAAAATTGAAGAAGTTATTGATTCAAGAACATCAGATGCTATTGCTTTAGCATTGCGTTATAAAGCACCAATATTTATTTACGACTCCATTTTAAAAAAAGCTGGATTTACAACAGCAGTATCTTCTAGAGAGAAAAAACTTTCTGAAGATAAATGGATTTCAGATTTTGATAAAGAACAAAACAAAAAAAAGGAAGAGATTAAAGACTTGAAAAAAACATCAATCTCTAAACTAAAAAATATGCTTAACGCCTCTGTTGCTAATGAAGACTATGAAAAAGCAGCACGCCTAAGAGATGAACTCTCTATTCGTAAAAAATAAGCTATCCATTGTTAATTTTTTTTTATAACCTTTTATCTACTCAGGCTGATATATTGTTTAAATGCTACTATTTTTGAACAAATAAAAATTTGTGAAACAATATTTAGATTTAGTTAAGTTAGTTTACACCTCGGGAATAGAAAAAACAGATAGAACAGGTACGGGCACTAAAAGTATTTTTGGGCATCAAATGCGGTTTGATTTATCAAAAGGTTTTCCATTAGTTACAACAAAAAAAATTCATGTTAAATCTGTGGTTCATGAACTTTTGTGGTTTCTTAAAGGAACTACGAATATTAATTATTTAAAAGAAAATGGAGTGCGCATTTGGAATGAATGGGCAGATGAAAAGGGAAATCTAGGGCCTGTTTATGGACACCAATGGCGCAACTGGAATAGTGAAGGTATTGATCAAATAAAAGAAGTTATCAATACCCTTAAAACTAATCCCGATAGTAGAAGAATGCTCATTTCTGCTTGGAATCCAAGTGTGATGCCTGACACTAATAAATCTTTTGCGGAAAATATTGCTAATAACAAAGCTGCTCTTCCGCCTTGTCATGCTTTTTTTCAATTTTATGTTGCTGGTGGAAAATTATCCTGTCAGTTATACCAGCGCAGTGCAGATGTATTTTTAGGAGTGCCCTTTAATATTGCCTCTTACGCTCTATTGACACTAATGGTTGCCCAAGTATGTGGTTATCAAGCAGGAGATTTTATTCATTCTTTTGGTGATGTCCATATTTACTCAAATCATTATGAACAGATAGATGAGCAGCTCACAAGATTGCCAAAAAAATTACCAGTAATGCAATTAAACCCTGAAATTAAAAATATTTTTGATTTCACTTATGAAGACTTTGAATTACTGAACTATGAGCCGCATCCTTTAATTAAGGGAAAAGTGGCTATTTAACGATCGTTACTTTCTAATACATTTATCAAAGTATCTAATTCTCTCATTTGGTTATAATAATGAAAAGAAATACGAATTCCATTTCCTCTTAAGGCACAATGGATTTTATTCTTTCTTAACTTTTGATATAAAGACTCATTTCCAGGTATATTAAAAATACTACTATGGGACGGGCGTTCAATTACCCAAGGTGCTATTAGCTGTAATGAGACTAAACGTGCCTTAACAGCTGAAGTAATTTGTGCTTTTTGCTCCATTAAAGCTTTAAAATCTTGACGGTTAAATGCTTCTATAGCAAATCGTAAACTAGCAGTAGCAAGTATATTGAAGTGACCTTTAAAAATATGACTGTATAAAAAAGATGGTGTTATTTTGGTTTGCTCTAAATATTTTTCAGAAACTATTAAAACACCATTTCCAAATCCAGCCATTAGCCATTTATAGCCACTTCCAACTACTATATCAAAGGGAGCATTAGAAAAATTAAATGGGTGTGCTCCTAAAAACTGAGTTCCATCTCCTATTATTAATAATTTTGGATATTTTTCTTTTATTCGATTCAAAAATGAAAAGTCAATAAGTATCCCTGATGTATATTGAATTATACTTAATGCCAATACATCAATTTTATTTAAAGAAAGAAACGATTCTATAGATTCTTCTATAGTTGAACTTAGAGGAATAGTTTTTATCTCAAATTTATGTTCTGTAAAAGCTTCAACTAATGATGGATAATCCTCCTCTAAAACTAATATCTTACTCGTGCTCGGTAGAAAAGAAATTGCTTTTCTAATTCCTATTGAAAAGTTTGAAACTATAAAAGTATGTTCGGCTGGACTTCCAAAAAAATTAGAAATAACTCTGTGAGTATCCCGAAGAGAATCATATGCTTTTACTTTATATTCTCCACCGTCTCGAACGTAAACTTCTTCTTCTTTTCTTCTAAAAGCAGCTAATTCATTAGACATAGGGCCAACATATGCTGTATTTAAATATGTACAGTTTGTTAATAACGGAAGCGAATCTGAATACATAAGAAAAGAAGAAAGTGTATTTTTGTTGACAAATTTAATCTTTTCAAAAGATGAATGAAAAAGAAATTTCAAAAGATATAACCTTAATTGCTGCTACAGCAGAAAACAATGCATTAGGCAAAGACAACCAGCTAATCTGGCATATCTCAGAAGACTTAAAACGCTTTAAAAGGTTGACTCAAGGTCATGCAGTGATAATGGGAAGAAAAACATTTGAGTCTATGCCAAAGGCACTTCCTAAACGCACGAATATTATTTTAACTAGGAATAGAGAATACACTGCAACTGATGCCTTCATAGCTCATACAATCCAAGAAGCATTGGCCTTTACTGGAGATGACAAACAGCCTTTTATCATAGGAGGTGGAGAAATTTATACTCTTTTCCTCGAAGTATCAAATACTATTGAATTAACTCGGATACATAATTCTTTTGAGGCAGATGCCTTTTTTCCAGCTATAGATACTACTAAATGGTTATTAATTACAGAAGAAAAAAATATGCCAACACAAGACCAGCCTTATACTTACTCTTATTTAACATATAAAAAAATATCTTAATGAACGCATTTGTATTTCCAGGACAAGGGGCTCAATTTCCAGGGATGGGAAAAGACCTATATGCTTCTGAATCTATTGCCAAAAATATGTTTAAAAAGGCTAACGAAATATTAGGCTTTTCTATTACCGAAGTTATGTTTGGAGAAGATCAAGAAGCACTGAAACAAACACAAGTAACACAACCTGCTATTTTTTTACACTCTACAATATTAAGTGAAGTGATGGGAAATCGTTTTAATCCAGAAATGGTAGCAGGGCATTCATTGGGTGAATTTTCGGCAATGGTTTCCGCTGGTGCACTTTCTTTTGAAGATGGCCTTCGTTTAGTTCACGAAAGAGCATTGGCTATGCAAGCTGCATGTGATGAAGTACAAGGGACTATGGCAGCCATTATAGGTCTTGAAGACAATAAAGTTGAATCTATTTGCAAAAAGACACCGGGCATAGTTGTTGCGGCTAATTATAACTGTCCCGGACAATTGGTCATTTCTGGAGCAGTTGAAGCGGTCAAAAAGGCCTGTAAGGCACTTACAGAAGCTGGAGCCAAAAGAACACTATTACTTCCGGTAGGCGGAGCATTTCATTCCCCTTTAATGCAACCAGCAAAATCCAAATTGGAAAAGGCTATAGAAAATACAAGATTTAATAAGCCTAGTTGTCCGGTCTATCAAAATGTAACTGCTAGAGGATCATCTGATCCCGATCTATTAAAATCTAATTTAGTAGCTCAACTCACTGCACCTGTAAGATGGACACAAAGTGTGCAACAAATGATTTCTGATGGTGCTGTAAGTTTCATAGAAGTTGGACCGGGAAAAGTACTTCAGGGATTAGTTAAAAAAATTGATCGGTCTATGGAAACACAATCTGGAAGTTAACAAATGATTTAATTGAGGATTTAGGCTAAAAAAGAGATTACATTTCGTGTAATAAATTTTATCTGCTCTTTTGTCAATTCTGAATGCATTGGAAGAGAAATTACCTCTTTTACCAATTGATTTGTGACTGGGAAATTATCTTGATTAACCTTAGGATCAGCATAGGCTTTTTGATTATGAAGGGGCACTGGATAATATACACCACATGGGATTTCATGATCATTTAAATACTGAACCAATCCATCTCTGTCAGCCCCTATAATTCTGAGAGTATATTGATGAAATACATGTGAAGTGCAGTCCCCTGATGTAAAGGGAGTTATAATATTTGGATGACCAGAAAGCAAGCTAGAATAATTTAATGCTGCTTCTTTCCTTCTTTCGTTATAAAAATCTAAATAGTTCAATTTTACTTTTAAAACTGCTGCTTGCAAAGAATCTAATCGTGAATTTACACCCACAACATCATGATAATAACGTTTATACATACCATGATTAACAATCCCTCTAATAAAATGAGCGAGATCATCATCATTCGTGAAAATGGCACCACCATCCCCATAAGCACCAAGATTTTTTGAAGGAAAAAAAGAGGTCGCTCCAACATGACCCAAGGCACCTGTTTTTATTTTGTTTCCATCATCATAAGTATAGGTTGCTCCGATGCCTTGCGCATTATCTTCAATTACAAAAAGATTATATTTTTCTGCAAGTTTGTTTATGGCTTGCATATCAGCTGCTTGTCCAAAAAGATGCACAGGAATAATAGCTTTTGTTTTAGGTGAAATAGCCGCCTCAATTGCCTGAGGGTCAATATTAAATGTCTTAGGATCAACATCTACTAAAACTGGTTTTAATTGTAACAATGAAATAACCTCTACAGTTGCAGCAAAAGTAAAATCAGCTGTAATAACTTCATCCCCTGGCTGAAGCTTTAACCCCATTAATGCAATTTGCAATGCATCTGTTCCATTGGCACAAGGAATCACGTGTTTAACTCCTAAATAATGCTCTAAATCTTCTTGAAACGCCTTGACTGCAGGGCCATTAATAAAGGATGTAGTACTTAAAACTTTATTGAAAGAAGTTTGAACTTCTTCTTTAATAAATTCATATTGGCCCTTTAAATCGACCATTTGTATTTTTTTCATCTAAATTTTTGCAATTTATTTACAAATATAAGTAGGTTTAAAAGGAATTAAACTATGGAATTAAATCGTTCTGGTATTTTTATAAGCGCGTGTCCTTTTAATGGAGCTGGTTTATTCCATGCAAACCAACTTCTTTTTTTCTGTAAAGTTTTCCGTCCTTTTTCAATAAAACTTTCTTGGTAAATAATCCCTTCTTTTAAAAGTCGATACAAATTAAAACGTCTTTCCAAATGATCTTTCCATCCAGCATCTTTTATTTCTTTATCTGAAGCCTTACTGTTAGCAGATAAATAGTCTACCAAACCAAAGTGAAAAAGATATAAATGATTGTCTATAGTATAATTTTTTCCTTTTACCCTATGAAATCCAGAGCCCCAAGTTAAAGGTTTAAATGCGACTATAGGTTTTGTATAGCGACTAGAAAGTTGAGCGAATTCTCGTTGAGATAAAAAAGTTTTATTATGATCAATCGGATGCTCTAATGTTGGATGTTGTCCTACATCTAAGCCTAAAGCTGATCTTGAGGAAGTTGAAAAATCTTGAAGTAAATACTCTTTTAAAGAAATCTTTTTAATTGGATCTAGCACAAGAAATTCATCGATATCCATAGCTAAAACTACTTGGTAATTTAAAAATAATTTTTTTGCAAAATTAGAAATCATACGAGCACGATTACGATCTCCAGCTGCTCTCTTCTTTGGTTTATGCGGCTTCTGAAAATAATTTATTTTATTAGCTTTCTTAGGAAGATCTTGATCAAGTCCATCTATAAATAAATAAAGGTTTTTAAATCCAAATTGAGTTCCATAATATTCAATCCACTTATCTGCAAAGAAGGTATCATTCCTTACCATTGAAATAACTGCAATTTCACCTTTATTTGCCATTTAGTCTAGCTTTAAAATTGCTCGCATACTTTTAAGTACATTGATTTGATCTTTCTCATTAGCAAGATCTAGGCTTTGAACACAAATAAAAAGCTTTGATTTATCTGAATTACAAAGATCAAATTTCTTTTCTACATATTTATCCCCTCTATTATGGGTTTGTAAATAAACTGCTTGAGATTTTTCAAAATTAGTATTTCCACTATTTATTTCAAGATGGTTCGCAAGAGAAACAGTATTGAACTGACTGTAATTTCTGAAACGATGAGATATATTTTTTTCTAAAACCTCTGGGTTTGAACAGAAATAAGTCTCCAAACGATCTCTATCCATTGCTAATGGTGTATGTCCAGATTTAAAATAGCGAAAGTTAAATCCAAGTTTAGTAGCTGCATTCCATTGATTTAACTGAAAAGAAGCAGCTAATTTTATGTTCTTTTGTAACTTAGAAAAGCTTAAAAAAAAAAATTTGAGTTGATCCCATAAAATTCTTTCATAAGGCGGAGTGGACCAAGAGCCTCTTAAAACAGGGCGTCCTCTTCTAAACCAATCAGACGGTGTTATTTTACGAAGTAAAAATATATCATCATTAAAATAAACAAATTGATTTGAAATGCCCTTTATTCTCCACAACATGTTACTAATACATATACTATTAAATGTAGGTAAAAACTGTTCATATCCCTTAAAAATTTCGGTGTGGTCTACTAAGCGAATACTTTTCAAGCGCTCGGGAAAATGTTTTTGAACTGCGGCTGATATTTTAGGGTCTTGATTATCAGTAACAATAAAAATATTTCTTACAAAAGAGGCGAATTTTAATATGGAAAGCACGCAGTATTCCACTTCATTTAAAGAGTGAAAACGAGTTGCATCTGCACCTGGAAGAATTTTTTGTTGTGACTTACTTAAAAATTTATAACGTTTATTTTTATGAATAGGGTCAGCACCATCCACCCAAGCTATTACGATATCAATATGCTGATTTTCCTTCATATTTATTCCATTTACTAACCAACCCAAAGGTAAGGATTTGATTTTTGGCCAGAAAAAAATTTTTGTTTCAAAAAATAAAAATTTAATTTAATTATGGTATTGTATATTTGCTTGTCAAAATCAATATCAACATGCGCAAGTTAATCTCTTTATCACTTTTATTAGTCTTCACATCAGGTATCACACAAGATAAAGCTCCAAATATTATTTTAATGATTGGAGATGGAATGGGCTTAACTCAAATTAGCTCTGGAATGTATGCTAATAAAAATAGTACAGCTCTAGAAGGCTTTGAATTCATTGGGCTTTCAAAAACACATGCTTTTGGTCAACTAATAACTGATTCTGCAGCCAGTGGAACTGCCATGGCATCAGGAGTGAAAACTCTCAACGGGGTCGTTGGTATTGACACTAACAATATATCTACTAAAAGTATTTTAGAAATTTGTCAAGATAAAGGCTACAAAACTGCACTTCTTGCTACCTCAAGTATTGTTCACGCTACTCCTGCTTCTTTTTATGCCAACATTCCTTCTAGAAGACAATACCAAGATATTGCTTTACAATTAAGGGAACATAGTGTAGACTTGTTTATTGGTGGTGGGAAAAAACATTTTAATAAAAGAGATGATAAAAGAAATTTGATAGAAGAAATGAGTGATTACCATTTTGTTAAAAGTCTAGAGGAACTCTCTTCAAGTCAATCCAAGAAAATAGGGTATTTAACCTACAGAGATGAACCTCCAACAAAATTAGAAGGAAGGAGTCCAGCACTTGAAGACATGGCTTCATCGAGTATTAAAAAAATGGAATCTTATGGAGATCCCTTTTTCATGATGATAGAAGGATCTCAAATTGATTGGGGAGGTCATTCCAATGATATGGATTATGTTCTCTCGGAATTTAAAGAATTTAATACAGCTATTCAACGTGTTTTAGACTATGCTAAATCTGACGGAAATACCCTGGTAATTGTTACTGCAGACCACGAAACAGGTGGTTTAACGTTGAGCGGTGGGAATATTAAACGTGGAATAGTTAATGGGACTTTTAGCTCCAAAGGTCATTCCGCTACAATGGTACCAGTATTCAGTTATGGTCCAAAAGCTGAACTATTTAAAGGAATTTACGAAAACACAGCAATTTTTGACAAGATGCTAAAAGCAGTGTCAAAATAGTAAATTACTTCGTTCTGGATTCGTCTACAATAGATTTTTGAAATTTACTGTCATCTTCCATTGTCTCATAAAAGTCACCCATAAAATCAAACATGTTTTTGTATTCCTTTGGATCTGAAAACTCAGATTCGAATGAAGCGACCATTTCCATAAGCGAACTTTTCTTATCTATAAATTCTTTACGCACTTGGTCGAAATACTGTTGCTCACGTTTAAATCCTCTATATTTTCGATCCTGAACAGAATTAATACCTAAAGTAGTATTAACTGTTGCATAACTTGGATTAACCCATCCTGTCATATCAAAATCATATGGTAAAGGAATGATTTTCTTATCTGCCTCTGAATACATTAATTTTCCATTATGTTGGTAAGCAACGGAAAAATCTGTATTTCCAAGTAGGTATTGAAAAAAGGCATTATGAACAGAAGTTAAGTGATCCATTGCCATAGGATGAACAAAACGTTCAAAAACTCTTGATTCATGGCGTTGTGAAACTCTCTTGTCATCTTCAATTAAAAATCCTTTTAATTTGAATGTTTTAACTTTTTTCTTTCCCTTAGGTTCGGTAAAATCAATATTAACCCTACGTGTTTTAAAGTGGTAAGGAGAAATTTGTTCATATATCTTATAGGCAATAAATTCTTGAAGAATATTGTCATTATTTTCCGATTCGATTTTACACGGCAAAACTAATTTCATGGTTTTATTACCATCAAATATTGTCTCTTTATATTGATCTTTTTTGATTTTCATTTTAATGGGAGGAAAATAACATTCATTACGCCTGAAATTTCCTCTAGCTCTAAGATTCACATTTATTGAAGACCATTTTCCTTCATGTAAAAATTCCATTGTTGTGTCAATAAAAGTAGAATCATTTGTGTCTTTATTCATCGCTTTATTAGAATACCCTAATTTAATTTCTACAGGTGTTTGATCTGAAAAAAGAGCATCAGACTTTAATGCTTTTTGAGCGCTAACCGAGAATGACAACAAAAAAATGGAGATAGAAAATAATAGATTTTTCATATATAAAGTTTAAATTTGGTTAAATATAATAAATTAAATCAATGTCCAGATACCTCATAATAATTAATTTCAGAACTCTAATAACTCTTTTTCTTTCGATTCTGACGCCAATTATTGCATATAATTTTAACATAGTTTATAATATTGATCTTACGCTTTTGAGCATTGCAATTATATTCCCGCTAGTCTTTACCATTCGGGGTGCTTTTAAGAGAAGAGAAAAGGCTTTAGAACATCTAAGTAAATTTAGAGCAAGCATAAAAACAGTTATTAATTTTTTTGTTAGTAGCCCCAAGACTGAGCCTGAATACAAAGATAAAGCCATTGCAATTTTGAATACTGTTGATGATAAATTATTTGATCATTTAAGAACAATCGACGAAAATTTTCAACCTTTTGATCAAAATGTGGAAGACTTTTATTCTTTTTTAGCTGAAAATAGTGTTGCTATTGGAAATGGCACCCGTGAAAAAGCTTTACGTTTCTTTAAGGACACTGTTGAAAGTGCTAACAATTTAATTGCAATTCATTCACACAGGACTCCTGTAAGCCTCAAGGCTTATTGTCTTATCTTTATTTATATTTTTCCAATTATTTATACCCCAACCATTATTAACAAAATTGGTCCAGATAATCCTAGTTGGCTAACTTTCTTTATTGTTATTTTAAGTGAGTTTATATTAATTTCTCTATATAATATTCAAGACCAAATGGAATATCCGTTTGATGACGAAGGTTTAGACGATATCAAATTTAGGTTATTTAAAATCGATCGAAAATAATTCTAAGGCTCCTACTATCCTTCAATATTATGTTTCGCTATTACAGCTGAAGTAAACTTTAAGTAATTTAAAACATAGATGATTAAAAATAGTGCCTTTTTTTGCATAGTGCTTCTCATTCTTGGATGCAATATTAATAATCCCCAGAGCGAACTAAGATCTATTATTGTTTCCTATCATGAATACAAAGATCATAAAAACGGTGAATTTCCCTTAGGAGATTTTAGTGAAGAACGTTTTGAAAATTATGCTCTTTTTTGTGATTCTCTAAAACTAAAGCTTGAAACAATTGATCGATATGAGCTCGATGAGAATGATCAAATTTCATATCAATTACTTCATTTTGTACTTAAAGAAACAGGGATTAAATACCACTATAAAACTCACTGGAATCCTATACTTTCTGATGCAGGCTTTCACTCCAACCTAACCTATAGAGTCCGGCCTATTAGCAGTAAAAAATCTGCTTTAAAATATTTAACTCTTTTGAAAGCAATCCCCCTTTTCATTCAACAACAAAGTGCCTTAATAGAAAAAGGATTAAATGCTGGAATGGGGCAGCCTTTGGTTATTTTCAATGGTTATAGCTCTACTTACGAACAACACATTACAAAAACACCCGAAGAAAATTTTTATTACTCTCCTTTTCTAAAACTCCCTGATCAAATTTCAAAACAAGAAAAAGACTCTTTAATTGAGGCAGCAAAAAAAGTTATTAATCAATCTGTTATTCCATCTTTTAAAAAGGTAAAAACTTTTTTTGAAGAAACTTATTTTCCTATGACTAGAGTTACTATTGGTATTTCTGAAATACCAAATGGAAAAGAATATTATCAAAGTCGAATTAATTTTTACACAACTCTAAAAATGACTCCACAGAGTATTCATGAAAAAGGCTTGGAAGAAGTAGCCCGAATTAATGCTAAAATGCTTGACATTGTTAAAGAAGTTGAATATAAAGGTTCACTAACTGAGTTTATTGACTTTTTAAGAACCGATTCTCAGTTTTATGCCAAGACCTCTGAACAACTTTTAGCACATGCTAGAAATATTTCTAAAAAATTAGATGAGCAACTACCACGTTATTTTAAAACTCTGCCCAGAAAACCCTATGGAGTGGCGCCAGTCCCTGATGCAATTGCCCCAAAATACACTAGTGGTCGTTATGTAGGCACCTCGCCTACAAGCACAGATCCTGGATATTATTGGGTGAATACTTATAATTTATCAAGTAGGCCTTTGTATGTATTTCCATCGCTTACTGCACATGAGGCAGTGCCTGGCCATCATCTTCAAGGATCTTTAAATAGTGAGCTTCCCGAGAGCATCCCACAGTTTCGGAGAGATTTATACCTTTCTGCCTACGGAGAAGGCTGGGGATTATATTCTGAATATTTAGCTGATGAAATGGGAATATACTCAACACCTTACGAACATTTTGGTAAACTCACCTACGAGATGTGGCGTGCATCTAGATTAGTAGTAGACACCGGTATTCATGCCTTTGGTTGGACACGAGAAGAGGCCGTTAATTTTATGTCAAAAAATACTGCTCTCTCAATTCACGAAGTCAATACTGAAATAGATCGCTATATTTCATGGCCAGGACAAGCAATATCTTACAAAATTGGGGAATTAAAAATAAGAGAGCTTCGTGAAAAAGCTGAAAAAGAACTGGGAAATCAATTTGATATTCGTGATTTTCATGAAGTTATTTTAGAAAAGGGAACAGTAACTCTTCCTATATTAGAATCAAGAATCCTAGGCTACATAAAATCTAAACAATCTAATTAAAATTGAGAAAAACACATATATTTCGAAAAGAAAAAGGACAAATTGTTGTTGAAGGAGCAGTTAAACTTACCGACGATCAAGGAAATGAAATTCAACATGGTGAGCGCTTTACTCTTTGTGGATGTGGGAAATCTCAAAAACTGCCATTTTGCGATGGTGCACATAAGGTATAGATTGAAAAAAATTAAGACTAAATTGGAAATAAAAAAACCTCATCTCACAACTATTTAATTATTAGTTACCGATGAGGTTTATAAGTGCGGGTGAAGGGACTCGAACCCCCAAGCCGTGAAGCACTAGATCCTAAGTCTAGCGTGTCTACCAATTTCACCACACCCGCGATACGGATGACAAATATAAATAAGTTTTCCAATAAAAATTCCTCTTCTAAAAAAAATACATTGGTTAACTTCGTAAATAATTTTTAGTACGAAAACTATGACCTTCACAAATGATCAAAATCGTTTTTTAAAAGAATGGATGAATTTTTTAAAGATCCCATCAGTCAGTGCAGATCCTGCCTACAAAAAAGATGTTGATTCTGCTGCCGATTGGGTGAAAAGCGCATTAAGTCAAGCAGGTTGTCCTCACACAGAAATCATTAAAACTCCTGGACACCCTATTGTGTATGGTGAGTATCTTATTAACCCTTCCTTACCTACTGTTTTAGTTTATGGTCATTATGATGTTCAACCCCCAGATCCAATTGATTTATGGGACAGTCCTCCATTCGAACCCGTAATAAAAACAACAGAATTGCATCCTGAAGGAGCTGTTTTTGCTCGTGGAGCATGTGATGATAAGGGTCAAGTGTTTATGCATATTAAAGCTCTAGAAGTTATGCTTAGCAAAGGACCTTTGGCTTGTAATATTAAATTTATGATTGAAGGGGAAGAAGAAGTAGGCAGTGATCATTTAGAAGATTTTGTGAAGAATAATAAGAAAAAATTAATGTGTGATGTTATCCTGATTTCAGATACTGGTATGATTTCAAAAACACAGCCATCTATAACAACTGGTCTTCGCGGCCTAAGTTATATGGAAGTTACTATTACAGGTCCTAATAGAGATTTACATTCTGGACTTTATGGTGGTTCCGTTGCAAATCCTATTAATGTATTGTGTGAAATGGTTGCGCAACTAAAAGACGATAATCAGCGAATAACAATCTCCGGGTTTTATGACGAAGTCGAAGAACTTTCTCAGGAAGCACGAAATGAAATGGCAAAGGCTCCTTTTAATGAAAACGAATTTAAAGCCTCAATTGGAGTTAATGCTGTTCATGGAGAAAAAGGTTATAGTAATGAAGAAAGAAGGACAATACGACCCTCGCTTGATGTAAATGGAATATGGGGGGGGTATACCGGTGAAGGAGCTAAAACAGTTATAGCAAGTAAAGCACATGCAAAAATATCAATGCGTTTAGTGCCCAATCAAGATTGGAATAAAATCAGTGGGCTATTTACTGAATATTTCAAGTCTCTTGCTCCAGAAGGAGTTCAAGTTGATGTAATAACTCATCATGGTGGATATGCTTATGTTACCCATACCGATACGGTTGGCTACAAAGCTGCACACAAAGCATATGAAGAAATCTTTGGAATAGAACCTATTCCTTGTAGAGGCGGAGGGAGTATTCCTATTGTTCCAATGTTTGAAAAAGAATTAGGAGTAAAATCTATTTTAATGGGCTTTGGATTGGATAGCGATGCTATTCACTCTCCAAATGAACATTATGGAATCTTTAATTTCTTTAAAGGAATTGAAACTATTCCTAGGTTTTATCATTACTATTGCGAGCTATTAAAAAATAAATAAGGCTAAATTCTAAATAGGTCTGCTGCTAAACCGTCTGATAAAAATTTTGCTTTTGGTGTAATTTTTAAATAATCCCCATCCCAATAGAAATTTCTTGCCTCCAAATGTATTCCTACTTGACTCTCTAGATAGGTTCCATAGGAAGAACCAAATATCTTTTTTACATAGTCTAAAGAAATTCCTTCAACTTTCCTGAGTCCCGTCATAATATATTCATTGTAGCGATCTTTTGTTGTTAAATGTTCAACTTCTATAAGAGGGACCTCTTTTTTAATAGCAGCAACATACTTATGATTATTTGAAACATTCCAGCTCCGAGTTGCAAATCCATCATAACTATGAGCAGAAGGACCGATTCCAATGTAAAATTTTCCATTCCAATAGTTTTGATTATTTACTGAAAAATAACCTTCCTTTCCAAAATTCGAAAATTCATAATTTATATACTTTAAGCTTCTCATTTTTGTTGTTAGAAAATCATATTGTTCTTTAACAGCTTCCTCTGAAATTAGAGTTATCTCTCCTTTTTTGACTTGAAAATCTAAAGCTGTTTTTTCTTCAACAGTAAGTGCGTAAACTGAAAGATGGGGAGGATCAAATTCAAGTGCAAGATTTAAATTTTCTTTCCATTCTTTTAAGGTAGAATTCGGTATTCCATAAATTAAATCTAAAGTGAAATTTGAAAATTTTTGAGCAACACATTTTAATGCACTTAAAGCTTGGGTATTATTGTGGGCACGATTCATTATAGACAAATCTTTTTGATGAAAAGACTGAATACCTATGCTTATTCTATTGATTCCAGCTTGTTTTAACGCATCTAAATATTGAAGTGAGACATCATCTGGATTAACTTCTAGCGTTACTTCAAGCAGTGAGTTAATAATAAAATTATCGTGAATATAATTAAGTAATTTATCTATTTTTTTAGGTGAAATTAAAGATGGAGAACCACCTCCAAAATAAACACTTTCAATGGGTACTTTAATTTCATCTTTTCTAAGGAGTAATTCCTTATTCATTGCATCCCACAGGCTGTTTTGTCCACTTTTTGAGGTTGAAAAATGAAAATTACAGTAATTACAAGCTTGCTTGCAAAAAGGGTAATGAAAATAAATGTTCGACATTTTTCTAGTGAAATATAAGCCGGTTAGGATTTGACTTTTTTGGGGTTTTGATTTACAAAAGCACCCCACCCGGAATAGGATTTTGTTTCAGTGATTGAATCTTGGTTATAGTAATGGCATACAGCTGCTCCCAATCCATCTGTAGCATCTAAATTTTTTGGTAAGGTTTTAATATTTAAAAGCTTTTGGAGCATTTTAGCTACTTGCTCTTTCGAAGCATTTCCGTTACCCGTGATCGCCATTTTAATTTTTTTAGGGGAATATTCTGTTATAGGCACTTCACGAGAAATTCCCGCTGCCATTGCAACCCCTTGGGCCCTACCCAACTTTAGCATTGACTGAACATTTTTTCCAAAAAAAGGTGCTTCAATAGCCAGTTGATCTGGATGGTACTCATCTATTAATTCAAGGGTACGCTTAAAAATTAAGCCTAGCTTTAAATAGTGATTGTCGTACTTTTGAAGGTGTAGCTCATGCATATGAATCAGCTCCATTGATGTTTTGGTTGTTTTTATTAGACCAAAACCCATAATGGTAGTTCCTGGATCAATACCTAGAATAATTTGTTCCCCTTGCATTAGTCTTCTTCCTGAGCAAAAATTTTCAAAGGAAGTTTTATCGAAGTAGTTACCAAAGCACCAACATTAGTCTTCACAGCTGCTTGTGCCTGAGGCATTAAATTAATAGCCGTAATCAGACTGTTTTTCATATCTGGAATAGCATCTAAAATATTATTTGACGCATCAACTGATTCTAATGTAATTAGTCCTTCTTTATCAATCAAAAGATTCAAGACAACTTCTTCATCAATGTTTTCTGATGCTACCCATGGATTTTCATTTATATGATCTAAAACAGTAAATGCAATCATTTCTTCAAAACAAGTTACTTGATCATCAGCACTAAGGCCTTCACAACTTTCAAAACTAGGAGCTTGATCTTTTTCAGACCAGCTTGAAGCTGTTTTTATTTCTTTTGCAGGTACTTTTGTAGACTCAAACAAATGACAACTTGAAAGGGATAGTAAGAATAACCCAGACAACACAGTTAAATATAATTTTGAATTTGAATACATAAGTAATTTTTTTCTGAAATAAATTTACGCTTTTTTTATTTATTTATCATAAAAAACAAGATTCAGAAGCTTATAAAATGATATTTTTGATCCGTGGATCTGATGATTATAGTCTTAGCCAGTTTATTTATACTCCTTGGAATTATAGGAAGCTTTATTCCAATTATTCCTGGTCCACTTTCATCATGGTGTGGACTTTTAATATTTAGCTTTTCTTCGATTACAATTAGCCCTTTCTTTCTGGTTTTAAGTTTTATCATTGCCTTATTTATTTTTATTATTGATAATATTATTCCAATCCTGGGGGCTAAAAAATTTGGTGGTGGAAAAGGAAGTATTATAGGCAGCAGCATTGGTCTGATTTTAGGAATAATTTTTCTTGGCCCATTTGGTTTACTTTTCGGTCCGTTTGCAGGAGCTTTTCTCGGTGAGCTTTACATGAATCAATATAATAAAAAAGGAGCTTTAAAAGCTGCTATCGGTGCCTTATTGGGATTTATAACAGGAGTTTCTCTTAAGTTTATGATTAGTCTTGCTTTTTGCTTTTACTTTCTGAAAAGTTTGTGGGAATTTAAAAGTATTCTTTTTTGAAATAATTTAACTATTAGTCCAGTTGTTCACTTTTACCCTGTTTCCAAGAAAGATTCCTATTTTTGTACCTTTAAGAATTGTTATGGAATTATTTTTAATCACATTCGTTTTGCTTTCATTAGCATTCGCTGGAATTTCTATTAAAATATGGGCAAAAAAAGATGGTGAATTCTCAGGAACATGTGCTAGCCAGAGTCCCTTTTTAAACAAAGACAATCAACCTTGTGGAATGTGTGGCAAAATGCCTGAAGAAGCTGATTGCAAAAATCCTAGCGCTACTCAAAGCAACTTAAACTAGTTTTATGTCAAAAAAATGAAAAAAATAGTAGAAGATGGAATAATTAAAAAAGCAAAAAAAAATGATCAAAATGCCTTTAACATTCTCTTTAACTCCTATTGGGATAACGTTTATTCCTTCTTAAATTCTCGCGTTTCAAATACAAATTTAGCAGAAGAACTTGCTATTGAAACTTTCGCAAAAGCCTTTGATCGTTTATATAGCTTTAATGAAAACCAGCCTTTTGTTGCTTGGATTCTGACAATTGCTAAAAATCATCATATTGATCGTTACAGAAAATCTAAACATCTTCAAGAAAATCAAAAAGAGACTTATGAAATTTCCTGTTTTGAATCCACTAACTTAGAGCCTTCACCTGAGGACCTTATGATAGAGAATCAAAATTTAGAACTAATCTTAACCCATATCAAATCTTTAAAAAAAGAATACCGAGTTATTTTAAATCTTCGTTATTTTGAAGATTTATCTTATAAAGAGATTGAAGAAAAATTAAACGAATCGGCTTCAACTGTCCGTGTAAAAATATTCAGAGCAAAAAAAATGTTGGCCAATTTATTGAAGAAAGATGCTAACTAAACTCTCTAAATTAGGACCTGGACTTCTTTTTGCTGGAGCAGCAATCGGAGTATCTCATCTTGTTCAGTCTACGCGAGCGGGTGCAGATTTTGGTTGGGGTTTAATATGGGCAATATTACTTATCAACCTATTTAAGTACCCTTTCTTTCAATACGGACCCAGGTATGCTCAAGTTACCGGTGAAACTCTTTTGGACGGCTACTACAAGCTTGGAAAAGGATATTTGTGGGCTTATTTCATATTAAATATAGGTACTATGTTCACTATACAAAGTGCTGTTACTGTTGTTACCGCAGGCATTGCTTCAACACTATTCGGAATCACAGACAGTATCGTTGCTTGGAGTCTTGTTATTACCCTTATTTGTTCTTTTTTATTAGTATCAGGAAGATATAACTGGCTTGATAAATTGATAAAAATCATAATGATAGTTCTTGCTATCAGTAGTATTGCTGCTGTTATTTTTGCTTTTTTAAATAATGAACAAACTCATTCCTTCCAACAGATTTTTCCTGACCAAACGGGTCTATTATTTTTAATTGCATTTTTAGGATGGATGCCTGCACCCTTGGACATTTCAATTTGGCATTCTATATGGACCATAGAAAAAAATAAAACACAAGTAAAAAAAATATCTCTAAAAGAAAGTATGTTTGATTTTAATGTAGGATACATTACCACAGTAATTCTAGCACTTTGTTTTTTAGGATTGGGAGCCCTAGTTATGTATGAAACTCCTTTAAAATTTTCAAATCAAGGTGGTGTATTTGCAGGGCAACTTATTCAACTTTACACATCTACTCTTGGAAAAGCTGCATATGGTATTATTGGTATTGCTGCATTTACGACCATGCTAAGTACAACTATCACAACCTTAGATGCTTCACCAAGGGCTATGTCTCGTACAGTACAGTTATTGTTTAATAAAAAAAATACCAATTATTACCTCCACTGGATGGCGGTCCTTGCCTTAGGTACTGGTTGTATCTTTTTATTTCTACTTTCTGAAATGGGAAGACTTGTTCAAATCGCAACAGTTTTGTCTTTTATTACCGCCCCACTTTATGCTTTTTTAAATTACAGGTTAGTTATTAGTAGTGAAATGCCAAAAGCACAACAGCCTAAAAAAGGAATGAGAATTTTAAGTGTTTTAGGAATCTTATTTTTAACAGGTTTTACATTATTTTATCTTTTAAGTCTCTAAGCTTTAGAGTATCTTTGAAAAAAATAAGTATAATGGAGGTAAAATCTAAGGAGGTTAAGCATGCAAAAAAGCCCGAATGGATTAGGGTTAAACTCCCAACGGGTAAAAAATATACTGAACTCAGAAGCCTAGTAGATAAATATAAACTTAACACTATTTGCACCTCAGGCAGCTGCCCCAACATGGGGGAGTGTTGGGCTGAAGGAACAGCTACTTTTATGATTTTAGGAAATATTTGTACACGATCATGTAGCTTTTGTGGCGTTCAAACAGGAAGGCCAGGTGCCGTAGATTGGACGGAGCCAGAAAAAGTTGCAAATTCCATTAAACTCATGAAAATTAAACATGCAGTAATTACTTCTGTTGATCGTGATGATTTAAAAGATATGGGTTCTATAATTTGGGCTGAAACCGTAAATGCGGTTCGAAGAATAAGCCCAGGTACTACAATGGAAACCTTAATACCTGATTTTCAAGGAAACGAACGAAATATTAATAGAATTATTAAAGTAGCTCCAGAAGTTGTTTCTCATAATATTGAAACCGTAAAAAGATTAACTAGAAAAGTGCGTGTTCAAGCAAAATACCAAACAAGTTTAGAGGTTTTACGTTATCTAAAAGAAGAAGGAATTAACAGGACTAAATCTGGTATCATGCTAGGTTTAGGTGAGAAAGAAGAAGAAGTTTTAGAATCGCTTCAGGATTTGAGAGAATCATTTGTGGATGTTGTTACAATTGGGCAATACTTACAGCCTAGTAAAAAGCATCTTCCAGTTCATTCTTTTATAACACCTGATGTTTTTAAAAAGTATGAAACTTTTGCTCTTGACCTTGGATTCAGACATGTAGAAAGTGGTCCTTTAGTAAGATCTTCTTACAAAGCCCACAAGCACATCGCTTAAATTTTATTAGTAGCTTTATTTAAAATTAACGCCTCAAAAACTGCTTTTTCACTTGAATATAAAAACACCATTTCAATAGGCAAATAATACAAATCAGATCCCTTTATCAGGGGCTTAAGCCTTGTCATGTCCTTTTCTGTTGTTAGAAGGATCCTTTTTCCCTTTTGTTTGTATATTTCTTGAATGTCGCTCGTTCTAAAAGTATGATGATCTGGATATGCCAAATGAATATGTTCAACACCTTTTTTATTTAAAAATTTAACCATTGGACTAGGGTCAGAGATTCCCGTTATTAACAAAACAGAAGAGGGCAGTTCTGATAACAGCAAACTTGAAACATCATTGAATATGAAAGAACTGTAGTTTATTTTTGTGAAAAATAAGTGTTGATCCCCAGAAAGAACACATTTTTTTTTAAAGTTATCTACGTCTTGATTAGAAATAGTGTCTGGACACTTAGTAACTAAAATAACATTTGCTCTTTTGGCGCCCAAGGGCGACTCTCTAAGATTTCCTGTTGGCAATAAATAATCTGAAAAATAAGGATTATTAAAGGTAGTGGTAATAATCAGTAACGAGGGTTTCACATACCTGTGCTGCATTATATCATCTAATAAAACAATGGTATTTAAGGACTTAATTTCTTTTATTTTGTTAAGTCCTAAAATTCTTTTTTCAGCGACAACTACAGTAATTGATGGATGTTTTTTTAAAAATTGTAAAGGTTCGTCTCCTATCATTGCTGCTGAACTGTTCACAGTACCAACAATTACACCAGAGGTTTCTCTTTTATAACCTCTACTTAATACAGAGATAGAGTATTTTTTTTTTAACAAAACAATCAAATAATCTATCACAATAGATTTTCCAGTTCCACCTGAACTAAGATTACCAACCCCAATACTTGGCATTGAAATAGTATGTGTTTTAAGGAACCCCTTATCAAATAAAAAATTCCTAATAGCTATTACAAATCCATAAAGTAAAGCCAAAGGATATAATATACAACGCAAGAGTTTCATGCCGATGAAGATAAATATTATATTTGTTAATATTCACTTACAAATATGACTATTCAAAACTTAATTACTGTTTTAGACCAATGGGCTCCTCCTGCTTATGCTGAAGACTTTGATAATGTGGGTCTTTTAGTTGGTGATCCAAAAAAAAAATGTCTTGGAGCACTTATTACATTAGATTGTACAGAGGATGTTATGGAAGAAGCCATCAACAAAAAATGTAATCTTATCATTAGTTTTCATCCTATCGTATTTTCTGGATTAAAAAAAATAACCGGTAAAAACTATGTTGAGCGAGTTGTGATAAAAGCCATACAAAATAACGTTGCTATTATAGCTCTTCACACTCGCTTAGACAATCATCCTAAAGGTGTAAATCATATATTATGCAGTTTGTTAGAATTAAGAAATAGTCAGATCTTAATTCCTAAAAAAGGAAGTCTTAAAAAACTATGTACTTATGTTCCTAAAATAAATGAATCAACGATTCTTGAAGCTCTTCATCAAAAAGGAGCAGGAGCAATAGGAAACTATAATAGCTGTAGTTTTACTTCAGAAGGAAGGGGTCAATTTAAAGGGAATGATCAAAGCAATCCTTATTTAGGTGATAATAATAAAGAAATAAGTTTAGATGAAGTTAAAATTGAAATTGTTTTTGAATCATATT
The DNA here is from genome assembly GCA_018675855.1 of Flavobacteriaceae bacterium. GTDB lineage: Bacteria > Bacteroidota > Bacteroidia > Flavobacteriales > Flavobacteriaceae > MS024-2A. The sequence goes on along the minus strand of JABGXI010000062.1, from coordinate 1,522 downwards.
TAGAAAAAATTATTCAAAAAACCCTTCAAGAAGTTCATCCATATGAGGCTGCTGCCTTTGAAATTTTTAGCCTAGATAATACGAATCTAGAAGTTGGCATGGGAAGAATAGGAACACTCAAAGAATCAATGGAAGAAAAAAACTTTCTTTCATTTGTGAAAAAAAAGCTTTCAGCAGAGCTCATTAGGCACAGTCCTTTAACTTCTAAAAAAATAAATAAAGTTGCAGTATTGGGAGGTTCAGGAAGTTTTGCTATCGAAGAGGCAAAAAAACAAGGGGCCGATGCTTTTATTACTGCCGATTTAAAATATCATCAATTTTATTTAGGCCAAAATAGTTTGTTTTTAGTGGATGTGGGGCACTATGAAAGTGAGCATTTTACCAAAAAAATGATATATGACTATCTTACCAAAAAAATGCCTAATTTTGCATTCGTTTTATCAAGTATAAAAACCAATCCAGTAAATTATTTCTAGTTATGGCCAAAAAAAAAGAAATCTCAATTGAAAAAAAATTAAGGGCACTCTACGACCTTCAACTAATTGATTCACGAATTGACGAAATTAAAAACCTTCGAGGTGAATTACCTCTAGAGGTTGAAGACTTAGAAAATGAAATTGCAGGATTAAATACTAAGTTTGAAAAGGTTAAAGCTGAAGTTCAGGAAAATGAACAAGGTATTACAGATCAAAAACAAACGATTGAAACAGCAAAAGAACTCCTTAAAAAGTACGAAGAGAAATTAAAAAATGTTAGAAACAATAGAGAGTATAATTCTATCGTAAAAGAACAAGAATATCAAGATCTTGAAAGCCAACTGGCTGAAAAAAAAATCAAAGAATTTAAAGCCTTTATTGAACACAAACAAGAAGCAATTGTTTCAGTAACTGAAAAACTAGAGGAACGAAATGCACACCTTAAAGCAAAAAAAGAAGAGCTTGATACTATTTTAAAAGAAACTCAAAAAGAAGAAGATTTACTTCAAAAGAAATCTGCAGAATTTGAAACTAAGATTGAAGAACGTTTAGTAACTGCTTATAAACGCATTAGAGGCAGTGTTAGAAATGGCTTAGCAATAGTACCTGTAGAACGTGGAGCTTCTGGAGGATCATATTTTACAATTCCCCCTCAAATTCAATTGGAAATTCTTTCAAGAAACAAAATTATAATGGATGAGCATTCTGGACGAATTTTAATTGATGCTGAACTTGCAATAGAAGAGCAAAATAAAATCTCTAAAATTATTGGAGGATAAATTATTCCCAGTAGTCATAAACCAGCACATCGGTAGTAAAGGGCACAAATAATTTAACAAACTTTTGATGCACAGGATGTGGGAGATATATGCTATCTCTATCTTTAGCTGTAGAAAATTTCATTGTTAAACTATGGGAAAATCCTTGCCCTAATCCCTCTGGCGATACATTCTCTCCAAAATTTAAATCAAGAACTCCTTGAATTTGCTGCAAGCTATAAGCTCCATCTATTATTTTCTGAAAGTCATCAGGTAAAATATCTTTTT
>JABGXI010000061.1:0-3096 GCA_018675855.1 Flavobacteriaceae bacterium | reverse complement strand
TGATCCCATTATTATACAATATAAAGACAATACCGGGCTAATGGTTGTTGATCAAAAATTGTATTATGGTGATTCAGAGGTATTAAAAAAACTACAATATTATCCCCTTGCATTACTACTGATCATTTTTCTTTTTGGAACTGTATTATATTTTGTCTTCAAAACTATTAAAATAGCAGAACAAAATAAACTTTGGGCAGGTATGGCAAAAGAAACGGCACATCAAATAGGAACCCCCTTAACATCAATGATGGGGTGGGTTACTTTGCTGAAAGAAAAAGAAAAAAAATCAACTCCTTTACTTGAAATAGAAAAAGATATTGACCGCTTAAAAGTGATAACCGATCGCTTTTCAAAAGTGGGTTCTACTCCCGAACTAAGCCAGTGGGACGTTATTTCAACCGTTACTCAAACCGTTAGTTACCTTCAGAAAAGAAGTTCAGAACATATTATTTTTGAGATTCAACTTCCTGAAAAAGCAATTATTATTCCTTTTAATTCACAATTGATTAGTTGGACACTAGAAAATCTTATAAAAAATGGAATTGACGCCATGAAGGGTAAAGGTACTCTGAATCTTCGGGTAAATGAATTAAAAAATCATGTTGAAATATTAATTTCAGATACTGGTTTAGGTATGAAAAAAGAAATTACTTCTAAAATTTTTTCTCCTGGTTTTACCACTAAATCTAGAGGATGGGGACTTGGATTATCTTTGGCGAAAAGAATTGTTGTAGATTTTCACCAAGGCAAACTTAGTGTGCTAAAAACTACTCCCGGCAAAGGGACTCAATTCCAGATTTTATTAAATAAAAAAAATCTTTCTTAATCTTGATCCTCAAAAAAAACAGCAATTGCTTTTGCTGTAGTTTCCATTTCTTGCTGTGAAATTTTAGCTTTTTTCTGAAAACTAATATCGTCCATTGTATGAAGAGGGATTAAATGGACGTGAGCATGAGGAACTTCCAGACCAATAACTGACATCCCAATACGTTCACACTTTATTACACTTCGAATTGCTAGAGCTACTTTTCTAGAAAAAGTCATTAATTGATTAAATGTCGCCTTATCAAGATCAAAAAATTTATCTCCTGCTACTTTTGGAACACATAAAACATGACCTTTAGTATTCGGATTAATATCTAAAAAAGCAAAACAATTAGAGTCTTCGGCAACTTTATAGCTTGGTATTTCACCTGCTATGATTTTAGAGAAAAGGGTTTCCATTAGGAACGTGAAATTGAAATAATTTCTAGCGAAATACTCCCGTTAGGAATTATAATCTCAGCAAACTCACCTACTTTCTTTCCAAGTAGACCCATGCCAATTGGAGAATTAACAGAAATTTTTCCTGTTTTTAAATCAGCTTCACTTTGTGCTACTAAGGTATAAGTCATTAAAGTTCCATTTGATCTGTTTTTTAACTCAACGATTGAATGTATTAATACTTTTGAAGTGTCTAATTCCGATTCATTTATGATACGCGCATTTGATAAAATATTTTCCATTTTAGCAATATGCATTTCTAACATTCCTTGAGCTTCTTTAGCTGCATCATACTCCGCATTTTCACTCAAATCACCTTTATCTCTTGCTTCTGCGATAGCGTGTGAAGCTTTTGGACGCTCAATGTCTTTAAGTTGATTTAATTCTGCGCGTAGTTTTTTTAAGCCTTCTTCTGTGTAATAAGATACTTTACTCATGTTTTCTACGTTTTCTATATAAACAAAAAATCCTCCCAAGGGTGGATTTATAACAAATATACACAATTGAGACACTTGATTAAAACAATTTGGAACTTGAGATTAGGAGTTATTGTATGTGTCCTTTTTTGTCTAGGTTGTACTAAATCTCAAATTCAACGAAATCCCTACTTAGTAGACATTCGTTTTCAAAGAGAACTTAACCTAAGTCTTCCACTATATAATAAGTTAACTTTTGTTGGAGGAAGCCTTTTAATTGAGGACATAGGCATTAATGGGGTATTAATATTTAATTTAAATGGATCATCTTTTTTAGCATGGGAAGCAACTTGTCCAAATCATATTCCCGAAAGCTGTTCTAAGCTGTCTATTGAGGGTGTTTTGGCAAACTGTAGCTGCGAGGAATTTCAGTATAGTTTGGCTACGGGACAACTTTTAAACCCTTCTGAAGATTTAAATCCCCCCCAGGGACTTTTATTTTATCAAGTTCAAAATTATAATGGTATTTTAAGGGTTACTAATTAACAGAAAATGAATTTCATCTCATGTAAGATATTCGTCATCTTTAAAAAAAAATCTTTTTGGCTTTTTGGTTTCTCGCTCCTTACCTGGATTACTTCTGCTCAACTTTTAGAAATAGATTATAGTTTAGAAAAAAAAGAGGAAAGTAGTTTTAGAGTTCACGTTATTCGATATGGAATTGTTGGGGTTAGTAACTTACACCATATAGATTTTAGTGTTGAGGCATTAAAATTAAGATTTGATAGTAAAAAAGGGAGTCATTTTTCTTTTTCAGTTTATGGGACCCAAACATTATGGCGAGGCAATAAAATTGATGGTTTAAATACTTTTGATTTTGTAATGAACCCAATGGGAGGAACTATAAACGGAAACTTTTTCTCCAGTATTTCTATTGATAGAAATGATACTACTATTTCTAAAATAGGACTGTCTCTAGGTAAAAAATGGGTAGAAGGTCAGCCACTTCCAAACTTTGAAAATACTCGCTTTTTTGATAACTATGGTCGTTTAGGGATTATACATCAACGCCTTTTAGCTGAAGACCCACTACAAAACACTAGCCTTTACTTTTGGGGATTTCCCAATCTTATTGTACATCACTCCTCTGACACAAGCCGGCAATCTTTTTTTGATGGACAAATTCCTGCAATTGCCTATGGATACGGAATGGAGTTTGGTATCGATTATAATACTCAACTCAAATTAATTTTTCTAGGTCAGCAAATTGTTAATGCAAGCCAAGAGAGTATTTATGGCCGTTTTGTAGCACGCCTCACCGTAGCTTATAAGTTTTAAAAGGTAAGTTTTAATCCCGTTAGAAAATGAATGCCTGCTTGAGGATAATATCCAGCTCCTTCAATAGTTTTAACCT
>JABGXI010000060.1:0-5482 GCA_018675855.1 Flavobacteriaceae bacterium | reverse complement strand
AGAGGATAAAGCTAAAATTGCAGTATTTGGAAGCGTTTCTTTTAATATTTTAGTAATAGGTTTGCCTCTGTTTTGATAAGAAGTTCTCAAATAAGGAGCTTTAATAACCCAAACCTTATTAGTATTTGAAAAAAGCTTCCAACCTCCATAAACACTTGGATCATAATAGGAAAAATCTTCTGCATTTTTTGAATGCACTGAAAAAGGTGATAAATCGTTTAGGTAAAAATAATACTGCTGCGACAAGGGAAGATTAAAGCCAAATTTAGCCTTTATAATTTCAAGTTGAGCACTGTCTTCATTTTGATCTAACATCATTTGTGCAGGATCGCCTGGTAAAACAGTGAATAAAAAAAATACCAAACTGGCAACTCCAAAAAGAGTCAGAAAGACAGTCACTATTTTATTGGCGATATAAAACATTTTTACTGACGAGCATTTAAATGAATAAGTGCAAAAATGGAATAATTCACCATATCGTGGTAGTTTGCATCTATCCCTTCACTCACAATTGTTTTGCCTTGGTTTTCTTCAATTTGTTTTACGCGAAGTAATTTTTGAAGAATTAAATCTGTTAATGAACTAACGCGCATGTCACGCCATGCTTCGCCATAATCATGGTTTTTATTGAGCATTAACTCAAAAATTATTTTTTGATGTTTGTCATAAAGCTCTAGAGCTTCAATATCATTTAGATCAGGCTGCTCTGAAACGCCTAATTCAATTTGGATGAGTGCCATTAAACTATAGTTTACTATCCCTATGAATTCAGATTCTTGACCTTCCTCAATTTTTTGTTCGGAATTTATTTGCAAACTTCTAGTGCGCTGTGCTTTAATAAAAATCTGATCTGTAAGAGAAGGAAGCCTTAAAATTCGCCAGGCTGCACCGTAATCTTTCATTTTTTTTTCAAACAAATCTCTACAACGGCTAACAATTTCATAATACTCTTTACTGGTGGGCTCCATTTAATTATTAATTTGCACTAAATTTCGAATATATTTAGTTAGATCTTCCCTTTCAAAGCAAAAAGTTATTAAAAATAATATCATACCACTTTCTATAAATTGTAAGGGATCACTTATTGATTTAAGTGAACCTAAGATTATGGGAATATTAAATCTAAGCAACGATTCTTTTTACGATGGCGGAAAATACAATACCATTAAGAGTGCTCTCGAGCAAGCAGAAAAAATGGTTAGAGAAGGTGCTACATTTATTGATCTTGGAGCTACAAGCAGTAAACCTGGAAGCAAGCTAATAACATCTGAAGAAGAACAACAAATTTTATTACCGATTCTTCAAGAATTGCAAAATCAATTTCCAAGCATTTATTTTTCTATTGACACTTATAATCATTCTGTGGCACATGCATGTTTGTCAGAGGGTGCTGCAATGATAAATGATATCTCTGGTGGTTTAATTGACCCAAAAATGCATACTACTGTTGCAAAGTTCAGAGTGCCTTATGTAATGATGCACATGCAGGGAACACCTCAAACCATGCAAGATAATCCAAGCTACCATGACATAATTCCAGAAATTCTTGCTTTTTTTTCTTTGCAAACTAATGCTGCATTTGAATCGGGTATTCATGATATTATTATCGATCCCGGTTTTGGATTTGGTAAAAATCATGAACAAAACTTTAAACTTTTATATCATTTAAAAAAATTTAAAACATTAGGTTGTCCAATTCTAATGGGAGTTTCAAGGAAGTCTATGATTTATAAGTATTTGAATACTTCACCATCTGAAGCACTAAATGGAACTTCAGTATTGCATGCATGGGGTCTGGAGCGTGGTGCTAATATTCTTAGAGTACACGATGTGAAAGAAGCCAAAGAATGTATTGACTTATGGGGTACACTCCAATAGTTTTTATAATTTTACAAAAAAGGAGCACTTGGATTTAACTGATTTTATTGACTTTTCTTTTATAGATGTTATAGACATTCTTCTTGTTGCATTTTTACTTTTCTACTTGTACAAGCTTGTTAAAGGTACTGTTGCCATCAATATTTTTATCGGAATTGTAATTATTTATTTGATTTGGAGGCTAACAGACCTTCTTAACATGGATGTGTTAAGTAACCTTCTGGGTAAGTTTATCAGTGTTGGTTTTTTTGCTCTCATAGTAGTATTTCAACAAGAAATACGAAAGTTCCTACTTCTTTTAGGTTCTAATAACTTTACAACACGAAGAAATGTAGTCCGCTATTTTAAATTTCTAAACCAACCAAAGCAGACCTCTAATTTAGATTTAAATGTGCTTTTTGATTCATGTGAGGATATGGCAAAAACTAAGACTGGTGCAATTATTGTTCTACAGCGAAGTAATTCTTTAGATTTTACTCTAACTGAAAATAATCGTTCTAGTATTAAATTAATGCCACAGATTTTAGAAAGTATTTTTTTTAAAAACAGTCCCCTTCATGATGGTGCTATTGTTATAGAAAAAAATAATATTATTGCAACTAGAGTGGTATTACCGGTTTCAGATAACAGTAAAATGCCTGCGCATTATGGTCTCCGTCACCGAGCTGCTCAAGGAATTTCAGAAAAAACAGATGCGCTTGTTTTAGTAATCTCTGAACAAACAGGTAGAATAGTTTACGTTAAAAATGGTGAGTTTTTCTCTTTTGATTCAACAGGTGCATTAAGAGATATTGTAGCCCAAGATTTGAGTGAATAATTAAACCACTTCAGTATCCGAAAATTGAACTTCATGGAGCTTTGCATAAAACCCATTTGGTACTTTAAGTAATCCTTTATGTGTTCCCTGCTCTACAATTACCCCTTTATCCATTACTACAATACGATCAGCATTTTTAACGGTTGCTAAACGATGTGCAATCACTATTGATGTTTTCCCTTGAGTTAATGTATCAATAGCATTTTGAATAATTTCTTCAGAATAACTATCTACTGAAGAGGTTGCCTCATCTAGCACCAGAATGTTAGGCTCAGAAATATATGCTCTTAAAAAAGCGATTAATTGTCGCTGACCTGAAGAAAGCATCACTCCTCTCTCCTTAACATTATAATCATAACCTTCTGGTAATGATTTTATAAAATCATGAACACCAATTTTTTTTGCAGCTATTATTACCTGCTTTTTAGAAATATCAGTATTAAATAAGGTAATGTTATTGTAAAGACTATCTGCAAAAAGGAAAACATCTTGTAAAACAACGGCAACATGTTTACGCAGTACTTTTAAATCATAATCACAGATTGAAACCCCATCAATTTTTATATCTCCAGATTCAAATTCATAAAAACGCGAAAGCAAATTTATAATAGTAGACTTACCTGCTCCTGTTGCACCTACAATTGCTATGGTTTCTCCAGCATTAATTTCAAGTGAAATACCATTTAATACTTGTTGATTTGGAATGTATGAAAAATATAATTTTTCTATTGAAATATCCCCTTTTATTACTTCAGGAGTGTATGTTCCCTTATTTTCAATACTACTTTGAGTTTCTAAAATTTTAAATATTCTGTCGGCAGCCACCATTCCCATTTGAAGAGTATTAAACTTATCTGCAATTTGCCGCAAAGGACGAAATAACATTTGAGACATTTGAATAAATAAAAATATAGTCCCCAAAGAGACATCTCCACCAGAGATAACATTAAAACCACCGTACCAAACTAATAAACCAATAGTTACAGAAGATGAAATTTCAGCAATTGGAAAGAAAATAGAATTAAACCAAACCGTTTTTAACCACGCTTTTTTATGCTTTTCGTTGATTAGTAGAAAATTATTGTATTCTATAGTCTCTCTGTGAAATAGTTGTACAATTTTCATTCCGCTAATTCGCTCCTGTACAAAAGAATTAAGGTTGGCAACTTGCAAGCGAACTTCTTCAAAAGCTTTTTTCATAGACTTCTGAAACAAACGCGTAGCATAGATAATTAAAGGAAGTACTGAAAAAACAATTAATGCCAAACGCCAATCAACATAAAGCATAATTGTAATTACCAAAAACATTTTAAGCAAATCTGCAATAATCATAAAAAGACCTTGAGAAAAAATACTTGCAATTGTTTCTATATCGCTTACCGCTCTTGTCACTAGTCTTCCAACAGCAGATTTATCAAAATAAGCCATTTTAAAAAGGGTGATTTTTTCAAATAATTGTACCCGCAAATCTTTAATTATTTTTTGCCCGAGACTATTGGCATAAAAAACAAATAAAAACTGAAAGATAACTTCTAATATAAGTGCCCCAAACATAAGCGAAACAAACAAAACCATTCCTTGATAGTCTCTTGGTCGGATATAATCATCTACGGTAACCTTTAATAAATATGGTGTCATTGTAGAAAATACTGAAAGTAATATAGCGGCAACCATTACAAAATAATAGATTGCTTTGTATGGCTTTGCAAAAACCATCAATTTACTAAATAGAGAAACATCAAATATTTTACCACTTACTTTTGCCATTTTCTAAATATAAATTGAAGTTGGGTATTCAATATTGGTTAAAAAAAGTCCATGTGCTGGAACAGAATATCCTGCTTCTGATCGATTTTTACTTGCAATAATTTGATGTAAATCTTCTATGGTTTTCTTTTTTGATCCAATCTCTATGAGGGTTCCTACAATTGCTCGAACCATATTGCGCAGAAAACGATTAGATGTTATGGTAAAGGTATAACCCTTTTGGTTAGTATTCCACTTTGCATAACTAATGTCGCATAAAAATGTTTTAACATCCGTATTAGACTTTGAAAAACATTCAAAATCTTCATAGGTCATTAAAATTGAAGCTGCAGCATTCATTAAAGCTATATCTAATGGCATATTCAATCTATACTGAACAGAAGTTCCAAAAGCAGTTTTCCCTTGAACAATATGATATTCATAAGTTCTGGATAGAGCGTCAAAACGAGCATGAGCATCTACTTTGACATTTCGAAGCGAATGAATTACAATATCTTCAGGTAAAAACTGATTCAGTTGATAGACTAACTGCTGAAATGTATCTGAACTTATCTCAGAATCAAAATGAGCAAACATTTGACGCGCATGAACTCCTGTATCGGTTCTACCTGCACCTAAAAGAGACGTTTTTACTTTTAAGAGTGTGCTTAACGCATTTTCAAGAACTTCTTGGACAGTAATAGCATTGAGTTGTCTTTGCCAACCGTGGTAATTAGTTCCTGCGTAAGAAAACTCTATAAAATAGCGCACATCGTATCTTTTTATATCAGTGGCAAAGATACTTTGAATTATTAATCGAGACAATTAGAAAATCGGTCCTAAAAAAAATGGGTTTTTTAAGTATATAAAGATTCTGTTTCATCCACTTTTAAGGAATGTATTTTCAGATCATCCAACCCTTCTTGATCAAATGGGTTTTCAATGTAATCTTGAACATTATACAATGTCATGAGAACAAAACTTATCACCATCGAGAATATCAAGGGAATAGGACTGAATAAATTCCAATCAAAAGCATTT
>JABGXI010000011.1:0-4107 GCA_018675855.1 Flavobacteriaceae bacterium | reverse complement strand
TAACAGTCGATACTTTTTTAATCTTTTTTGGAGCAGAAGTCTCTACTTTTTCAATAGGCTTCTCTTCTTTTTTGGATTCTTTTTTAATTACATTAACAGAATCAAGATCAATTTTTCCAAGACTTTTGGGCTTTTCAATGTCTACAAAATTTGATTTAAGCTCATCTCGTTTAGCAATTTGATCTAAACGATCTTGTTCTTTTTTCTCTTGGATTACACGTAAATCTTCTTTCTCTTTTCGTTTTTCCTCACTTATCTCGTGAGAAGCTACTTTTTTAGATTTATCTGTTTCGAATTCATCTAAGAGAGTCGTGTATACTTCTTTAGTTATTTTTGTGGTTGGACGTGCTTCAACGTCAACCCCCTTTTGAGTTAAAAATTCGACAGCACGGTCTAAGGAAATGTTTAATTCCCTTAAAACTTTATTCAGTCGAATACTCGGTTTGTCAGCCATATTTTAATTTCTATTTACAAAAGTAAGAATTATTTCTGCAGTCTATTTTTCAAATTCTTCATTAAGTATTCTTAGTACATCTCTAACAGTTTCTTCTTCAAGATCTGTTCTTTTTATTAAATCAGCAACATCTAACTCTAGCACACTTTTTGCAGTATCCAAACCTACTTTTTTGAATTCTTCAATCACCCATCCTTCTATTTCGTCGCTAAATTCTTTTAATTCAATATCTTCTTCAATACCCTCTCTAAAAACATCAATTTCATAGCCTGTTAGCTTACCAGCTAGTCGAATATTTGCTCCACCTTTTCCAATGGCCTTAGAAACTTCTTCTGAATTTAAAAAAACCTCTACCCGCTTGGTTTCTTCATTAATTTTTAATGAATTCACTTTCGCCGGGCTAAGAGCACGAGAAATAAAAAGTTGTATGTTGTTGGTGTAATTAATTACGTCGATATTTTCATTTCCTAGTTCACGAACAATTCCGTGTATTCTGGAACCTTTCATCCCAACACAAGCACCAACTGGATCAATTCTGTCATCATAAGAATCAACCGCTACTTTTGCTTTTTCTCCAGGAATTCGTACTGCTTTTTTAATGGTAATTAAACCATCAAATACTTCTGGGATTTCTTGTTCAAATAATTTTTCAAGAAAAATAGGCGAGGTTCTTGAAAGAATAATTCTTGGCTTATTTCCTCGCAATTCAACTAACTCAATAATTCCTCTTATGTTATCCCCTTTTCTGAAAAAATCACTAGGAATTTGACGGTCTTTGGGTAAAATTAATTCATTACCATCGTCATCTAAAAGGATGATTTCTCTACTTCTAATATGGTGAACTTCTGCGGTGTACAATTCTCCTTCACGGTCTTTAAATTGCTTGAAAATAGTTGTGCTATCATGTTCAAATATTTTAGCTACAAGATTTTGTCTTAAATACTGAATCGCTCTTCTTCCTAAATCAACAATTTTCACTTCTTCAGAAACGTCTTCTCCTACCTCAAAATCAGGCTCAATTAAACGTGCTTCTGAAAGCTCAATCTCTTGATTTGAATCTTCTACCATTCCATCTTTTACAACCACTCGGTTTCTCCAGATTTCTAGATCACCTTTGTCAGGATTAATAATAATATCAAAGTTTTCATCTGACCCAAACTTTCGCTTTAAAGTGTTTTTAAAAACATCTTCAAGAATAACCATGAGTGTTACACGGTCTATTAGTTTATCGTCTTTAAATTCTGAAAAAGAATCAATTAATGCTAGATTTTCCATATTTAACTATTTTCTCTTATACTAGAACTTTCGCGTTAATAACCTGATCATACGAAAGTGTTTTGTTTTTTGTTACTGTTATTTTTCCTTTGCCAATAGGTTTTGGCTCTCTTTGCTTCCATGTAAGAGTAATCTCCTTTTCATTTGCATCGCTAAGTGTACCTTCTATAGTTGGCTCACCTGCAAGTTCAATACGGAGTTTACGTCCTTTATTATTCAAGTATTGTCTACTGTTTTGAAGTGGACTTCCTACTCCAGCCGAAGCCACTTCGAGTGAAAAATCATGCTCTTCACGATCAATATTGTGTTCAATAGCTCTACTTACGTTCATACAGTCTTTCAATGTTACTCCATGATCACCATCTAAGGTAATGTAGATACTATTATCACTCCCTATTTTAAAATCAATAAGAAATAGCGCTTTATCCTCTTCTAAGGCAGCTTGTAATAAAGTTTCAACTTGTGAACGAAAATTCATACCAAAAAAAAAGGGGACTAATAGTCTCCTCTTATTTATTTATTAGTTATATAATTTGTGCGAATATATACATAATTATATAAAAAACATCTCTCCCCTACCTTTTTTAATGTTTTACGATCCTTGTTATTACTTTTCGATAGAAATCAAATACTCTAATTCAAGTTCATACTAAATTTTTTCTATTAAAAAAGAAATGTTGTAAATTAAGTTTATCAAAAAAAACAACCTTTAAAAAAAAAATAGAAGTGTGATTTACTCCTTAAATATTACTTAATTTTGAGGAATTATGAAATTTAAAAAAAATGCTTCAGGCATTCGGTTTACCAAACACCTTGCTAAAGTACAAACTCCCTTTGAAAAGTTGTTTGAAATTTTTAAAGAGCTTATTACACACACTTCTGGAGATTTTGATGAAGCAATTGACTGGCTCAGAGAATTGGATAAAGAATATCATCTTACAGATAAGGATTATAGTATTGATGATTTTATTGAAGATTTAAAGGAAAAAGCTTACATACAACCTTCACCAGGGAGCGGCGGAAAAGGAGATGGCTTCGCCCTTACTGCTAAAACTGAGAAATTACTAAGAGAGCATGCACTAAATCAGATTTTTGGACAGCTTAGAAAAACAAGTTCTGGGAACCACAAAACAAATAAATCTGGAAAAGGACAAGACCATACTGGTGAGTTTAAGGCATACCAATTCGGAGATGGCTTCGATAGAATTGCCGTTACAGAAAGTTTCAAGAATGCTCAAATAAGATCAATGGGGAATGATTTTACTCTTCAAAATGAGGATCTTGTAATTGAAGATTCTTTTTATAAAACTCAAATGAGTACAGTACTGATGATTGATATTAGTCACAGTATGATTTTATATGGAGAAGATCGAATTACCCCAGCTAAAAAAGTCGCTATGGCATTAGCAGAATTAATTACCACACGTTACCCAAAAGATACTCTCGATATTTTAGTTTTCGGAAATGACGCTAGACCTATTGCTGTAAAAGATATTCCCTATTTAGAGGTAGGACCTTACCATACAAATACAGTTGCAGGACTTGAATTAGCTTTGGATATGCTTAGAAGAAAAAAGAATACCAATAAGCAGATTTTCATGATTACTGATGGAAAACCGAGTTGTTTGAAAATGCCCGATGGAACTTATTATAAAAACAGTGTGGGCTTAGATGAAACTATTGTAGAAAAGTGCTACACAATGGCACAGCGTGCAAAAAAATTACACATTCCTATCACCACTTTTATGATTGCTCAAGATCCTTATTTAAAAGAATTTGTGAGGGAATTTACAGAAGCAAATCAAGGAAAAGCATTTTTTACTGGTCTCAAAGGATTGGGAGAAATGATTTTTGAGGATTATGAAAAAAATAGAAAAAAGCGTTTAGAATAACCATCAATAATATTTATGACAAGAAAAGAAAATACTACCCTAGGTGCACTAAAAAAAAGCGGGTATACTCCCATTAGCATTCAAGAAGAAATGGCGCAAAACCTTCGCAAACATCTTAAAAGCGGAAAAAGCACTTTTGAAGGTTTAATTGGTTATGAAAATACCGTAATTCCCGATATTGAACGTGCTATTTTGTCAGGGCATAACATTAATTTGCTTGGATTACGCGGGCAAGCTAAAACTCGTTTAGCTAGACAAATGACCCAATTATTAAACGAATGGGTTCCTGTTGTTGAAGGCTCTGAAATTAATGATGATCCACTAGATCCCGTTAGCAATGAAGCAATAGGTATAATTACAGCTCAGGGAGACGCTTCACCTATTAGTTGGCTGCATCGAAATGAACGTTTTTTTGAAAAATTAGCAACACCCGATGTAACAGTAGCAGATTTAATTGGTGATGTAGATCCTATTAAAGCATCAAAT
>JABGXI010000059.1:0-2442 GCA_018675855.1 Flavobacteriaceae bacterium | reverse complement strand
ATGCTGAACGCGCAGTTAAGTGGGGGCAAGATGAATTGAGTGAAATCAATTTAGACCGAGTTTATCTTCAAGATTTAATGGTGCCAAAATGGGTACGAGGTACATTTGAATACGCAAGTATGATTACAGGTCCAGGTAGAAGTATGAATGTGCCTGTTTGTTCATTGGGAGGCTCAGTTGCAACTCCATCTGCAGGTTTACAAGCTAAGGTTATAGAGGTTAAAAGCTTTGAAGCATTGGACTCCCTTGGAAAAAAAAATATAGAAGGAAAATTTGTGTTTTATAATCGTGCAATGCCAGAAAATTTAATAAATACATTTGATGCTTATTCAAAATCAGTAGATCAGCGTTCACAAGGGGCATCAAAAGCTGCTAGACTAGGTGCTGTTGGTGTAATAGTTCGCTCAATGAACTTACGTTTAGATGATTTTCCCCATACAGGAGCCATGAAGTATGGTAATTTGCCAAATAAGCTTAGAATACCTGCTGCCGCAATTAGTACTAATGGCGCACAACTTTTAAGCTCGATGCTTTCATTAAATAATGATTTAGATTTTTATTTAAAACAAGACTGTAGAAATTTTCCCGATGTATCCTCACACAACGTTGTAGGCGAAATTAAGGGGAGTGAATTTCCTGATGAAATTATAGTTGTAGGAGGTCATTTAGACTCATGGGATTTAGGTGATGGCGCGCATGATGATGGGGCAGGTATCGTTCAGTCTATGGAAGTTTTACGTCTTTTTAAAAAAATGAATTATAAGCCAAAGCGAACTATTAGAGTAGTACTATATATGAACGAAGAAAATGGTTTACGTGGTGGAACAGCTTATGCAAAATATGCCAAGAATAATAATGAAACTCATATTTTTGCTTTAGAGTCAGATGCAGGTGGTTTTACGCCTCGAGGTTTTGTTTTTGAAGCAACTAAAAAACAATTTATCACTATAACTTCTTGGAAACCCTATTTTGAGCCTTATATGATTGATCGTTTTAAATTAGGGGGGAGTGGAGCAGACATCGGACCCTTAAAAAACGGAATAACTGTCCTTTCAGGCTTACGCCCTGATTCTCAGAGATATTTTGATTACCACCATGCAGCAAATGATACTTTTGACGCTGTTAATAAGCGAGAGCTTGAATTAGGAGCTGCCGCAATGACTAGTTTAGTTTATTTGGTAGATCAGTATGGATTTTAATTATAAACAGACGTTAGATGTTTATAAACTTACAACAGTATACTAAAGAATTTAAGTTTAACCTTTCCCTGGCTTTTCCAGTAATTATTGGACTTTTGGGACACACTTTTGTCCAGCTTGTTGATAATATTATGGTAGGTCAGTTAGGAACAGCTGAATTGGCTGCCGTTTCTTTAGGGAATAGTTTCTTCTTTGTAGCTATGTCACTTGGTATAGGATTTTCAACTGCTATAACACCTCTGGTAGCTGAAACGGATGGTGCTAATGACATTAAGTCTGGACGGAATTTATTTATCCATGGCTTATTACTTTGTTCTTTTATTGGTATTTTTTTAGCAATTGCTGTTCTTCTTAGTAAACCTTTACTATACCAGATGGGACAACCACAAGAAGTTGTTGTTTTAGCCTTTCCGTATTTAAAATGGGTTGGGATTTCACTGGTTCCTTTAATTATTTTCCAGGCATTTAAACAGTTTTCAGAGGGGCTTTCTCATACTCGTCCTGCAATGTATGCTACCCTGACAGGAAACATAATTAACATAGTGCTTAATTATTTTTTAATATTTGGCTTTTGGATTTTTCCAAAAATGGGAGTAGAAGGGGCTGCTATAGGTACATTAATTTCAAGAATTGCTATGTTAGTGTTTATGGGTCTTTATGTTCGTTATAACAAACGTTTTATTTCTTTTGCACAAAACATTGTGTTTAAAAAACCAAATTGGAATTTATTTAAAAGAATTATTCGTCTAGGATTTCCTTCAGCACTTCAAATGTTTTTTGAAGTTGTTTTCTTTACTGCTGCTATATGGTTATCAGGTTTTTTAGGAAAAAATCCACAGGCGGCAAATCAGATTGCTCTTAATTTATCTTCTATGACGTTTATGTTTGCAATGGGATTGGGTGTTACTGCCATGATTAGAGTAGGAAATCAAAAAGGTAAAAATCATTACAAAGCTCTTAAGAGAATAGCTTATTCAATTTTCTTACTAATGTTTATTTTTGATGCACTTTTCTGTCTCTTCTTTTTATTGACAAATAATTATCTTCCTTGGATTTATCTTGATGGGTCTAATCCACTTCAAATATTAGATGTAACGGAAGTCGTTAAAATGGCATCTACCTTATTAATCGTATCTGCATTTTTTCAAATTTCAGATGGAATTCAAGCAGTTGTTTTGGGAGCATTACGTGGTTTACAGGATGTTAATATTCCAGCATTTATTACATTCTTCGCTTATGGTAT
>JABGXI010000010.1:0-3971 GCA_018675855.1 Flavobacteriaceae bacterium | reverse complement strand
ATAGAAATTCGCTTGAAGTCATAAACTTGGCAACGAGATAAAACAGTGGGTATAATTTTATTTTTTTCAGTGGTTGCTAAAATAAAGATAGCATGTTTTGGAGGCTCCTCAAGTGTTTTTAAAAAGGCATTAAATGCAGAGGTAGAGAGCATATGTGCCTCATCAATGATGTATATTTTATGAGTACCAATTTGGGGAGGTATTCTAACTTGATCATTTATTTTTCTAATATCCTCTACTGAATTATTAGAAGCAGCATCTAATTCAAAAACATTAAATGAAGAATCCTCATCTATCGAGGTGATCGCACTATTAATTTGCTTGGCAAGTATTCTAGCGCAAGAAGTTTTACCTACTCCTCTCGGACCACAAAAAAGAAGTGCTTGTGCAAGTTGATTGGTTTCCAGACTATTTTGGAGTGTTCTTGTTATGCCTTCCTGTCCTACTACTTCATCAAAAGTACTAGGTCTATATTTTAGGGCAGAGACGACAAATGTTTCCATAATATACAAATATATAAATCAGATTAAAGTTTATGACTTTTAGGGTATGCTTATTCCATTATAATTATTAACAAATAACTAACTTTACCGAGCAGGCCATCTTATCGCTCTTTTCTTTGGAAGAGAGAGGAAAGTCCGGACACCACAGAACAGCATAGCGGGTAACACCCGCCCTTTGAAAGAAGCGGACTAGTGCAACAGAAAGCAAGTACAGTTAGGCTGTAGTGAAACCAGGTAAACTCTATGCGGTGCAACGCCAAGTAAATCTACAATTAAGAGTTGTTTCGTTCAATGTAGAAGGGTAGGCGGCTTGAATGTAGAAGTAATTTTACATCTAGATAAATGATAAGACTCGACAGAATCCGGCTTATCGGCCTGCATTTTTTATTTAAAGAAGGAGAAGACACTTCCACCATAAGTTCTTGAAAAATCAAAACCTTGACCTTTTGAAAGGTCAATAAAAACACTGTGCTCCAGAATAATAAGTCCAGATTCATTTAATGATTTTTTAGCTTCAATAATTAACACAAAATATGCTTCTGCTTTCCAGTCATAAGGAGGATCACCAAAAATAAGATCATAGTGACCTACTTTTTTTTTAAGAAATGTAATGGAGTCACTTTTTAATGAATTTATTGTTAACCCTAAGTCGATTGTAGTTTTTTTTATGAAATCTACGCAATGTCGATTCTGATCTATTGCGGTTATATTTGCTACTCCTCTTGAAGCAAATTCATAACTTATATTACCTGTTCCTGAAAAAAGATCTAAAACATGAAGAGACTCGAAATTGAGGCGGTGTTGTAAAATATTAAACATTCCCTCTTTTGAGCGATCAGTTGTCGGGCGTACAGGTAGTTTTTTAGGAGCTAAAACACGTCTTCCTTTATGAGAGCCTGAAATGATTCTCATTAACTAAAATATTGAGATAAAAAAGGAGCGTTATGATTTTGGATCGCCTGACTTGATATAATTTCTTCTTCATAAAAGGATATGTTTTCATGATAAATTTTTACAGCCTTATAATAGGAGTCAAATAGAGTTATTTTTCCTAGAAAAACGAATTCAAAGGAGTTTATTTCAAGTTCAAATTGTTCTATTACAAAGAAAACATAGTAAAGAAAATCATCTTCGTTTTTTATTAAGAAGGAATTATTAAATAATAGGCGTTTATTTTTTATTAAAAAAACATCTACTTTTTCCTTTTGTAAATGAATATAAAGTTGAGTTTTGTTTTCTGATCGCAAATTATGCTTGTGAACTAAGTTATAAAGAAGAGAGTTGTAATGAATTTTTTGATAATTATTTTTATTTGTTTCTAAAATTAATTCTATTTCCTTGGGGTAGGAATAAACATTTACTTTTTTCGATTCTTTTAATGTATCATGAATAAAAATATCGTTTTTAGAATTCGACTTATAATGGCTTAAATACTTCTCTTTATATGAAATATCATAAAGTGTTTGAGGCACAAAAGTTGAAGGGTAAGAAAAATGTACTATGCTTATGGCTCTAAAGTTTTTTTTCGGGTAATAACTAATAAATTCGTCAAAAGTAGGTTTAAAGTCTATAATTTCACTATTCCTTGGTAAAAAATCTACTTTAGATTTAGTGCAAAAAGAAAATCCATTCACAAAGATGTGAATGGATAAATCATTATTGTGTATTATTTTATTATTGCTTAGCATCAAAAATAGTTGGCCAGTTCCCATTTGTGCTTACTTTTGATAGAGAACCTAAAACAATTTCAGGCCCATTTACACCATCTACAGCTATAGTTTCCTGCTCTTGCTTAATTAAATCTATATTTTGGTCAAAAAGGACAATATTTTTTGATATTTTCACTTCAAAAACAGGAACATTATATCCATTTTTATTAATTATTTCAGAACTAATTTTAAACATACTGTCTTGAACTCCCTCAATAGGTATATAGGCCATTTTTCTGTAATGATCTGAAGTTCCAAATAAAGAATCTTTTACAGAAACCGTTCCCAGGGTATCAATGACAACAACTTCACGTAACATATCAATTCTGTAAGTTCTGTCATATTCAAGATATGAAGAATCACGTTTTTCAATTAAAGTAAATATACCTTCATCAACAAATTTGATTAAGCTATCAAAATTATTAGAATATATTCCGTTTACATCTTTATGTGCAATTTGCGCTGTCCTTATGTCCTTTAAACGATTAATCACTTTGGCGTAACGCTCGTTTTTGATTTGATTAAATTTAATTGGTCCGTTAACTGAATCATAAATTTGATAAGCAAAAAAGAAGGATGCTAGCCATAGTACGATTTGAATGCCTATTTTCATTAGATGGTTTTATTTATTATAAAACAAAACTACAATTTTTTTTGAATCAGAAAAGTATTTAAAATGATTTATATTTAGCATTTGAATCACTACATGACTCCTGAAAAATTTCATTCCAAACTTGAAGCAAGTTTTCCATTTATTCCAACTACATCTCAAACCAACTGGTTTCCTGAGATTTCTAAATTCATTTTTTCAAAAGAAAAAAACAACGCCTTTTTATTAACTGGTTATGCAGGTACAGGAAAAACAACCCTAATAGGTTCTTTAGTAAGCCAGTTAAAATTAACGGATTATAAAGCAGTTTTAATGGCACCAACAGGAAGAGCAGCTAAAGTAATGTCAACTTATTCTAAATTTTCAGCTCGAACAATTCATAAACAAATTTATTATCCAAAGCCTGAAACTGGAGGAAAGATGCAGTTTCAATTAAAAGTTAATAAATCCAGAAAAACTATTTTCATTATTGATGAAGCTTCAATGATTGGTGATGATCGTCAGAATGCTAAACTTTTTGAAAATGGATCTTTACTTCATGATGTGGTTCAGTATGTTAGCACAGGTGATCAATGTAAATTGATTTTTGTAGGTGATCCTGCTCAGTTGCCCCCTGTACATTTGAATATAAGTCCTGCACTTGATTTAGAGGAGTTAACACAATTTCATTTTGATAAGGTTTATAGTATTCAGCTAGATGCTGTTGTACGTCAAGCTCAGGGTTCAGGAATTCTTCACAATGCCACACTTTTAAGAAATCAATTGAATAATCAATTATACGATTCTTTTAAATTTGAAGTAAGTGATTATAATGACATATCATATACAAATAATGGTATGGATCTTTTTGAAGCTATAGAGGATGCCTTTAGAGACTCAGGGACCGATCAAACAGTTTTTATTGTTCGTTCTAACAAGCGTGCAAATATTTATAATGAAAATATACGGAAAAGAATATTAGGTCTTGAGGATGATCTCTCTGTAGGAGATCAGCTTATGGTGGTTAAAAATAATTATTTTTGGCTTGCACCCGAGTCTAAACCAGGTTTTATTGCTAATGGTGATGTGATTCAAATAGAGTCCATTCAAATGCGAAAAGAAATTTATGGTTTTTCCTTTGCTGAAGTCACAGTTAGTTTAGTTGATTAT
>JABGXI010000058.1:0-7218 GCA_018675855.1 Flavobacteriaceae bacterium | reverse complement strand
TTTTGAAAACTTAGGCTTTAGGGAAAAACTATGGTATTATAAGGCCCATGTTTGGTATAGTTTTCTTACACACGACTTTTTATCATCCTATCGTTATGCGTCAAAGTGGATTAAAATGTTTGAAGATTCACCCTCTATGATTGCAATTCATCCAGTATTCTATTTAAAAGGGAATAATTATTTAATGGAAAGCTTGTCCTTAATTAAATATCCCTCAAAATTTTATACTGTTTTACAGCAAATGATTTTCAGAACCTCTCATGAGGACTTTCCAGTAAATGAAAATTTAAAGGCATTAAATTTTCAATTTCATTATAGCAATAAGATTAATCTTTATTTTTTAGAAGGAAATTTTGAAGACGGTTTATTGATTGTGCCAGAAATATTGAAAGGTATTATTACCTATGAAAATCAAATAGACCCCCACCATATTCTAATGTTTTATTATAAAATTTCGTGTATATACTTTGGGTCTGAAGATTATGAAAAATGTATTATTTATTTGGATAAAATTATAAGTAATAAACAATTAAAAATGCGAGAAGATTTACTTTGTTTCTCGAGGGTACTTAATATTTTTGCTCACTATGAAGCAGGTTTTGATTATCATTTAGAGACTCATCTTAGAGAAACGTATAAATTTTTAATTAAAATGAATGACCTGCATGAAGTTCAAAAAGCCATGATCCGTTTCGTGAGATCATTAGGAGATATTTTTCCCAACGACCTTAAAGCAGCTTTTGAATCTCTTTATGAAGAACTTAAGCAATATGAAAATGATCCATATGAAAAACGCTCTTTTTTGTATTTAGATATTCTTTCTTGGTTGGAAAGTAAAATAAAAAACATTTCTATTTCTTCTATTATTAAGCAAAAAGCAACTCAGTTTAATCGCAAGGAACGGCCTTCCATATCCCCGTTTTCGGGGGATTAGCTTTAAAGGATAGAATTTCTTTTGTAATAGGATGTAGGATTTTTAATTTTCTCGCATGAAGACTTATGCTACCATCTTTATTACTCCTTGGTGCTCCGTATTTTAAGTCTCCTTGAATAGGAAACTCTATTGCACTTAGTTGAGCTCTAATTTGGTGATGACGTCCTGTTTCAAGGGTTATTTCTAATAAACAGTAATGATCTAATTCTATTACTCGTTTAAAAAGTAAGGAAGCTTCTTTACTGTTAGGAACTTCGTTTTTGTGTGCTTTGGATTTATTTTGTTTCTCATTTCGCGTCATCCAATGATTAAGTTTCCCCTCTTTTTTAGAAAAAGTTTTAACAACAACGGCCCAGTAAGTTTTTTCAGGGATCCTTTTCTTAAATTGTTCACTCAAACGCGATAAGGCTTTTGATGTTTTTGTAAAAATTACCACACCACTAGTAGGTCTATCTATCCTGTGAACAATACCAAGATAAACGGCCCCTGGCTTATTATATTTTTTTTTAATATAAACCTTTAAATGATCAGCTAAGGTAGTATCTCCTGTTTTGTCTGCTTGTACTAATTCTCCTGCTTTTTTATTAACGACAAGAACATGATTATCCTCAAATAGGATTCGATCCTTAATATTCATAAGGTTTTAGTATTGTTCTTTATTGTTTGGAAATATTCCTTTTTTTACATCAGTAGCATATGATTGTACCGCACTACTAATACTAGTGTTAAGATCTAAATAGCGTCTAAGAAAACGAGGGCTAAACTCTTTACTCATCCCAAGCATATCATGTAACACTAATACTTGTCCGTCTACAAAATTTCCAGCACCAATACCTATTATAGGTATTAAATTTTCAGAAGCAACTTTTTGAGCTAATTTTGCGGGTATTTTTTCTAATACAATTCCAAAACAACCTAATTCTTCAAGCATTTTAGCATCTTCACTGAGTTGATTGGCTTCTTCTTTTTCTTTAGCTCTTACAGTGTAAGTACCAAATTTATATATGGATTGTGGTGTTAAACCTAAATGCCCCATGACTGGAATTCCTGCCTGAAGAATTCGTTCTATTGACTCTTTTACTTCATGGCCACCTTCAAGTTTTACAGCATGTGCTCCAGATTCTTTCATAATTTTAATAGCAGACCGCAATGCCTCTTTAGAATCAGCTTGATAGGTTCCGAACGGAAGGTCTACAACAACTAAAGCACGGTCAACTGCCCTAATCACACTGCTTGCGTGATAAATCATTTGGTCTAGAGTAATTGGCAATGTAGTTTCATGGCCCGCCATAACATTAGATGCGGAGTCTCCTACTAATATAATGTCAATTCCTGCTTGATCTACTATACCTGCTAAGGTATAATCATAAGCTGTTAGCATGGCTATTTTTTCTCCATTCGCCTTCATTTCAAAAAGACTTTTGGTGGTAATACGAGTATAACTTTTCTTTGCTGAAGACATGTTTATATTTTCATCAAAAATAGTATTTCTTTTTAAGACTTTATCTAAACAATAATATCTGAGCAATGATTTGACTGAAACTGTCAAGCTGTCAGTTTAAGTATTATGGCATAATGCTTGAAATAGTTTTAATTAAATATTAATATATTATCATGAGTAAAATTATTGGAATTGATTTAGGAACCACTAATTCGTGTGTTTCTGTAATGGAAGGGAATGAACCGGTTGTTATTCCCAATGCTGAAGGGAAAAGAACAACTCCTTCTGTAATTGCCTTTGTTGAAGGAGGTGAAATCAAAGTTGGTGATCCTGCAAAAAGACAAGCGGTTACTAATCCTACAAAAACAATTGCTTCTGTTAAGCGTTTTATGGGGAATAAATATTCTGAGTCAAGTAATGAACTTAAGAATTTAGCATATAAAGTTGTAAAGGGAGACAATGATACTCCACGGATTGATATAGATGGGCGCTTATATTCACCTCAAGAATTATCGGCAATGACTCTTCAGAAAATGAAGAAAACAGCAGAAGATTATTTAGGTCATGATATAACTGAAGCAGTTATAACTGTCCCAGCTTATTTTAACGACGCCCAACGTCAGGCCACAAAAGAAGCAGGTGAAATCGCAGGTTTAAAAGTACAGAGGATCATAAATGAGCCTACTGCTGCTGCTCTTGCATATGGGATGGACAAAGGTGGTTCTGACAAGAAAATAGCAGTTTATGATCTTGGTGGAGGTACTTTTGACATTTCTATTCTTGAATTAGGAGACGGAGTTTTTGAAGTGTTATCGACTAATGGTGATACTCACTTAGGAGGAGATGATTTTGATCAAGTTATTATTGATTTTTTAGCAGAAACATTTTTAAAAGATGAGTCGATAGATTTACGAAAAGACCCAATGGCACTTCAGCGTTTAAAAGAAGCTGCTGAAAAGGCTAAAATTGAATTATCGTCTTCTGCACAAACAGAGATTAATTTGCCTTATGTTACTGCAACAGATTCTGGACCAAAACACTTGGTAACAACTCTTACCCGGTCTAGTTTTGAGAAGTTAGCAGATAGTTTAGTGAAGCGTTCTATGACCCCTGTTAAAAAGGCATTAGATGATGCTGGACTTTCTACCTCTGATATTGATGAAATAATTTTAGTAGGTGGTTCGACTCGTATGCCTGTAATTCAGGAGCAGGTGGAGAAATTTTTTGGAAAGAAGCCTTCAAAAGGAGTAAATCCTGATGAAGTAGTTGCTGTAGGCGCTGCTATTCAGGGAGGAGTATTATCAGGAGATGTAAAAGATGTACTTTTATTAGATGTTACTCCACTTTCTTTAGGAATCGAAACAATGGGTGCAGTAATGACCAAACTAATTGAGTCAAACACCACTATTCCTACCAAAAAATCTCAAGTTTTCTCAACAGCTGCAGATAATCAACCTTCAGTAGAAATTCATGTTCTTCAGGGAGAGCGTTCAATGGCGACTGACAATAATACTATTGGTCGTTTTCATTTAGATGGGCTTCCCCCAGCGCAAAGAGGAACTCCACAAATTGAAGTAACTTTTGACATTGATGCTAACGGAATTATTAAAGTAAGTGCACAAGATAAAGCCACTGGAAAATCCCAAGATATTCGTATTGAGGCTTCTTCAGGATTGACAGAAGAGGAAATTGATAAAATGAAAAAAGAAGCAGAAGCAAATGCTGATGCAGACAAGAAAGTAAAAGAAGAAGTTGATAAGCTTAACAGTGCGGATCAAATGGTTTTTCAAACTGAAAAACAATTAAAGGAGTTTGGAGACAAGCTTTCAGATGATAAAAAAGCGCCTGTTGAAAGTGCTTTAGAAGAATTAAAAAAGGCACATGCCTCTAAAGATTTTGCTGCTATTGATAAAGCCTTAGAGACTGTAAATGAAGCATGGAAAAATGCTTCTGAAGAGATGTATAAGGCACAAGCTGAAGCTGGAGGAGATGCAGCTCAACCAAAAGGTGATGCTCCAGGACCCGATGCAACAGGAGGTGATGATGTTCAAGATGTAGATTTTGAAGAAGTAAAGTAATATTGCTTTACTGAAAAACTAAAAAGCACCCTAATAAGGTGCTTTTTTTAAGTACAAAAGGCACATTATTTCCAACGTTTTTCTCTCCACTCATTTTGTTGTTCTTTAGAGAGAAATGTCCAAACAACAATTCGTGACACTTTATTACCTGTTCCCATTTTTATAGTTTTTACCTCGGTAGCTTTTTCTTTATTTAATAGTTTATAAATACCCTTTAAATTAGATTGCTTTGCAACAAGTGTTGTAAACCAAAAACAATTTTCTGCAAAAGTTATACTTTCATGGATAATATTGGAAATAAAATTTAATTCTCCTCCCTCAAAAACTAATTCATTTGAGTTTCCTGAAAAGTTACGTAGGATTTCATTATCAATTTTTCCACTTAAGTTTTTAACTTTACGTTGATTTTCTTTTAATGCAGATTCAATAGATTCATGGAAAGGTGGATTACAAAGGGTAATATCAATAAATTCTGAAGTGTCAAGAATTCCATTAAAAATGGAAGTAATGTTTTTTTGTAACCTGCACTCAATGTTAGATTTAAGAGAAGGGTTTGATCTGATTATTTTATTAGCACTGTCAATTGATTTTAAATCAATATCAGTAGAAATAAATCTCCAGTTGTATTCCGTAACTCCTATAATTGGATAGATACAACTAGCCCCAGTTCCAATGTCCAAACATTTAATTTTTGAGCCCTCTGGAGTACGACCAAAATTATGGTCGCTTATTAAATCTGCCAAGTAATGAATATAGTCTGCTCTTCCTGGAATGGGTGGGCATAGATTAGTGTCAGGAAAATCCCAATAAACAATTCCATAATAATAATTAAGTATTGCTTTGTTTAATTTTTTTACAGCCTTAGGGTTCGAAAAATCAATGGAGTCATTACCATGTTTATTCGGTTTCACAAAAGCTTTTAATTCTGGACTTTTTTTTACTAGTGCATTTAGATCATAGCGTCCTTTATTTTTATTTCGCGGATGAAGCCTTGATTTTTCTTTTCTTTTATTTTTGTTAGACATTTAAAATTTATTAGTAAGTCAATCAAAGGTATAGTTTTCTTAGAAGTTTATCTCAAGTAGTTACGAGCCCTTTTAGATTTTAGTTAAATTTACAACCTATGAAAAAAGAAGAGATTCTAGAACTTATGAATTCATCCAATTCACAAACATTGATGCAAACATTATCAATCGATTTTATTGATTTTGGTGAAGATTATTTAATTGCAAAAATGCCTGTAACACCAAAAATCCATCAACCTGATGGAATTTTACATGGAGGCGCAACGTTTGCTTTGGCCGAAACTGTTGGAAGTGCTGCTGCCCAGATGTTTAGTAAGTCTAAAAACAAAATAGTTAGAGGAATTGAAATGTCAGGTAATCATCTTAAAAGCATCAAAGATGGTTTTGTTTATGCAAAGGCAAAGGCCATTCATAACGGATCTACTACTCAGATCTGGGAGATAAAAGTAACTAATCAAGCAGGTGAGCTAATTTCTAGCTGTAAGTTAACAACGCTAACATTACCTAAAAACAAATCTTAGCAGAACAAAAAAAGTGTAATGATCTATGCATATTCAAAATATGAGTCCTTTACTAATAGTAATCACGCAACTGATTATTAGAAAAAGTCAATATGAATTCATTACAAGATAAACTTATTGAATTATGGGGCAGGCAACATCCTTTTGTTTGCTTTAGGGTTCCAAATTCAGAAGAAGTTATTGTCTATTACCAAAACAAAAACACTCTTTATTCAACCAAAGATATGTTGGTTTCAGGATTTATTATGAGTCCTTTTTTACAAACAGAAGAAACATATTATATCCCTGATGATTTAAATGAAATATTTCTGAGGAAAAATATTTCTTTATGTGAAAAGCAAGAATTTCAAATTAAAGAAGAGGCTTCAAAAAAAATAGATTTCATTGAATTGATTAAACGTGCAAAAGAGCAAATTTACTCTGGAGTTTTCAATAAGGTGGTTGTTTCTAGACATTCAACATTCCCTTCAAAAAAAAAGCCAGTAAATTTATTTTTAGCATTAGAAAACTTATATCCCGAGACTTTAGTGTATTTATGGCATCATCCAAAAGTAGGCACTTGGTTAGGAGCTTCCCCAGAACAGCTGGTTAATGCAACAGCAAAAGAAACCAAGACAATGTCTTTGGCTGGAACACAACTATATAATCAACATAAACCTTCTAAATGGACCGCTAAAGAATATGAAGAACAAGCAATGGTAACTAAAGAAATGACAAATGATTTGAAAACTATATTTCCTTCTGATCAAATTTTCATCAAAGGTCCTTTGAGTTTGAGGACAGGAAATTTATTGCATTTGTGTACTCATTTTAAAATGCCAGGATTAAAAGTGCCACTTCAATCATTAATAAATACTTTACACCCAACACCAGCAGTAGGAGGATTACCTAAAGAGAAAGCCATTGAATTTATTAAATCAGAGGAAGGCTATAATCGTTTGTTTTATACTGGATTTTTAGGGATTATTACAAAAGAGAAAAAACATCTTTTTGTCAATCTCAGATGTGGACAATGGAAAAATGGAAAACTAACTTTATTTGTAGGAGCTGGAATTACAGAAGGAAGTATTCCTGAGAATGAATGGATAGAGACTCAGCGAAAAGCAACAACCCTTTTTAGAATTTTATAAACGCATTTTCTTTTTCTTGGTGTGCTAACGGTTTTGTACTTTTGTTAGGAATGAAGCATACCTTAACGAATGAATAAATATTCTTCTAT
>JABGXI010000057.1:0-20366 GCA_018675855.1 Flavobacteriaceae bacterium | reverse complement strand
TCTGGCAGGCCATCTTGATCCTTATCTAAAGAGTAATTAGGGTCAAGAGGTAGTTGATCTTCAGCATCTAATACACCATCCCCGTCTGTGTCAGGATTATTCTTGTTGGTTCCTACCTGATCTTCTATTTTATTGGGAAAGCCGTCATCATCATTATCATATTGAAATGCGGGGTCCCACTCAAAAGCATCGTCTAGATCTGGAACACCGTCATTATCTCTATCTAATGTAGATGCATTGGCCGAAGTTGGAATTTCCATTCCTATCTCGTGAATTGTTCCATCAGAGGCTAAGGCAATTATTGCATCTCCTACTTTAACATCATTCCATGTTTTTCCATTACTAACATTTACATAATTCGGAAGCATCAGCCCGTCAATAACACCCCAGACATAAAGTGCTCCATCCTCTGTTATTCCAGCTGCAGTAGTATCAAAAATAGTGGCTAAACTATTCAGGTTTGGTATTTTTGGAGTTGCATAATTATTTGAGATTACTACTTTATCCCATCTAAGCAATGTGTCAATAACAGTGGGAAAATCATTTAATATCTGCTCTCCTGAAAGCAGCTCACCTAAAGCATAATTTATAGGTAATACGTTTGAATCGGGATTGTCAGCTAAATGTTTACTGTTTTGAAGGTGAGAATTGTGATACCGTGAATTAAGATGGATATTACCATTACCGTCACCCCAATAATACAATTTTCTTGAGGTTTTTTCAATTGCAAGGACTGCAGTTTTAGAAACTGCAAAATCGTGAAATAATAACTGATTACTTGAGTTGACTAAATTTGTTATGTAATAGTTATAAATTTTTTGATCATCCTCCCAAGTGATTTCTCCATCGTTTGGATCTGTGCCTATTAAAGTTTCAAAGGCGTCCGAAAAACCGTCCCCGTCAGAATCAGTCGGAGTGCTATCAGAGTCTGTTTTGTCTGATTGGCCATTATTTAGATCTTCGTCAGCATCAAAGTAGCCATCTCCATCTTGATCAAAATCATCTGGTTCAGGAGGCATAATTACTTGTAGGGGCTCATATACAACCTCTGATTCACTCGCAGGATTTATTACAAGACGTTTGGAATTTCTCCCCCACGCCCAAAGTGATCCATCCGATTTTAAACCTAAGGTTGTTTTGTAATATGTCTGTACCTTTTTCCAAGTCCCATCTGTATCTTCATATTTGAGTAATCCAATAGTGTCTCCAGGGATTAAACCCTCTTCAGGAATTTCGAATTTTTGAGATGGAAGCACTGAAAAAGGAGCTGCCGTTGTAAGGGCAGTTACTTGCTTTTCAATATTCCCAAAAGTGGAACTTTCAAGCCACCACTTAAAATAATAAGTCGTGTTGGGCGTTAAATTTTCTTGTTTGAAATAATATGTTTTGGTGTTGTTCTCATAAGCTGTAAAATCCTCTTGATCTGAAATACTAGCAACAACATGGGTAGTCATTGAAACAGATGAAGAAGTTGTACCAAATGAAATCTTAAGGGTACCGTTAAAAGAAGTGCTCGGATTAACTTCTAGACCAAGCTCAATACGTTGGGATCGAATCTGAGAGTTTTTAAAATCTAAATTCAGGTTTATGTCTTGCGCACCCAGTGTCAGTGCGGAAAGCATAGTAATGAATATTGATATTATTTTTAAATTTCTCAAAAAATTAAATTCAAGGAATATTATGATTGTAAATATAATTAAAAAATACTTTAAAATAACTTTTTCCAACTCACAAGCACCTTGTTTAATAATAGATACATGAATTCAGAATATAAACTATTTAATAAAAAAAGCTCTCCATATTAAATGGAAAGCTTCTCACTGGTTGTATAAATTGAGTCTAAACTCAAGCTAACAACACACAACTTCTTTATTGGCGGTCTGGACGGGACTCGAACCCGCGACCCCATGCGTGACAGGCATGTATTCTAACCAACTGAACTACCAGACCTAATTAACGTGTGCAAATATACGCTCGATTTTGAATTTGCCAAACAATTAGTCTTCAAAAACAAAGAAGATTTACATAAATGAACTTATCGTTCTATAAAACCGCGTCAATAGCTTCTGCATATGTTGTTTTTGGCGATACACCAACGTGCCTTCCTACAAGCTCTCCTTTATCAAAAACTAAAACAGTTGGAATGTTTCGAACTCCATATTTTGCTGCAAATTCTTGATTTGCATCAACGTCCACTTTCCCTACGACTGCTTTTCCGTCATAATCGTTACTAATCTCCTCAATAATTGGACCTACCATCCTGCAGGGACCACACCATGCTGCCCAAAAATCAACGAGAACAGGCTTGTCTGATTTAAGTACAACTTCATCAAAAGTTGCGTCTGTAATTTCTAATGCCATTTTATATTTATTTTGTATTCGCAAATGTACTTCTTTTAAAAGAATCCTATGAATTCACATAATCAAATTTACTTATCAACGAATGGGTTTTATCGATACATTTAATTCAACTTATACTGCCAGTTGTTCTTATCCAATAAGGTTAGTAATTCTGATGTAATTTTAATCTTTTGTTTTTTACTTTTTAAAGCTAATTTCACTTTTTTATTTGAATCATAAACATTAAATATGAGTTGATTATCTCCTTTAAAAAGTCTTAAATCATCTTCAAGTTGTTTGATTTTTTCTTGTTCAAGCTGAGATATTTCCAATTGTAGCGTTAATTTTTTAGCATTATTTTCTACCGTATTTTGAAGCATTTCAAATTGCAAATATTGCATTCTTGGAGCCCCTACTTTTCCGGTTTCTCTGTTAGTCCATCCTTCACGAATCATTATTCGGATTCTAATAAATTGATTCACTACCAAAAAGTGTCTGTACTTCAAATAATCTTCACCAAAAATTCTAAATTCGTATTGGTCTGTAAAATCTTCTAAAACAAAACGGGCCCATCCTTTTCCATTTCTACTTTCCAAGTGCTGAATGTCGTTTACAATACCTCCAATATTGAGCTCTTTTCTAAGAAAGTCATTTAAGTCTCCTATTTGATTAAGTGTAATATTCACAAAATGATCAATCTCATGTGTAAAATCATCTAAAGGATGTGAAGAAATGTATATACCTACTACTTCTTTTTCTTTTTTTAAGCGTGTTAAATTTGTCCATGGCTCACAAGCTGGAATTGTTAAATCTTGATAGGTATTTGTAGTTTCTTCGCTAAATAAGCTCGTTTGAGATGAGTTTAAATTTTCTTGATATTTTGCGCCAAACCGTAATGTCTTTTCAAGAAAAGTAATCCCATCTCCATCAGGATTAAGGTATTGAGAACGGTTCACATTTAAAAAAGAGTCAAAACCACCAGCAAGGACTAGATTTTCAAATGCTTTTTTATTCGCAGCCCTCAAATCGATTCGCTTTACTAGATCAAATATCGAGGTATAGCGTCCGTCTTTACGGTACTCAATAATGGTTTCTACGGCCCCTTTTCCAACTCCTTTTATGGCTCCCATTCCAAAACGAATGGCCTGGTCATCATTAACAGCAAACTTGTAAAAAGACTCATTCACATCTGGACCAAGTACATTAAGTCCCATGCGTCTACATTCTTCCATAAAAAATGTTACTTGCTTAATATCATTCATGTTATTTGACAAAACAGCAGCCATATATTCTGCTGGGTAATGTGCTTTTAAATAAGCCGTTTGATATCCTATTAAAGCATAACATGTAGAGTGTGATTTATTGAAAGCATAGGCAGCAAAAGCCTCCCAATCTTTCCATATTTTTTCTAATACTTCTTGGGGATGTCCATTATTTATTCCACCATCAATAAATTGAGGTTTTAGCTTTTGAAGTAATGAAAATATCTTTTTCCCCATTGCCTTGCGAAGTACATCTGCTTCACCTTTTGAAAAGCCCGCTAATTTTTGAGACAACAACATCACCTGTTCTTGATATACAGTAATCCCATAAGTTTCTTCCAAATACTCTGCCATTATTGGCAAATCATAACTTATATCTTCTTTGCCATTTTTACGGTCAACAAAACTTGGAATGTACTCTAAAGGTCCAGGACGGTACAAAGCATTCATTGCAATTAAATCTGCGAAAACCGTAGGTTTTAAATCTTTTAAATACTTCTGCATTCCTGCAGATTCATATTGAAAAATACCTACTGTATCTCCCCTTTGAAAAAGTTCGTACGTTTTTTCGTCATCTAACGCAAAAGTGTCTGGATCAAGATCAACATTGTGTTTATACTTAACTAATTTTACAGTGTCCTTTATGAGCGTTAAAGTTTTTAATCCTAAAAAATCCATTTTTAATAACCCGGCATCTTCTACAACGGAATTATCAAATTGAGTGACATACAAATCAGAATCTTTAGCAGTAGCGACCGGAACAAATTGGGTGATATCATCAGGGGTAATAATAACCCCACAGGCATGTGTTCCTATATTTCTTAATGAGCCCTCAAGTATTTTTGCTTGTTGAATAGTTTCTCCAGAGAGACTGTCTTCTTCTGCAAGGTTTTTTATTTCATTAACTCGTAAAATTTCATCATTACGAAGATTTTCTTTTAACTCAGCATCAGTTGATGATAAAATCTTCCCAAGTTTTATGTTGGGTAACAGCTTGGCAATCCGGTCTGCTTCACCAAGTGGTAGATCTAGGACTCTGGCGGTATCTCGAATGGAAGATTTAGCTGCCATTGTTCCGTAGGTTATTATTTGAGCTACTTGATTAGACCCATATTTATCGATAACATAGTCCATAACCTTACTCCTTCCTTCGTCATCAAAATCAATGTCAATATCGGGCATACTAACACGATCTGGATTAAGAAACCGCTCAAAAAGTAAATTATATTTAATTGGATCAATATTGGTAATTTTTAGGCAATAGGCCACAACAGAACCAGCTGCAGAACCTCTACCTGGTCCAACAGACACGCCCAATTCTCTCGCTGCTGCAATTAAATCTCGAACAATTAAAAAATATCCTGGATATCCTGTTTTAGCAATTACTCCAAGCTCAAAATCAATACGTTCTTTTATTTCATCACTTAAAGTACCATATCTTTTTTCTGCTCCTTGATAAGTAAGATGATTTAAGTAGATATTTTCGCCTTTTTTACCATCTGAGTCGTCTGGCACTTGATATATTTTTGGAATTTCAAACTTAGGAAGCAAAACCTCACGAGCTAAATCAAAAAATTCAATTTTAGCTACTAAAGCTTCAATGTTTAAAATGGCCTCTGGAAGATCCTGGAAGAGCGTCTTCATCTCATCAGGAGACTTATAGTAATAATCTTGATTGGGGAATCCATAACGAAATCCTCGACCTCTTCCAATAGGTGTGGCCTGCTTTTCACCTTCTTTTACGCACAATAAAATATCATGTGCGTTTGCCTCTTCTTTTTTGGTATAATACGTATTGTTTGTGGCAATTAAAGGAAGATTGTACTGATTGGCTAGACGAACCAAAACAGTGTTGGCACGATCCTCTCCCTCCTCATTGTGGCGCATTAATTCTACATACAAATCATCCTTAAACTCTTTGCGCCACCATAGCAAAGCCTCTTCTGCTTGTCGGTCTCCTAAATTTAATATTTTAGAGGCTATTTCACCGTAAGTATTTCCTGTTAATACTATTAAGTCCTCCTTATGCTGCTGTACTACCTTTCGGTCAATTCTAGGGACATAATAAAATCCATTAACGTAAGCTATAGAAGTCATTTTTACCAGGTTATGATATCCCTTTTTATTTTTAGCTAAAAATACAATCTGATATCCATCATCTCTTCGTGATTTATCAGTGTGGTCATCACAAACGTAAAATTCACAACCAACAATAGGTTTAATAGTTTGTTCTCCTTCCTTTAAAGCTTTATTGTGAGTATTTATAGCTTTTATAAAATGAAAAGCACCCATTAAATTAGCATGGTCCGTTAGTGCAACTGCAGGCATTTTATATTCAGCTGTGGCTGTAACCAATTGACTAACTCTTGAAGTTGCTTGTAAAACTGAAAACTGTGAATGGTTGTGTAAATGAACAAAAGGTGCGATGGACAGTGCAGAACTATCAGCCCGTGAAATTGAAATAGTTTGTGCTGGGCTTTCTTTTTTTATTAATTTTTCTGAGGCTTTTTTAAGATTTTGATGGCTTAAACCAGCTGATTTAAATGGAGGTTGTACTTTTAAATCTTGTGTCTGTAAGTCTTGATTATCAAATGCTTTAGGATGAATAAATTCTTTGCGTAATAGTTCAAATAAAGCTCTTGTAGTAGCCTCTACATCTGCTGTGGCATTGTGAGCATCTTCAAAGCGTTCTTGAAATAAAAAATAATATAGCTCTGAAAGAGTGGGAAGCTTGAATTTTCCTCCCCGCCCACCTGTAATTTGGCATAGCCGGGCAGTCTCTTCAGTGCAAGTATCAATTACCGCTTTCTGCTCAAAAACATCTTCAAGACCTGAACGGAGGTATTCTGCCCCCATAATATTTCGGTCGAAGCTTACATTATGTCCAACCACAAAATCCACTTCGTTTAAAGCAGTATGAAATTTATTTAATACCTCTGCTAAAGGAGTTCCTTGATTCTCAGCTAATGCTGTTGAGATTCCATGTATTTTTTCCGAATCAAAGGGAATCGTAAAACCATCGGGTAATATCAAATAATCTTCATGGCGAATCAAGGCACCTTTAATATCATGGATTTGCCAAGCAATCTGAATGCAACGTGGCCAGTTTTCACTGTCCGTAAGTGGAGCTTTCCATCGTTTGGGTAAGCCAGTCGTTTCGGTATCAAATATTAAATACATAAAAACGAATGTACTTATTATCCTTTGACAGAAAAAATGGTTTTACCCTGAGTTATTAACGAAA
Organism: Flavobacteriaceae bacterium; assembly: GCA_018675855.1. Taxonomy (GTDB): domain Bacteria; phylum Bacteroidota; class Bacteroidia; order Flavobacteriales; family Flavobacteriaceae; genus MS024-2A. The sequence goes on along the minus strand of JABGXI010000057.1, from coordinate 13,520 downwards.
TAAAATTCAATTTAATTATTCGAATTTGTACCTTGGCCAAAAAAATACAATCAACTCGACTTTAGCCGTTTTTGATACTTTAGACTCACAAAAAGCAATAGAAAAAGCATTTTTTGAGACGCAGTGTATTCACATAAAAGGTTTTGTAGGTTCTGGTTTTTCCTTTAGAGTTGCTGCAGCCTTTCAAAGACAACAACATACCCTCCTTATATTAGTAGATAACGCAGAACAAGCAGCTTATTACCTTAATGATTTTGAACGTTTACTGAATCCCGAAGACGTACTCTATTTTCCTGCTAGTTATCGACAACCTTATGCCCAAGAAACAACTGATAACGCAAATGTGCTGCTTCGTTCTGAAGTATTAAAAAAAATAAGTGCCAATAAAAAACCACGAATAGTGGTAACCTATCCTCAAGCAGTTTTTGAAAAAATAATTTCTCAACACACCCTAAGGCGAATAACTTTTAAGGTAATTAAAAATACTACTCTTTCTTTAAGTTTCATTAATGAAAGTCTTTTTGAAATGAACTTTGAGCGTGTCGATTTTGTTACGAGTCCAGGAGAATTTGCTGTTCGTGGGGGAATCATTGATGTTTTTTCTTTTGCTTACCAGCATCCTTACAGGATTGAATTTTTTGATGATACCGTAGAGCGTCTTTGTAGTTTTGACGTGGAGACTCAGCGATCAATTACATCTTTTGATTCTATTGAATTATTGCCTGACACCTCTAATAATGACTTTACCGATAAGCGAAAAACAATTTTAGATTTTTTCCCAACGCAAAGTAGTTTCATATTTTTCAATTTTGATAAAACTACAGATCGTTTACAAACATTATATGACAAAGCGATAGAAACTTTTTCGACTCTTCAGGCTACCACCCAATACCCTCCTGAAATTCTTTTTGTAAATAAAAAAGAATGGGTTCGTGATAGTATAGGTAAATCTGTGCTTGTGCTTGAACGCACGGATCAACTTAGTGTTAAGGAGCTAATTCATATTAAGCAGAGTCCTCAACCTGCTTTTAATAAACAATTCGATTTGTTAATTACCCATCTTAATGACAATCATAATGATGGCTTTGAAAACACCTTATTTTGTAGCAATAAAGAGCAAACCAAACGTTTTCATGATATTTTTCAAGAATTAGAAAAAACCGTTCACTACAAAACAAAAGAGGTTTCGATTTTTGAAGGTTTTGAAGATTTAGAAGCCAAATGGGCTTGTTTTTCAGACCACCAAATATTTGAGCGGTATCATAAATATAAACTTAAATCTGACCTCACAAGAAAACAAGCTTTAAATCTTAAAGAATTAACTCAAATGGAAGTGGGAGATTATGTTACCCATATTGACCATGGAATAGGAACCTTTGGAGGACTTCAGCGAATTGAAGTTGAAGATAAGTGGCAAGAAGCAATTAAATTAATTTATGGGGAACGAGACATTCTTTACCTCAGCATTCACTCATTACATAAAATTAGTAAGTATAATGGGAAGGATGGTTCAGTTCCAAAAATTTATAAATTAGGCTCAAAAGCTTGGAAAATATTAAAGCAAAAAACAAAAACCAAGGTTAAAGAAATTGCTTTTAATCTAATTGAATTATACGCTAAAAGACGTCAAAAAATTGGGTTTTCCTTTGACCCAGACAGTTACCTTCAATGGGAATTAGAAGCCTCATTTATGTATGAGGACACACCAGACCAAGGAAAGGCAACCCAAGCCGTGAAAGAAGACATGGAGTCGCAACAACCTATGGATCGTTTAGTTTGTGGTGATGTTGGTTTTGGAAAAACTGAAGTGGCTATAAGAGCTGCATTTAAAGCTGCAGACAACAGTAAACAAGTGGTGATTTTAGTCCCTACCACTATACTTGCCTTCCAACACTATAAAACATTTTCAAGCCGATTAAAAGAATTACCTGTTCGAGTAGATTATATAAACCGATTTCGGTCTTCAAAAGATCGTACTCAAATATTACAAGATCTTGAGACTGGAAAAATCGATATTTTAATTGGCACACATCAGTTAGTAAATAAAAATGTTGTTTTCAAAGATTTAGGATTACTTATTGTGGATGAAGAACAAAAATTTGGTGTTGCTGTTAAAGAAAAAATAAGAGCTCTAAAAGCTAATATTGATGTATTAACCTTAACAGCTACACCCATTCCTAGAACTTTACAGTTTAGTTTAATGGCAGCAAGAGATTTATCGGTAATAGCAACCCCCCCTCCAAACAGATATCCTATTGAAAGTGAGGTAGTTCGATTTAGTGAAACTCTTATTAGAGATGGAATAATGTATGAATTACAAAGGGGTGGTCAAGTATATTTCATTCACAATAGAGTTGAAAATATTACGGAGATAGCGGGTCTTGTTCAGCGTTTGGTTCCAGATGCAAGAATTGCCATTGGACATGGTAAATTAGAAGGAAATAAGCTTGAAAAAACATTGTTAGGTTTTATGGAAGGGGAATACGACATTCTAATTGCTACTACTATTATTGAAAATGGACTGGATGTTCCAAATGCTAATACAATCTTCATAAATAACGCCAATAATTTTGGCTTAAGTGACCTCCATCAAATGAGAGGAAGAGTAGGGAGAAGCAATAAAAAAGCTTTTTGCTATTTCATAACTCCTCCTCACAGTGCAATGAGTAGTGATGCCCAAAAAAGAATTAAAACAATCGAACAGTTTTCAGCACTTGGCTCAGGAATTCAAATTGCAATGAAAGATCTTGAAATTAGAGGTGCAGGAGATTTATTAGGCGGGGAACAAAGTGGCTTTATAAATGAAATGGGCTTTGAGACGTATCAAAAAATTCTTCAAGAAGCAATTGATGAGCTCAAAGAAAATGAGTTTAAAGAAATTTATGATGATGATCAAAATGATGAAATAAAAGCCTACGTAAAAGAGGTTCAGATTGATACCGATTTAGAATTATTTATTCCTGATGATTATGTTAACATTGTCAAAGAACGTCTTGCACTTTACCAAGAACTTAGTCAGGTAAAAACTCCTTCTGAGTTAGATGACTTTGAACAAATTCTTTTAGATCGTTTTGGGCCTCTTCCTGAGGCTACTATCGAACTTTTAGAGAGTATGCGCCTTAAATGGGTAGCTACTCAATTAGGTATTGAACGACTGATTATCAAACGAGGAAGTTGTATTTGTTATTTTGTTTCTGATCAACAAAGCCCATTTTTCCAAACAGAATCTTTTTCTTTTTTATTAATGCAAATTCAAAAGGCTCCTAGTCGATTAAAATTAAAAGAAAAAAGCACTCAAAATGGTCCAAAGTTGCTATTATCAATTCAATCAATTGATGAGATTAAAAAACTAACTAGCATATTACAAAGTTTAGTTTTTATTAAAGAGACTTCAGCTTCTTAATTTCTTCAAAAGCACCACTCACCTGCTGCTCGTCAATTAAAATGGTAAATTCATTTGAGGTAGAAATTATTTCATTTACATTAATTCCCTCCCATGAAAGGCGTTGAAAAATAAAATAATAAATTCCAGGAATGGTTACATTTTCTGTGGGAAGTTTTATCGTAATAGAAGATAAGTTTTCGACTTTAGAATGACAAGTCTCAGCATTGAAAATAGTATCCACTAACTCAGAAATGTTTTGACTTACAATAATATTTGACTCCGCTACTCCTCTTGATGAAGTATAAAAAACTTCTTTTTTATGTTCAATTTCTTTTAATAAATGAGCTTGATTTAACAATAAAGTTTCAGAAATAGAAAAGCTGTAATCAATAAGAGAAGATCTAACGGTAATATCACCCATATTTTTCAAAACTCCTGTAATTTTATCTGAATCTGTTGAAAATTCTGCATCATCCGAAGCGCGCTTTAAAGACATTACAATGGCTCCCCGATTTACTGTTTTTCTCATTACATTTTCGATATCGGGCTGGATTTTTCTGGCTAATGAAGTAAGATTTATGATTCCGTCTGAAAGAGCAGATGATAAATAAGGCTTAGTCTTAATATATGCAGCAACGGTTGAAGCAATAGTTCTCATAACATTAAATTTTAAACAAAAGTAATTATTTAAAACAATTTGTTACATATAAAACATTGTTTTAACTCAAAAACTAAGTAATAATTTAATTGTATATAGGATTGTTGATTTGTATTAATGTAAAAAATTTTGTGATTAACTTTTAAATAATGTCAAAACAATAATCTATATTATTTTTAAAAGATGAAGTGCTCAAGTGAAATTAAAGAGATTTTTTTTGCCTTTACGCATTATCAATTGAAAATCAAACTTCATAATAATAACCAATTCAACATAAAATAAAACTGAAGTTTTTTTGACTTTTTCAAAAGAAAGCAATAGCTATTTTTTCTTCTTTTTGATCTATGAAGTTGTGTTCCGAAATGATAGTATGATTTAGAGAAATTAAAAGACGTGCTTTTGTAATTTAAATAGGAATATAATTGTTTATTTTTGAAAAAATGAAGTGACCATTATGCCAAAACGTTATACAATAACCGCAGCCCTTCCCTATACTAATGGTCCCATTCATATTGGGCATTTAGCTGGAGTGTATATACCTGCTGATATTTACACTCGTTATTTGCGAGGCCAAGGAAAAGATGTTGCTTTTATTTGTGGAAGCGATGAGCACGGTGTAGCCATTTCACTAAAAGCAAAAAAAGAAGGAAAAACTCCTCAAGAAATTATTGATACTTATGATCATATCATTAGAGATTCTTTTCAAAAATTTGGTATTACTTTTGATAATTATTCTCGCACTTCCAGAAAAATTCATCATAAAACAGCACAAGGGTTCTTTAAACAATTAAATGAAAAAAAGATTTTTGAGGAAATAAATTCGGATCAATTATATGATCCTGAAGCTCAACAATTTTTAGCGGATAGATTTGTTTTGGGAACCTGTCCAATATGTCAAAATGCAGAGGCTTATGGAGATCAATGTGAGAGCTGTGGCAGCAGTTTAAGTGCCACAGAACTTATTAATCCAAAATCAACAATTAGTGGTGCAAAGCCTGAATTAAAAAAAACAAAACATTGGTACCTTCCTTTAAATAAGTATGAAAAATTTATTAGCGATTGGATTCTTAAGGGGCATAAAAAAGATTGGAAACCAAATGTCTATGGTCAAGTAAAATCATGGATTGATACTGGTTTAAAACCAAGAGCAGTTACCCGTGATTTAGACTGGGGGATACCAGTGCCTTTAAAAGGAGAATTGGGGAAAGTCCTCTATGTTTGGTTTGATGCTCCAATAGGATATATTTCATCTACAAAAGAATGGGCAGATCAAAAAGGAATTGACTGGAAACCTTATTGGAAAGATAAGGATACACAATTGGTACATTTTATTGGAAAAGATAATATTGTTTTTCACTGTATTATTTTTCCAATCATGCTTCATGCTTCTGGAGAATATATTTTACCAGAAAATGTTCCTGCTAACGAATTTTTAAATTTAGAAGGTCAGAAAATATCTACATCTAAAAACTGGGCAGTTTGGTTACATGAATATTTAGAGGAATTTCCTGAACATCAGGATGTTTTACGCTATGTATTAACAGCAAATGCACCAGAAACAAAAGACAATGACTTTACCTGGGATGAATTTCAAGCACGAAACAATAATGAATTAGTAGCTATTTATGGAAATTTTATTAACCGTGTAGTTGTCCTTACAAATAAATATTATGCTGGGAAAATTCCGAAGCCTTCTGAACTTATAGAAATTGACCTTGATGTTCTTTCAGAAATGAGGCTGCTTCCCAAAAAAATTGGAACTTCTATTGAGCTTTATCGTTTCAGAGAAGCAAGTCAGCTTTTAATGCAACTTGCAAGAATTGGGAATAAATATCTAGCCGATTCAGAGCCTTGGAAACTTATTAAATCAAATCCTGAGCGCGTTAAAACCGTTATGAATACAGCACTTCAAATCGCAACCGGTCTTTCTGTACTTAGTGAACCTCTTTTACCCTTTACAGCTTCCAAATTAAAAAATATGTTAAATTTAAATGTGACCCATTTAAAATGGAAGGACGTTTCAACGAATACTATACTAATCCCATCAGGACATCTAATTAAACCAGCAACACTTCTATTTCAAAAAGTTGAAGATGAACAAATGGAGTTTCAACGCTCAAAATTAAAAGCGAGAAGTCTAGTAAATAAAACAGAAGCCGTTACAATTTTACCATTAAAACCCAAAACAAGTTTTGAAAATTTTGCTGCATTGGATCTCAAAGTAGCTGTTATTGTTGCTGCTAAAAAAGTGTCCAAAACAAAAAAATTGATGGAGATAACAGTTAGAATTGGATCGGAAGAAAGGACTGTTGTTTCAGGTATTGCTTTAGACTTTAATGCAGAACAACTTATGGGGAAAAAAGTTGCTCTTTTGACCAACCTTCAACCAAGGACCCTTAAAGGAATTGAAAGTAATGGAATGATCTTATTGGGAGAAAATAACGAAGGTCATTTTGTGTTTGTTTCTCCTGAAGCAGAAGACACCAAAACAGGATTGTCCATCCATTAAATGGAGTTAATTTCTTTTATACCGATAGCATATCATCCTATATATAGGCTCCCACTTCCAGAAAATCATCGTTTCCCTATGGAAAAATATGAACTTCTTCCGCAACAATTACTCCTGGAAGGAACCTGTGAACCATCTGATTTTTTTACACCAAACAAAGTCACATTAGAAAATGTATTACGTATTCATAACAAAGAATATGTGACAAGGCTTATAAATTTAAATTTAACTAAAAGAGAGGTTCGAAATATTGGTTTTCCTCTTACAAAGGAATTGGTAGAAAGAGAACTTATGATAGCAGGGGGGACTATTATGGGGTGTGAAAAAGCATTAAAAACAGGAATAGCCATGAATATTGCAGGAGGAACACACCATGCTTTTTTTGATTGTGGAGAAGCTTTTTGCTTACTCAATGACCAGGCTATTGCAGCTCAATATTTACTTGACAAAAAGAAAGCATCTCAAATATTAATTCTTGACTTAGATGTACATCAAGGAAATGGTACTGCTGCTATTTTTGAATCAAACCCAAAAATATTTACTCTTTCTGTTCATGGAGCAAAAAATTATCCATTTCGAAAAGAAAAAAGTGACTTGGATATTGCGCTAGAGGATGATACTGGCGATAAAAAATATTTGGGTAAAATCAAAAAAATAATTCCTGCATTGATAGACAATATTAAACCTGACTTTATTTTTTATCTATCTGGTGTAGATGTTTTAGGCACTGACAAGCTGGGTAGGTTAAATCTTACCGTTGAAGGATGTAAAGAAAGAGATGCATTTGTGTTAAAACAATGTAATGAAAGAAACATTCCACTTCAATGCAGTATGGGAGGTGGATATTCCAAGGACATAAAGGTGATTATTGAAGCGCATGCTAATACTTATAGAGCGGCAAAAACAATATATACTTAACGCCATGTTTGACTTTTCATGTTAAGGGCAGCGATTACAATATCTTTTCTACTTACTTGGCCAACTAAAAGATTTTTTTCCATAACAGGATAACGTCTTCTAGTTGATTTAGAAAATAATGCTGCTGCGTCAAACACACTTATATTACCCGCTATGGTATCTACTTTTTTAGTCATAAAATGAGCAACAGACTTATCCAATATAGGCATATTAAAATATCGGCTATCTGAAATTTCTTTCATACAATCAGCTTCAGAGATAACCCCTACTAGATCTCCATCATTGTTTACTACGGGACCTCCCGAAATCCTATACTTAATAAATGCTTCCATAACTTCATGAATCGTTTGCATTGGATTAAATAGAATTAATTGACGTGTCATGATATCTGAAACCAATAATTTACTTGGAGTCGGTTTTACTTTTTGGGCACGTTCGCCTTGAAAACTTTTTATTGGCATAACAAATAAAGTGTTGGTGTTTTCTAAATATAGCAAATTCTTAATGAAATTAATAAGATTATTTCAACACACAGGCTTTATTAATAAAAATATATAGGTATTTTGGATAAAATTTTTGGAAATGAAAGTTGTAGGAATTTTAGGTTGTGGTTGGCTAGGAATTCCTCTTGGTTTAGATTTACAAAAGAAAAAATGGCAGGTAAAAGCTTCTAGAAGAAGTGATCAAGGAATTAAGTTACTTAAAAAAAATAGATTAGAGTATTGTAAAATTGAGATTACTTCACAAAATATAATAGGAAACATTGATTTCTTTAATGAAGCATCCTGCCTAATAATATCCCTTCCGCCAAACCGAAAAAATAAATCAAATAGTTATGTTCAAAAAATACGTTTACTACTAAAAAAAATTAAACCACTAGATATCAAAAAAATTATTTTTTTAAGTAGTATCTCTGTTTATGGTCCTATTAACGGCGTGTGTGACGAAACAACAACTCCAAGACCTGAAAGAGATTCTGCTAAAGCATTATTAAGCTGTGAACAAGAGGTATTAAATCATGCTCCTTCATCAATTATTGTTAGATTAGGTGGTTTAATTGGTTATGATAGAAATCCTATTTTTCAATTACAAGGAAAACTAATTGCAAATCCTGAAGGGGTTATTAACTTTATTACTCAAAGAGACGCCATAGGAGGTATCGAAGCAATTCTCCAACTACCAATAGAAAAAGGAGGAATATTTAATCTGGTATCACCTCATCATCCAAAAAGAAAAGAATACTACGAGTTTGTAGCAAAAAAATACGCCTTACCAGCCCCTAAATTTCATGAAGATAAATTTATACATAGGGTAATTAATAGTGCTGCTATTTTGAGGGAAACAACTTTTGAATTTAAAGATGATAATCTGTTAATATAAAGTTTAGAGTTAGCAAAAAATCAATAATGCTTTAACTATCTTGATATTAGTTAAGACATGGGAAAACAAAATCAATATATCGCACAATTAGAAAAGCTACTTACGCATTTAAAAAATGCGAAACTAATCTATTTAAAAGCGGCTGACGAGGCTAATGCTTCTGAAGAAAAGCGTTTTTTCAATCAAGAAGCTCTTCTAAGAAATCGTTTTTTTCAAGAGGTTTTAAGTGAAATTCAAACCTTAGGCATGTCATATGATGACCTGGTAATAGGTGGATTTAATTTTAATCAATTGTTAATATCTTCTGTTGATATTCTTAAAAATTCAACTTTAGATAAATGTCTACAGTCTGATTCAATTCTTCTTGAAATATATTCAAAAATAACACCTTTCACAGAAGACACTTCAAAATTTGATCGTCATATTGATGTAATTAAAAAAGCAATTAATGAAACTAATTCTTCCTTTTCAATGCTCTCAATTGAAAATCAAATAAATTCCTCTTATTAATTTTTCTGAATATTTTTTTGGGATACTGCGGCATTTTCAGCATCTAAGGTTGTCATTCTTGAAACTAGAGCATTATATGATTCATAAAGTTTGTTTAAAGAGGGAATTAAAGAGTCTTCACGATAATATTGTGTGAAATAGCGAGATTTTTGAGCTTGCATTTCCACAACTTTTAATCGGCTTCTAATTTGAGGGACTTCTAAAGTCCCTGGCAATGTCTTTTTAGAAACTTCTTTTAATCGTCCTGAGAGTGACAATAAATCAACTTGAATATCTCTCAGATTTAAATCAGATAAGCGTTTTAAAGACTCGTGAAGTTTTTTAAAATCTTGCCATTCTTCTAATCCTTCAGATTTTAAAAAAACTCCCGGATACTCTATGAGGTTAAAATTTATTACCTGATTTAGTTTGAGTGAATCTTTGGAATCTATTTTAAGACTCGCAGAAACTACCTGATTAGTGAAAGTATTATTACATGACTGAAAAATCATTAATAAAAGAAATAAATACGCTATTTTTTTCATTTACTTTTTTCTTTAGAGTTGTAAGGTATTTAACTTTAATAAAAGTATCAGGAAAAACAAAACTTGAAGTAAAAACAAATGAATAGGAAAAGGTCCTTTAATTTTGATTTTAAAATAATGAAAGGCCCATTGTAATGGTATAGCAACTATCGTCCATCCTAAATAATTATGAAATGATGCTAGACCACTCTCAAAAGTCCAAAAGTCCAATTTTGGCGCAACGGGTTCCATCACTAAATCTAAAAATAACATAAGTACTACCCCTGTAAAGATTCTAGCTAAAAGAGAATCTGTAAAATATTGAGCAATAAATCCTGTAATAAAGATAAGAATACACCAATTTAATCCAATAGTAATTGGGACCCCCATAATTTTAATCCCAAGAGCTTCACCATAAGAATAATTACCAAAAAGGAAACCATACTTAACACCAATAATCTCAGCCAACATTCCTGTGAAAAAACATGCTATAACTAGATAAAATACTTTTTTATTTAGCTTGGTGTTAAGTATGAGCAATATAAAACTAAGTGATAGATTTAAAGGAGTTGCTTTAACAAACCAAAGTGCGTCACCATAAATAATACCTATCATTCCTGAAACATGAAATAGCCATATTAAGCCAATGGAAATATTTTGTTTTGTTAAAAGAGAGTCACTATTCATGAGTTTGCAGAAGGTATCAATTCATCTACAATTTTAGCGGAGAGTAAACATAGAGGAATTCCTCCCCCAGGATGGACACTTCCTCCACAAAAATAAAGATTTTTTATACGACTTGAAAAATTAGGATGCCTTAAAAAAGCAGCAAATGAATTGTTACTTGAAGAGCCATATAAAGCACCAAGATGGGATTGTGTTTTTGATTGAATTAAAGGAGGCGTCAATACTTCTTCACAAACAATAAGTGACGCTAAATTTACCGCTAATTCTTTTGAAAGTTTATTTATTACAATGGTTCTTAATTTAGAAACCATTTCATCCCAATCTTGACCCTTATCTGGGGGGGTGTTAATCATTATAAACCAGTTTTCACAGCCAGCAGGAGCATCTCCAGGAACATCTTTTGATGTGATGTTTAAGTAAATGGTGGGGTCGTCAGAAACTGTTTCTTCTTTGAAAATGGCATCAAATTCTGCTCTGTAATCATCGGAAAAGAAAATATTATGTAGTTCTAATGTGTTAAAGATTTTTTGTATTCCCCAATAAAAAATTACGGCAGAACTGGAGCGTTCTTGAGATAATTGTTTTTTTGGAGCTTTTAGTTTAGGAAGCAACTTCTTGTAAGTAGGATAAATATCCATATTTGAAACTACTATATCTGCAGCATGAAAAGAATTATGGACTTGAACACCCTTTACTAATTTTCCTTTAACTACAATTTCTTGTACAGGTGAATCAAAATCAAAAGTAACACCCAGGCGTTTCGCAAGAGCGAATATCGAATTTGTGATGGCAATCATTCCACCCTCTGGCACAAAAGTTCCGTAAGCACCCTCTAAATGTTGAATAAGGGTCATTATTCCGGAGGTCTGATAAGGGTCTGATCCATTATAGGTGGCATAACGGTCAAAAAGCTGTACTAGTTTGTCTGAAGTAAAAGCATCATCATTTGCCTGATGTAGAGTTTTTTGTAGCTCAAAAAGATGTAATTGTGAAAATGCTTTTATAGTGTCTAATGAAAGATAGGTTTTAAGTTTATGAAGCGATTGTTCAAGAAATAATGAGGTTGTAAGTTGATATTTTTTCTTAGCTTTTTGAAGATACTGCTCTACATTTTCATTTGGTTCATTGAAAACATGAGATACTTCGTCAAGAAAAGCCTTTTTGTCTGAATAAGCTTTAAATTTAGTCTTATCTGTCCAAAAATAATTACACGCAACTTCTTTCTTTGAATATCTAAAATGATCTTCAGCGTTTTCACCCGCCATTTTAAAAAGTTCTGTTACAAAATGAGGCATTGTAAATAGTGATGGGCCAGCATCAAATCTATAACCACTATTTTCGAAAGTTGATAATTTACCCCCTGGGAAATGATTTCCTTCAAATACATGCACTTTATATCCTTTTAAAGCTAAACGAACACTAGTGGCAAGTCCTCCAATTCCTGCGCCTACAACAATTATTTGCTTCATGTTAAAGTGTTTTAGTGAGATCTGAAATTAAGTGGAAACGAGAAAAAAGGTCTTCTTTATACCATTTTTTTTCACGTGTTTTTTTAATAATTTCTGAATGTTTTTTTCCTTTATATGCAAATGTATTAACGGCTTCAAAATCATCCCAAATACTCAGGGTCGCTTGTTGAATAAATGGCCATTCTCCAATCCCTTTAAAATACTGTATGCCTTCGGCTTCTTCAATAGCTCTAGTTGCAACAGGAACGGCTAACCAAAATGAAAAAAGACGATTCCATTGTAATGTAGCTCTAGTAATTACAACAGCTGGCTGTTTTGATTTTATTTTGAAATCTGACGATTTATTTTGCTGAAAAGGATTCACCCCACTCCATTTTCCATGACTCATTTGGGATTCTAAAACCAAGTCTCTTTGGGTATCTGCCATTTTTTGATAAGCTAAAAAAATAGGGTGTGTATTTTTAAAATTCACATAAGTACTTTCATCATCCCATACACCTAAAAAAGCATAGGTTGAAAAATCAGGCCACAAGCTAAAGCCCTTTCCTCCTCCAGTTCCTAGAAATTTAAAAAACTTTAACCCTTCAACAGAATTCATTCTAAAGGGTGCTATACCCATTTGCTTAAACGCCCAAAATTTATTTTTTGTGAAGGAAAAAAAAGTAACTGTAGTAACAGTTTCCATTATTAAATAAATTGAAGATTAATTCTTCGACTAAAATAGTTGTTTTTTTAGAGAAAAAAGAGAAAGAAAATATTACTGTATAAACTTTTAGTTTATTCTTTATTTGAATTGATGTATTGAAAATAAAAATTAAACCTAGCGTATTAATTTTTAAATTTATATATTATTGGTGTCAAGCTTATGGTTTAAAATATAGGTTTGACGAATTTACCTAACGAATATATTATGAAAAAATTAAACCGCTTTGATGTTTTTATCTATAGCCTAATTGTCGCAAATATTATTGCCATGGTGTTGGAATCACATCAATCCATCAACATTAAATTTAATCGATTTTTCAAATATTTTGAAATAATTTCTATTCTTATATTTTCGTTGGAATATGTTTATAGAGTCTATATTAGCTACAAAGAGAATAAGTGGAATGGAATAAAAAATTACATTTTTAGCTTTTTTGGTATAATTGATTTAATCTCTATCCTTCCTTTTTATCTAAAACAATTTGTGCTTCTCGATGGCCGATTTTTCAGAATCCTTCGATTGTTTCGATTGACAAGAATTTTCAAACTTGGAAGAGGAAGCAAATCTTTAAAGCTTTTCATTAAAGCATTGAGTTCTGTGAAACACGAATTATATTTTACTCTTTTTCTTTCAATATTAACTATTCTTTTTTCTGCTTCAGCAATATATTTTTTAGAACATGATGCTCAACCAGAAGTTTTCTCAAGTATTACTGCTTCAGTTTGGTGGGCAACCGTTTCTTTAGCTACCGTTGGTTATGGTGATGTAATTCCTATTACAGTTTGGGGGAAAGTG
>JABGXI010000056.1:0-5452 GCA_018675855.1 Flavobacteriaceae bacterium | reverse complement strand
TCAATTGTCCATCCAGCAACGTGAGGAGACAAAATAATATTGTCAGCACTAATTAAGTATTTAAAAGCTTCAGGCATTTTATTGTTGGAAAATAAGTTCTCAAATGAGGATTTTTCATATTCTAAAACATCAAGACCAGCTCCTAAAATCTTACCACCTTTTAAAGCTTTTACCAAGTCTTTTGTAACCACAGATGTTCCACGTGCTGTGTTTATCAACCAAAATTCTTTATTAAAACTATTGATAAAATTTGCATTTATCATCTGTTTTGTGTCTTCAGTTTGCGGTGTGTGCAAACTTAAAACATCAGCGTTTTGCTGTAAATTTTCAAGAGAAACTTGTTTGCAGTTTTCATCACCCACATTCGGTTTTATGTCATAACACAAAACTTTAACATCAAAACCTCTAAGTTTCTTTGCAAAAGCTTTCCCCATATTCCCATAGCCAATTAAACCGATTGTTTTTCCATCGAGTTCAATTCCCCTGTTGTCTTCACGCATCCATTTTCCTTTCCTTACTTCTTTATCAGCTTTATTTAATTTATTAAAAAGTGACAATAACAGGCCCAAGGAATGTTCTCCAACAGCATTTCTGTTTCCCTCAGGAGCTGCAATAAGGTCAATACCTTTAGAGTAGGCGAACCTACAATCTATATTTTCAAGCCCTGCTCCAACCCTACCAATAAATTTAAGCTTACTTGCTTGTTGTAAAAAATGTTTATCGATTGAAAACCTACTTCTAATTATAATTCCGTCATAATTATGAATTTTCTTTTCAATTTCAATTTTAGATGAAGTATAATCTTTGTGATTTTCAAAACCAGCAGCATTAAGTTGCTCTAGTAAAGCAGGATGATTTGTATCTAAATGAAGAATTTTCACAACCCTAATATTGTTCTTTTTCGCTAGGAAAATCTTTATTTTTTACATCTGTAATGTAGCTTTCAAAAGCAGTGGTCATTTCTGAGTATAAATCCAAGTACCTTCTCAAAAAACGAGGGTTAAATTCATGTGTCATTCCTAGCATATCATGTGTCACTAGGACTTGCCCATCAACTCCGCCCCCAGCACCAATTCCTATGACAGGGATAGTAATTGATTTCGCGACTCTTTCAGCTAAAGCAGCAGGAACCTTTTCTAAAACTAAAGCAAAGCACCCCAATCTCTCAAGCATCAAAGCGTCTTCAAGTAACTTTTCTGCCTCTTCCTCTTCCTTGGCTCTAACGGTATAAGTTCCAAACTTATAGATAGATTGAGGGGTTAAGCCCAAATGCCCCATAACAGGAATACCTGCATTAAGAATCCGTTTAATAGATTCTTTAATTTCTTTTCCTCCTTCAACTTTTATTGAGTGCCCGCCACTTTCTTTCATGATTCTAATTGCAGAACGAAGGGCTTCTTTAGGGTCAGATTGATAGCTTCCAAAAGGTAAATCTACAACAACTAGAGAACGCTCAACCGCTCTTACCACAGAGCTAGCATGATAAATCATCTCATTCAATGTAATAGGCAAGGTTGTTTCGTGACCTGCCATTACATTTGATGCTGAATCTCCAACTAGAATCACATCTATTCCAGCACCATCAACAATTTTTGCCATGGTATAGTCATATGCCGTTAACATAGATATTTTCTCTCCGTTTGCTTTCATCTCCACCAAAGATTTGGTAGTTATTCTCTTATATTGCTTTTTAGCTACAGACATAATGGTATTAATTAGGTTTTGTAAAAGTACTAAATCTCATCAGATATAAATCTAGTTTAATTCAGTCATAAAGAAATCAAATATTCAACTTAAACAAAGAGGATAATAATAGGTGTAAAAATTAGCTGTTAAAATCTATAATTAAAAGAGGGGTATAAAAATAATGTATATTTGATTTTTAGAAAAAACGCAGAATACAACATGAACTTTTTACCGGAAAAAATAGATGATTATTCGGTTAATCATTCTCAAATAGAGCCGTTAATATTACAAGAGTTAACCAAGGAAACTTGGCAAAAAATAATCAATCCAAGAATGTTAAGCGGTGCCTTTCAAGGACGTTTACTTTCAATGATTTCTAAGCTAGTACAGCCTAAAAACATTCTAGAAATTGGCACATATACTGGATATTCAGCAATTTGTATTGCGGAGGGCATATCTGATGATGGAAGCATTGATACAATTGATAAAAATGAAGAGTTAGTGGACCTACAAAACAAGTATTTTGAAAAATCAGGATTTCGCAACAAAATCTTTCAACATGTAGGTTCTGCATTAGAAATTATACCTACTTTAAACAAGAAATTTGATTTAGTTTTTATTGATGCTGATAAGTCTAATTATAGCAATTATTTTCATTTAATTATTGATAAAATGAATAAAGGCGGTGTTATTTTATCTGATAATGTTTTGTGGAGCGGTAAAGTTGTGGAGAAGTTGAATCCTAAAGATCAAGATACTAAAGCTCTTCTAGAATACAATATATTATTAAATACTGACAGCAGAGTTGAAACCGTTTTATTGCCGATAAGAGACGGGCTTACCATTAGCAGGGTGTGTTAAAGCCAGCCCGACGGACTAATAAGTGGGGTTTTTTACTAATCCTATTCAAAAATTTAAAAGAAGAGATTATTTAAAATTTCGTTTAATTGGACCCGACATTTCGTCAAGGCTTTCCTTTACATTACTAATTTCTTTTTTGATTCCTTTAGCTAAATCGGTATCTATTCCTTGGTCTTTTGCACTATCTTTTATTTCCTTTTTTATATCATTTGTGGCATCTTTTACTTGACGCATACCTTTGCCTAGACCTCTTGCTATTTCAGGAATTTTATCAGCTCCAAAGACCATAACTACAATAAGTATGATAATAAAAATTTCTGGACCACCAATAAATAGAAAACTTCCTAACATAAGACTACAAATATAATAAAGATTGAATATAAAAGAACAGAATAATTTTAGAACAGCAATTGCATTTATTTTTTTGTTAACATGCGCTTTATTTCGTTCAACTTCATAAGTGCTTCAATCGGAGTCAAGGCGTCCAAGTTGGTTGTCAATATTTCTTCACGTAAGTCTTCAAGTAAAGGATCGTCTAGTTGAAAGAAACTTAGCTGCATATCATTATGCTGAATATTCTTTAACGTGTCTTTCACTTCCTCGCTTGTTTGTTTTTTTTCTAATTGCTTAAGTATTTTAGAAGCTCTGTGAATTACTTGATTTGGCATTCCGGCCAGTTTAGCAACATGAATTCCAAAACTGTGATTGCTTCCACCAGCAACAAGCTTTCTCAAGAAAATTATAGTGTCTTTTAATTCTTTTACAGAAACATTGTAGTTTTTAATTCGCTCAAAAGTAGTTGTCATTTCATTCAATTCATGATAATGTGTTGCAAAAAGTGTTTTAGCCTTAGAAGGATGTTCGTGTAAATATTCTGCAATCGCCCAAGCTATTGAAATTCCGTCATAGGTTGAGGTTCCGCGCCCAATTTCGTCTAATAAAACTAAACTTCTTTCAGAAATATTATTAAGAATAGAGGCAGTTTCATTCATTTCTACCATAAAAGTAGATTCTCCCATAGAAATATTATCACTTGCACCCACTCTTGTAAAAATTTTATCAACTACGCCAATTTTTGCGTTCTGAGCAGGAACATAACTACCCATCTGAGCCAGTAGAGTAATTAATGCTGTTTGTCTAAGGATAGCAGATTTACCAGACATGTTTGGGCCAGTAATCATAATAATTTGTTGCTGACTCCTATTTAACACAACATCGTTTGCAATATATTCTTCACCAATTGGCAGTTGTTTTTCTATGACAGGGTGACGACCATTTTTAATTTCTATATCAGTACTTTCATCAACAACTGGACAAACATAATTATTTGAAACAGCTAAAACTGCAAATGACAACAAACAATCTATTTGAGCAATTGTTTTTGCATTTTGTTGAATAGGATGAACAAATTGGATAACATATTGAACTAAATCTGTAAAAAGTTTTTGCTCTAATTCTTTAATCTTTTCTTCTGCACCTAAAATTTTTGTTTCATATTCTTTGAGTTCTTCAGTGATGTATCTTTCTGCATTAACTAGGGTTTGTTTTCGAATCCATTCTTCTGGAACCTTATCCCTATGTGTGTTTCTAACTTCAATATAATACCCAAAAACATTATTAAATGCAATCTTTAAACTAGGAATTGCCGTACTCTCACTTTCTCTAGCCAGCATATTGTCTAGATATTCTTTTCCTGAACTAGAAATTGCCCGTAAATCATCTAATTCTTGAGAGACTCCATTAGCAATAGCAGCTCCTTTATTTATATTTACAGGTGCGTTTTCGAATAAAACAGTATCTATTTTTGAAATTATATTAGAGCAATCTAAAAATTGCTTACCAAGACTTTTAATAGCTTTGTTTATACTAGCTAAAGCTTTTTCTTTTATTGGCAAAATCGCTCTTAAAGAGTTTTTTAATAGAACAGTTTCTCGAGGAGAAACTTTACCAGTGGCTACTTTTGAAATTAAGCGCTCTATATCGCTAATTTGCTGTAATTGGTACTGAATTGTCTCTAGAAAATCGTCATTTTCTATGCAATATTTGACCAATTCATGCCTGTAATGAATTTTATCAATATTTTTTAAAGGAAGTGCCAACCAACGCTTTAACAACCTTCCCCCCATTGGAGATATCGTTTTGTCGATAACATTCAGCAAGGTAACGGCATTTACAGAGTTTGGATGGTATAGTTCTAAATTTCGAATTGTAAAACGATCCATCCAAACATAATTGTCTTCAGCAATTCTACTAATATTTTGAATGTGCTTTAACTTGTTGTGTTGGGTTTCTGAAAGATAGTATAAAACTACTCCAGCCGCTATAACCCCTTCGGGTAATTCTTCAACCCCAAAACCTTTTAAAGAATTAACATCAAAATGAGTATTTAAAGCCTCAAAACCATACTCTTTTTGAAACACCCAATCATCTAAGTAAAATGTATAAAACCGATCTTCAAATAGTTCTTTAAATTTTTGTTTGTATTGTTTTTGGACCAATATTTCAGAGGGACTGAAATTTTGAAGTAGCTTATCTATATATTCCTCGTTTCCCTGAGCTAACAAATATTCTCCCGTAGAAACATCTAAAAAAGAAATTCCTAGTAGCCGTTTTCCAAAATGAACAGCCGCTAAAAAATTATTAGACTTTGATTGTAATACTTCGTCATTTAATGAAACCCCAGGGGTTATTAATTCTGTAACACCACGTTTTACAATGGTTTTTGTCATTTTTGGATTTTCTAACTGGTCACAAATAGCCACACGCATTCCAGCTTTTACTAATTTTGGTAAATAAGTATTCAGAGAATGATGTGGAAATCCCGCTAAAGCAGTTTCACTTTCGCTACCAGCACCTCTTTTAGTGAGAATAATACCTAAAACCCCAGCTGCTTTTACAGCATCAT
>JABGXI010000055.1:0-16561 GCA_018675855.1 Flavobacteriaceae bacterium | reverse complement strand
TATTTATAGCTTCTCTTCTCTTTTTCATAGGAGTTCTTTTTGGATATTATATAGTTACACCACTTTCTATTAATTTTTTAGGAAACTATTCTGTTAGCATTGAAATTTTTAATGATTTTGATCTGAGTAGTTATATTGGTTTACTTCGAGCATCTGTTTTAGCTTCTGGAATCATTTTTGAATTACCTATCATAATATATTTTTTAACGCGCGTAGGGATTGTATCACCAGAATTTCTTAAAAAGAATAGGAAAATTTCATTAGTAGTTGTTTTAAGTCTTTCTGCTATAATTACACCTCCAGACGTGGTCAGCCAGATAATTGTTAGTATTCCAATACTTATTTTATATGAAGTAAGTATTATTATTGCGAAAATTGTAACTCGAAATCAAGATAAAGCTCTAACTAATGTCTAATCCTATTTCTGAATTTAACGACTACAGGAGTCGGATGAATAAACAACTACTGGAAGGTGGTTCAAACACATTAAAACGAATTTTTAGCCTTGACAAACAAGCTTTTCAAGAAGGTGTATTGGATGTAGCTACAAAAGAATTACTTGGCTTAGTTGCCTCAACAGTTTTAAGGTGTGATGATTGTGTTAAATATCATCTCGAAAAATGTC
This sequence comes from Flavobacteriaceae bacterium, assembly GCA_018675855.1. Classification (GTDB taxonomy): domain Bacteria; phylum Bacteroidota; class Bacteroidia; order Flavobacteriales; family Flavobacteriaceae; genus MS024-2A. Next base: position 15,936 of record JABGXI010000055.1, on the reverse strand, counting down.
ATCAGGAGAAACTTAGCACAAAGGCTATTATGGAAGCGCTTGAAATAGCTACCTTAGTCGGTGGAACAATCGTTATACCAAACCTAAGAAGAGCTTACGAATATTGGGAAACCCTTGAATCAACTAAGAAATAGAAGAAAATGAAACTTACAGCTACCAATATTGAAAAATCGTACAAAGGTCGTAAGGTTGTAAAAGGGATTTCTGTAGAAGTTTCTCAGGGTGAAATTGTAGGGTTACTTGGTCCAAATGGGGCAGGTAAAACTACCTCATTTTATATGATAGTTGGATTAATAAAACCTAACAATGGAGCTATTTTTCTTGATGATAAAGAAATAACAAAATCTCCCATGTATCAGCGTGCTCAACAAGGTATAGGATATCTTGCTCAAGAAGCATCTGTGTTCAGAAAGCTGAGTGTGGAGGATAATATTTTGAGTGTTTTACAAATGACAGATTTATCTAAAAGCGCTCAAAAAGAAAAAATGGAATCGTTATTAGATGAATTCAGCTTAAAACATATTCGAAAAAATAGAGGAGATTTACTCTCTGGGGGAGAACGACGACGTACAGAAATTGCTCGTGCGCTTGCAACCGACCCTAAATTCGTTTTACTTGATGAGCCATTTGCTGGTGTTGATCCAGTTGCTGTAGAAGATATTCAACGCATTGTAGCACATCTTAAAAAGAAAAATATTGGCATATTAATTACTGATCACAATGTGCAAGAAACTTTAGCCATTACCGATAAAACATACTTAATGTTTGAAGGAAGTATTCTTAAGGCGGGAACCCCAGATGAATTAGCTTCAGATGAAATGGTTCGCAAAGTATATCTTGGACAAAATTTTGAACTTCGTAAAAAGAAATTATCTTTTTAAAGTTAGTTCTTAAATAGAATGTCTAACTCTTATTACAATTTAACAAACTCTGAAATATTTTTAATAATTTGAAAAAAATTATTCTTCACGAGATTTATTTCTTTTTGGGATATTAACATATAATATCCGTCAGTATTTAATTTTTATATATAGACAATATTAAATAACTTCATAATCAAGAACCAATCGATTTTTCTCATTGGTTTATGATCATAGGTGTTTTAATTTCTCATTCCTCAAATAGGAAATTTTCCCAAATCAAATTCAATTATTTAAGTTCTCCATCACCGATAATACGAATAGTTTCAATAATTGGAATGTGTGTACTTGATTTCGTTTTTTGGAATTTAAAAGATCCAGAATTTAAAAGTGAAGTCGCTAAACATTAAATCAATACAACAGAAATATGGACTCCATTTGTGAAGATTAGTGGTGAGATTTTTCAATTTAGGATTACTGACTTCTAGTTTTGATTATTTTTAAAATTCAAAATTAGAATTATTATTAGTTACCCTTGGGGTATTAGTTGTTTATCTTCAGTGGAGGTGGGATAATATACCTTGTTATTTAATAATTACTGTAGGTTTTTATTTCAATTTCACTAACTCAAAAAAACCGTAAGAAGGTTGTTTAAACATAAAGTATTCTTCCTTAAAACAAGAGGTAGAAAGAATTACTATATCGTCTTATTAATTACGTGATAATCTTAATCAAAACTATTTTTTAAAACATTTAAAAATAAATATATTACAATCATTACAGGAACTGCAACCCATTGTAAAAAATAAAAAGTAGGTACAGACAATAAGATAAGTACTAATTGAAGCCCATAATCTCGAAGTTCAAAAGATTGAATTTTAAAAGAAAATAAAGGCAATCTCATATTCATTAAGATTGCTGACAAAATTGAAATAAAAACTAAGGCAGGATATGTAGAGAGAAAAGGTTTGAAAAATGTAAATAGAGGATGTGCCATTAATAATGGTAATGCTACTATAAAAAGAGCATTTGCTGGTGCTGGAAGACCTTTAAACTCATAGCGTTGTTCTGTATCTATATTAAATTTTGATAATCGTATTGCAGCACCCAGGGAAATCAAAAAACCAACTAAAGCATAGGGAGCGAATGAGAAAGTAAACTCATTTTGAAAAATTAAAAAACCATAACTTACTTCTCTAATTCCAATTTCTAGAAATAGCTGATACATAACAACGCCTGGTACTATACCACTAGTAATTAAGTCTGCCATTGAGTCAAACTGAAGTCCAAATTTGCTCTCAGCATTTAATAATCGAGCAAAAAAACCATCAAATAAATCAAAAAAAGTACCCAAAAACACTAAAAGAAAAGCCGCCTCAAATAAATTTTTAAAAGCAAGGCTAGCTGCAAAACATCCGCAAAGAAAATTTAAAGCCGTAAAAAGGTTAGGAATATTTCGTTTAATTAGCTGCACTAATAAATATTTATAATTTTTAACAAGATAGTAATTGCTATAGCTTCAAAAAAATTTAAATTCGTTGAAATGTCTAAAACAACCAAACACTTTTTATTAGCAATTCTATCAGCTTTGCTTCTTTCAGCAGCTTGGCCAATAAATGGTTTTACCCTCATTATTTTTGGAGCTCTAATTCCTTTATTATTTTTAGAGAACTCAATTCAACTAAGTGACTTTAAAAGAAAAGGATTACTAGTTTTTGGATATAGTTATCTTACATTCCTTCTTTGGAATCTATTAATTACTTGGTGGTTAATTAATTCCTCACTTATTGGAATGCTTTTTGCTAATATATGTAACAGCCTATTTTATGCTATCATATTTACTTGTTTTTCGTGGGCAAAGACAAGACTGCCTAATCGAAGTGCTTATTTGTTTTTTATTGCCTTATGGATTGCCTTTGAAAAACTTCACTTAAGCTGGGATTTCTCGTGGACATGGCTGAACCTTGGAAATGTATTTTCAGAAAATATTTATTGGATTCAATGGTATGAATATACGGGTGTTTTCGGTGGTTCACTATGGGTATTAGTTATAAATGTATGGCTCTTTCATATTTTTAAAAATCACAATACCATTGTTGGATACAAACCACTGGCAAGAAAAATGATCACCCCACTAATATTTATTGCGCTACCTATTGCGTTTTCACTTTATTTGTACGAAAAAGTAGAAGAGGGATCTAAAGACATAAAAGTTTTATTAGTTCAACCTAACATTGACCCTTACAATACGAAATATTCGTTAACAAACTCAAGTTTTATTGACCTCTGGAAAAAGCAAGCACAGCCATTCTATTCTGACAGCCTTGACTATATTCTTTCACCAGAAACTTATTTTGCAGAGGGATCCGGTGAAGAATTTCGTGAGTTTAATGGTTCAAAATTACATGAGGAACTTCAACAAGAATTGGCAAAGATTCCATTGACACAATATATTACAGGGATTCAGTTCTACGATTTATATGCGCAAGAAAAAGCACCTTCACTAACTGCAAACCTTTTGAGAAAAGGTCTTTGGGCTGATTATTATAACAGTGCTTTGGCTGAACAAAGTAATAAAATATATCAAATATATCATAAATCAAAATTAGTAGTAGGGGTTGAAAACATGCCATTTAAAGCAGTTCTAAAACCCTTATTAGGTGATGTATTACTAAATTTTGGTGGTACCGTTGCCAGTAGAGTTACACAAAAAAAACGAAATGTTTTTTTACATACTAATCCTAAATTAAAAGCTGCACCAATCATTTGTTGGGAATCAATATTTGGAGAATTTGTGACGGGATATGTAAATGAAGGAGCTACTTTTTTAGCGGTAATATCAAATGATGCTTGGTGGGGAGAAACTCCGGGACACAAACAATTATTAAGCTACACGAGATTAAGAGCTATAGAAACTAGACGTGATATTGCTCGAAGTGCAAATACTGGAATTTCAAGTATCATAAATGCAAAAGGTGAAATTTTAAGCCAAACTTCTTATAATACTAAAACAACTTTAAGCGGAAAACTCAGTAGTAGAACTACCCTTACTTTTTATGTGCGTTTTGGAGACATTATTTCTCGATGGTCTGTATTTACAGCAGGATTATTTTTTCTGCTTGCCCTAAGTCGTAGGATTGATCCTAATAAAATCCGATAAATAATCCCCCAAGAATAAGAAAATTGATTATAAATTACAATATACATTTTTTACAAATCAGCACTTTAAAACTATCTTTAAACATGAAAAACTATTATGAAAGCCAGTAAAGTATACAGTAAAACAGGTGACAGTGGAATTACCAGTTTGATTTCAGGAAAAAGAGTCCCGAAACATCATATTAGAATAAAAGCTTATGGATCTATTGATGAATTAATAGCCTGGTTAGGTCTGATAAAGGATATCACGACGACAACAGATATAAAAACTACTCTTTTTGAAATTCAAAAGCAATTAATGACTGTTGCAGCTGAATTATCGATTGAATCAAAAAAAGATTTACCTAAAAATTTAATTCCAATTCAACCTATTGCTGTGATTGATATTGAAAATAAAATTGACATTCTAACTGCTAAATTACCTCCTTTAAAAAATTTCGTAATTCCAGGAGGCCATGTTTTAATTTCTTACGCTCACCTTGCACGATGTGTTTGTAGAAGAGCTGAAAGATATGTCACAGAGCTTGATGAAGAAGTTTCAATTTCATCCACAATAGTAGCCTATATGAATCGTCTTTCAGATTATTTTTTTACGCTTTCAAGAACCTTTGCTCTTGAATTAGAAGTAGAAGAAATTAAATGGAGTGGAAACTAAATTCTTAATTTACTTGTATAGTTTTTATAAAAATCTATTTTTGCAAAAAAAAAGAGAACTATGTATTGGACTTTGGAACTTGCTTCATACCTTAGTGATGCCCCGTGGCCCGCTTCAAAAGATGAATTAATTGATTTTTGCATTCGAACAGGAGCCCCTCTAGAAGTAGTTGAAAACCTTCAATCTATGGAAGATGAAGAGGATGTTTATGAATCAATCGAAGAGATTTGGCCAGATTTTCCTACCGAAGAGGACTACCTATGGAATGAAGATGAATATTAATTCATTCTTTAACGAATTTAAAAAGTCTCTTAAAGAGGCTTTTTTTTTAGTTACTTTTGAAAATATAATTAATGACAATCCCGCTAGAAGAATATGAGTTTTTTAAATAGCATCTTAAAAACATTTGTAGGAGACAAGACCAAAAAAGATTTAAGTCAAATCACTCCATTGGTTGCAGAAATAAATAGCCATCAAAAAAATCTTGAGAGCCTTTCTCATGATGAGCTTCGTTACAAAACAATAATTTTCAAAGAAGAAATTGCTGAAGAAAGAAAAAGTTTTGATTTGAACATATTGAAATTACTAGAAGAGGTTAAATTAACAAGTAACATCGACTTAAAAGAAAGTCTTTACCAGCAAATAGATTCACAAGAAGAAGAAGCCCAAAACGCTGTAGAAGAGGTACTCAATAAAATACTTCCTGAAGCTTTTGCTGTAGTTAAAGAAACAGCACGTCGGTTTGTTGAAAACAAAAGTATTGAAGTAACAGCCTCTGAATATGACAGAGAATTGTCCCAACAAAAAAAATACATTGAACTTAAAGGTGATAAAGCCTTTTGGGCAAATTCTTGGGATGCTGCTGGAAAACCTATTACTTGGGACATGATTCATTATGATGTCCAACTTATTGGAGGAATTGTTTTGCATCAAGGTAAAATTGCTGAAATGCAAACGGGAGAAGGAAAAACACTTGTAGCTACCTTACCTGTTTATTTAAATGCACTTACTGGAAAAGGAGTACATCTAGTAACAGTAAATGATTATCTCGCAAAAAGAGATAGTGCTTGGATGGCTCCAATTTTCCAGTTTCATGGTATGAGTTTAGACTGTATTGATTATCATGCCCCAAATAGCTCAGAACGTCGTAAAGCATATCAAGCTGATATTACCTATGGAACAAATAATGAATTTGGATTTGATTATTTAAGAGATAACATGGCAAATACTGCAGAAGATTTAGTTCAACGTAAACATAATTATGCAATTGTAGATGAAGTAGATTCCGTTTTAGTTGATGATGCTCGAACTCCTTTAATTATCTCTGGACCAACACCTGAGGGCGATCGGCATGAATTTGATGTTTTAAAATCAAATGTAGATAATCTTGTTTCGAAACAAAAAAATTTATTGACTAGTGTTTTAGCAGAAGCTAAAGCAAAAATAAAAGAAGGAAATACCGAAGAAGGTGCCTTACTCCTGTACAGGGTTTTTAGGGGATTACCTAAAAATAAAGCCTTAATTAAATTTTTAAGTGAAGAAGGGATTAAGCAATTACTTCAAAAAACAGAAAATCACTACATGCAGGATAATAACAGGGAAATGCCCAAAGTTGATGTAGCGTTATATTTTGTTATTGATGAGAAAAACAATCAAATTGATTTAACGGAAAAAGGAATTGAAGCCCTTTCTGAAGAAAACGAAGACAAAAACTTTTTTGTACTCCCAGATATTGGTGGAGAAATAGTTAAAATTGAAAAACAATATCTTGAAGCTAAAAAAGAAGCTTCTTTAAAAGAAACACTATTTAAAGATTTTGATATTAAAGGTGAGCGAATCCATAGCATGAATCAGTTACTCAAAGCATATACCCTTTTTGAGAAAGATGTGGAATATGTAGTTATGGAAAATAAGGTTAAGATTGTTGATGAACAAACCGGACGTATTATGGAAGGTAGGCGTTATTCTGATGGTCTACATCAAGCAATTGAAGCCAAAGAAAATGTGAAAATTGAAGCAGCTACACAAACGTATGCTACTATTACCCTTCAGAACTACTTTAGAATGTATCAAAAGCTTTCTGGAATGACTGGAACAGCAGTAACTGAAGCTGGAGAATTTTGGGAAATATATGAATTAGATGTTATTGAAATTCCAACAAACAGACCTATAGTTAGAAAGGATGATGATGATCTGATTTATAAAACTAAACGTGAAAAGTATAATGCTGTTATTGAAAAAGTTACTGGACTATCTCTAGAAGGTAGACCTATATTAATTGGAACAACTTCCGTTGAAATTTCAGAATTACTGAGTAAAATGTTGAGTATTCGAAAGGTAAAACATAATGTTTTGAATGCAAAAATGCACAAAAAAGAAGCTGATATTGTTGCGGAAGCTGGAAATCCAGGAATTGTAACTATTGCCACTAATATGGCGGGAAGGGGAACAGATATTAAGCTTTCTCAAAATGTAAAAGATGCAGGTGGTTTAGCAATTATTGGAACAGAGCGCCATGATTCACGTCGAGTTGATCGACAGCTTCGCGGAAGATCTGGTCGTCAAGGAGATCCGGGAAGTTCACAATTTTATGTATCACTCGAAGATAACTTAATGAGACTATTTGGATCTGACCGTGTAGCTAAAGTTATGGATAGAATGGGGCTGGAAGAGGGCGAAGTAATCCAACATTCTATGATGACAAAATCGATTGAACGTGCTCAGAAAAAAGTTGAGGAAAATAACTTTGGTATTCGAAAACGTCTTTTAGAATATGACGATGTGATGAGTGCTCAAAGAGAAGTTATTTATAAAAGAAGAAAACACGCATTACAAGGATCTCGTTTAAAATTAGATGTTTTAAATATGTTATTTGATACTTGCGAAGAAATTATTTTAAACAACAAAGCTGCAAGTGATTACAAAAACTTTGAGTTTGAAATAATTAGTAATTTTTCAATGACAGCTCCTATTTCAGAAGAACAATTTTCTGAGACATCTGAAGACAAATTAATTACAAAACTATACGAAGCACTCTTACTCCACTATCAAGAAAAAACTGAGTTAAACGCACAAACGGCATTTCCTGTCATTAAAGAAGTCTATGAGCGCCCAGGTAATAAATTTGAACGTATTGTTGTTCCGTTCACCGATGGAGTTAAGTCATTAAATGTTGTTACTAATCTTAAAGAGGCATATGAAAGTAAAGGGAAACATCTTATTGAGGACTTTGAACGAAATATTACTCTCGCATTAATTGATGATGCTTGGAAAGTTCATTTACGAAAAATGGACGAATTAAAGCAGTCTGTTCAACTCGCAGTTCATGAACAAAAAGATCCCCTATTGATATATAAATTTGAGGCTTTCGAATTATTTAAATCAATGCTAGCTAGATTAAATAAAGAAGTTTTATCATTCTTAATCAAAGGAGGACTTCCAAACCAAAGTCCTGCGAGTATTCAAGAAGCAAAACGTGCAAATCTGAATAAAAACTTTAACACGTCTAAAGATGAAGTTTTAAATACAGAAGAATTAGCTCAACGCAACAGATCAGTTGGTGCGGGAGTTAGTCAAACAGGTAAAAAAATAATTGAAACCATAATTAGAGAGCAACCCAAGATTGGTAGAAATGAAAAGGTAACTATTAAAAATATTTCTACCGGCGAAACTAAAACTGTAAAATTCAAACAGGCTGATCCCCTTTTAAAGCAGGGTAGATGGGTTATTAGTTCTTAATTACTTATTTTTATAAAAAAAAGGAGATATGGAAGCATATGCTGCTGTTTTATTATGGGTAATACCAATGTTTTTTACGCTTTTAGTCATAGAAGTATTATATGGTCATTTCACAAAAAAACAAACCTACACTTTTATGGATACCATCGCCAGCTTAAGCTCTGGAATATCAATGGTTATAAAAGATGCTTTAGGTCTAGCAATAGTATTGATTTCATATCCATTCATATTAAAAAATATTGGTATTTGGGAGCAAGAAAGTACGTTGATCTTATTTATTACTGCATTTATCTGTATTGATTTTTCTCAATATTGGATTCACCGACTCGCTCATAAAATAAATATTTTCTGGAACAAACATATGATTCATCATAGTAGCGAAGAATTCAATCTGGCTTGTGCTTTAAGACAAAGTATTTCAAATATTGTTGCCTTTAATGCCTTATTCTTGATTCCAGCAGCACTAATAGGGATCCCTTCAGATATTATTATGGTATTAACACCACTTCATCTATTTGCTCAATTTTGGTATCACACTCGTCATATTGGAAAATTAGGTCTATTAGAATATATTTTGGTAACCCCATCACAACACAGAGTTCACCACGCAATTAACCCAATATATATTGATAAAAATTTATCCGCTATTTTTTGCGTTTGGGATCGAATATTTGGCACTTTTCAAGAGGAGTTAGATGAAGTGCCTCCAGTATATGGTACTCTAAAACCAACCAATAGTTGGAATCCAATTATAATAAATTATCAACATTTATGGGGTATTACAAAAGATGCTTGGTATTCACAGAAATTAAAAGATAAGTTTAAAATTTGGTTCATGCCGACTGGATGGAGGCCAGAAGATGTAGAAAATAAATTCCCAATTACTCCTCGCCCAGTTGACAATTCCTTAAAATATAGGCCTCTTTATAGTTCACAATGGAAGTTTATAGCTGTTTTTCATTTTATCTCTCATGTAATGATGTTATTATTTTTCTTGACAAATTTTGAAATCTTAGAAACTTCTTTTCGTCTGAGCTTCGGAGGTGTTTTACTATTTTCTATTTTTGGTTTTACATCCTTAATGGATTTTTACAAATGGGCCCCTAACTTTGAAATAATCAGGGGAGCATTAGGAGTTTTGTTTTTTCTAATCCCTTATCATCAATTTCTCCTACAGCAATATCCATTAATTAGTGTCTATTTTGTTATTTATTTTTTTGTTACAATTGGGATTGGGTTTTGGTCAAAAACAAAAAAACTGAATCGAAAATTAGCAATATAAAATGTCTAATAAAACTTTAGACTATCTGCTTATAGGGCCTGCACACCCTTTTAGAGGCGGAATTGCTGACACTCAACATGAACTCGCAAAAGCACTACAAGAACAAGGGAAGACAGTCAAATTAATAACTTTTACAACGCTATACCCTCAGTTTTTCTTTCCAGGAAGCATTCCACTAACTCTCGAAAAAGCTCCAGATAGAATCATTATAAAACAATACATACATGCCTACTTACCTTTTGGATGGAAAAAAGTTGCAAAAAAAATAAATGAACTAAATCCTAAAACTATTGTTTTTAGATACTACACTCCCTTTCTAGCTCCAGTTTATGGAGTGATTGCCGAAAATATAAATTCACTTGTAAAAAAAATTGCATTGGTTGACAACTGGATACCTCATGAAACAAAAATTTGGGATTCCTTTTTAAATAGATATTTTGAAAAAAAAATAGATGGCTTTACTACTCTTTCAGATAATGTTGCTAAACAAATAAAAAAAAATAGTTTAAAACCAGTTTGGACAGGATTTCATCCAATTTCCAGTAAACTTGTTGATCCAATTGACAAATCGTTAGCAAAAAAGAAAATAGCTGTATCAGAGAAAACTAAAGTCGTGTTATTCTTTGGAATAATTAGAAAATATAAAGGTCTAGAGCTTATAATAAAAGCATTCAATGAAACTCTTCTAGATAATAATAACATCGTTTTATATATAGCAGGGGAATGTTATGAAAATCCGAAAAAGTATACTGATCTAGTTACTCATTTAGGGATAAGTGATCGTATTATTTTTGACTTAACCTTTAAAAATTCTAAGGAAATTGCTTTAATTTTCTCCGCTTCAGATATAGTTGCACAAACTTATCATACTGCGACTCAAAGTGGTGTAACTCCACTTGCTTATTTTTATCAAAAACCAATATTGGTTTCTAATATTGAAGGACTTAGGACTCCTATTGAAAATGATAAAACAGGCGAATGGACCTCTAAAGAACCTATGGAAATTGCAGAAAATATAAAAAATATGTTAGAAAAAAATAATTATGTGAGGTATCAAAAAAATTTAATGAAAGTGAAAAATGACTATTTATGGAGCTCTTATGCGAAAAAATGGGATACTTTTATTAAAACAATATAGAGCTCAAATTACAATCGTGTTTTAAAAAAATTCCTTTTTAAAACATCTTGTATTTTCTTTAAAACTATGTTAAAAAATCTCATCAAGCTATTATTTTTCAGTTGCCTACCGTTACATCTTTTAGGACAAATAAACTTGGAAAATTACCGCCTGTCAATTAAAAAGACACAGGAGTCTATCAAAATAGACGGAATTCTTGATGAAACTACCTGGAAAGATGCTGAAGTAGCTAAAGATTTTTTTATGATAACTCCTATAGATTCAGGGAAGGCAACACAATTATCAGAAGCTCGTGTTAGTTTTGATGAGGAAAATTTATATATCGCAATCATTTTTTTCAATAATAGAATCCAAGGAGATTATGTTATTGAGTCGCTAAAAAGAGATTTTTCTTTTGGTAAAAATGACAACTTCTTAGTGGCTATAGATCCTTTCAATAATCAAAATACTGGCTTTGCTTTTGGACTGAATACTTATGGTGCTCAATGGGATGGGACAATGTATAATGGACGAAATGTAGATTTAAATTGGGATACTAAATGGTACTCTGAAGTGAAGTTTGATAAAAAAAAGTGGGTATGTGAAATTGCTATACCATTTAAGTCCATTCGTTATGACAAAGCAATTACAGAGTGGGGAATCAACTTTAGTCGGCTTGATTTAAAAGCCAGTGAAAAATCAAGCTGGGCACCTGTACCAAGACAATTTCCCTCTGTAACCCTTGCCTATGCAGGAGCTCTCATATGGGATACACCACCGCCAAAACAAGGAAATAACATTTCTTTAATTCCATTTTTTTCAAATAATCTGGAAAACGTAAATAGGGGAACATCAAATAATAAAATTAAAATTGGAGGCGATTTAAAATATAGCCTTAATTCATCATTAAATTTAGACGCCACTATAAATCCAGATTTTTCTCAAGCTGAAGTAGACCAACAGGTAACAAATCTAGATAGATTTGAATTATTTTTCCCTGAAAGAAGGCAGTTTTTTTTAGAAAATGGAGATTTATTTTCAAACTTTGGATACAAAACTATCCGTCCATTTTTTTCTAGAAGAATTGGTTTGGGTGTTTCAATTCAAGCTGGAGCAAGGCTCAGTGGAAACATTGACGAAAATTGGCGTATTGGACTTATGGACATCCAAACACGTAGCGATGAAATTTTGAACACAGCCGCAGAAAATTTTGGGGTTATTTCCTTACAGCGAAAAGTATTTGATCGTTCTAATGTGAGTCTAATCTTTATTAACAAACAAGCTGTTAAGTTAAATGAAAATCTAATAAATCAGTCTCAGTATAATAGAAATATTGGTTTAGAGTATAATTACTTTTCTGCTGACAACCTCTGGAACAGCAAACTAATGTTCTTGAAATCATTAAGTCCAATAAAAAAAAAACAAGGTGAAGTATTTGCTTCTCACATTGAATATCAATCTACTGGTTGGAAATGGAAATTACAACAAGAATATATAACAGGAAATTATAGTGCTGAAGTAGGTTTTATACCTCGCAATAACTACATAAAAATTCAAGCAACTGTTGGACATTTAACCTATACTAAAAAAAATACATCACTTTTATCTCATGGGCCAAGTATAGAAAGAACTTATTATTTTGATACGGATTTTAGTAAAAAAGATCAAACCGAACAATTTGACTATTTATTTAATTTCAAGAATAGAAGTAGATTTTCAATTGGAATTAGAAGACAGTATATAGAACTCCTATCTGATTTTGATCCACTTCGAACAAATATTTTTTCCTTATTTGCAGGATCAACACATCAATGGAACAGTTATAAGATTAAGTATAATTCAAAACCTCAAAACCGCTTTACCTATTCAACAGAATTACTAACAGGTGGGTATTATGAAAAAGGAAAGCGAACTGCTTTTCTTGGTGAGTTTGGGTATCGCTTTCAGCCAATACTTGAACTTAATTCAGTTATAAATTACAATCAAATTGAATTACCCGCTCCTTGGAATGAAAATTCATTTTGGTTATTAGGACTGAAAGCAAACTTGACACTTACAAATAAAATCTTCTTTTCAAATCTATTTCAATATAATGAACAACTTGGGTTATGGAATTTTAATTCACGCTTTCAATGGCGCTATAAGCCAGCTTCTGATATATTTTTAGTTTTTAATAGCAATGAAATAATTGTACCAAAAGTTTCTAGAGGCTGGAGCCTAACCTTAAAAGTTAATTATTGGCTAAATCTTTAAAAAATGAATAAAAAAAAACATTGGGAAACTGTTTACAATACAAAAACACCCCAAGAAGTAAGTTGGACACAAAAATATCCCAAAACTTCAATAGAATTTATTAAATCATTAAAAATTGATTCTTCTAAACCTATAATCGATGTAGGTGGGGGTGATAGTCATTTAGTAGATGTTCTAATAAAAGAAGGATTTACAGATATTACTGTTTTGGATATTTCAGAAAAAGCACTTCTTCGTGCCCAAGAGCGCTTAGGAGAAAACTCCAAAATAGTTAGCTGGATTATTTGTGACATCTTAGACTTTAAGCCCACGAGAAATTATTCTATTTGGCATGATAGAGCAGCGTTTCATTTTCTAACAGAAGCCTCACAAATAAAAAATTACACTGAAAAAGTGAATCGCTATGTTTCGCAAGGATTAGTTATTGGAACATTTTCAGAAAATGGTCCATTAAAATGTAGTGGTTTAAATATCACCCAATACAATTTCGATAAACTTAAAGCTAATTTCAAAGAGAACTTTAATTCAACCGAAGGTAAAGAAGAAGAACATAGTACTCCGTTTGATACTCAGCAAAAATTTACATTTATGTGCTTTAAAAAAAAATCTAACGAATTATTTTAAGCTTTTTAATTTCACCTCTAATAATCTTACTCCAAACTTCATATCCTTTTTTATTTAAATGAAGTTGATCACTCATAAACAACTCTGATCTAGGTTGTTGATTTTCATTTAAAAATTCGTCAACAGTATCAATAAAATATAGATTATCATTGACTTCACAATAAGTTTTAATTAAATTATTTACTCTTGAAATTTTAGTCCAATATTCCCACCTACTCTGGGTAGGCGTAATAGCAATTTGCATAATTGGAATTTTAGGATATTTAGCTCTAATTTGTTTAATGAAATATTTAAAAAGACGAAACACCTCTTTAGGAGTTCCATCATTCTTAGAACCACTTATATCATTCGCAACAAAACAAACCACCATACTTAATTGATGGTCGGATAAAACACGATCGGTAAAAAAGACCATATCTCTAAAATGAGCACCTCCATAACCTCGCTGAATAATAGGATATGGATGCATTTCACGAGTTAGAGTTTTCCATAGTCGGATACTTGAACTTCCAATGAATAGAATTGCATCATTAGGATAATCAACAATAGTATCTTGACGTTCAAAAGCCTCAATCTCTGGGTAGGCCCATTTCCGAGATTTTTCATCATATTTTTTTAAAACAGAACATGAAGAAAATATGAAAATAGATACAAATGGAATTAAAAAACCTAAGAAGTATTTGATACGATTATAATGCATTTAAATAAATATAAATCATTGGTTTTATCGAAATCAAGGAATTAGAACAAACTAATTGTTTGATTTTAAAACCCAAAGAAATATCATCAATACTAATTATAAAATAATATTTTTACTCCTAGAGTAAATATTCTGTAGAAACAAAATTTGAACTATCTGAATTCAGTAAACTCTCTAAAATCTCTTTGTTATAAGGAGTATCTTTAGATGCTAAAAAAGTACGAATAGAAAAAGATCGTAAAGCATCATAAACACTTAATGTACTTACAGCAGAATTTTTCCGCCCAGTAAATGGATATACATCTGGCCCACGTTGACAGGCAGAGTTCAAATTTACTCGACATACCAAATTTGCTAATGTATCTATTAGTGGTCCAATTTTCCTAACGTCTCTTCCAAATAAACTTACTTGTTGACCATAATCCGAAGCGGCCATAGCATCTAAAGGTTCATCAATTTCTTTGTAAGAAATAATTGGCACTACTGGACCAAATTGTTCTTCGTGGTATAAGTTCATAGATTCATCCACGGGATATAAAACTGCTGGAAAACAATAATTATCAGATAAATCACCTCCACGTTTATTTAATATTTTCGCACCTTTTGAAACTGCATCATCTATTAACTCTTGAATATACTTTGGTTTAGTTGGTTCAGGAAGGGGAGTTAAAAAAGTATCTTCCCAAGGCATTCCGAATTTTAACGCATCAACAGCCTCTGCAAAACGACGATTAAATTCATCTACAATGGATTCGTGAACATATAGAACTTTTAAAGCGGTACAACGTTGTCCATTATAGGACAATGTTCCCGAAATACATTCTTTTATAGTATGGTCTAAATCAGCATCTGGAAGAATAATTCCTGGATTTTTAGCCTCAAGACCTAATACCAAACGAAGTCGATTTTTGTTTGGATGTAGATCTTGTAAAGAAACAGCTGACGAACTATGACCAATAAGAGCTAAGACATCAATTTTACCAGTTTCCATTATAGGAGATGCAATTTTACGACCTCTCCCAAATAAAATATTCACTACCCCTGGAGGAAAACTTTCTTGAAAAGCCTTAAGTAAGGGAGCAATAAGAAGTACCCCATGCTTTGCTGGTTTGAAAATAGCAGTATTTCCCATTATAATAGCAGGAATAAGCAAACAAAAAGTTTCATTTAAAGGATAGTTATAGGGACCTAAACACAAAACAACGCCCAGGGGACCTCTTCTTATATGAGCATACACATCTCCTTGTTTATCAAATTTAGCACCTTTACGATCTAAATTTTTATAAGCTTCAATAGTATCAACAATGTAGTCTACTGTTCTGTCAAACTCTTTGTAAGAGTCTGATTTGTTTTTACATATTTCCCACATTAAAAGTTTTACAACTTCCTCACGGTGTTCTTTCATTTTTTCAACAAAAGTTTCCATATGCTTTAAACGATCTCCTACCTTCATTGTAGGCCATAAGCCTTGACCCCTTTGAAATGCCATTTCCGCAGCCTCTAGGGCCTCTAAGGCTGGTGGTGTTTCCATGTCAGGAATAGACCCTA
>JABGXI010000054.1:0-8642 GCA_018675855.1 Flavobacteriaceae bacterium | reverse complement strand
TACCGAAATCGGGGAAGCTATAATGGTAATAATCTATTTTAGGATTCCCCAGACTATTTAGAATTAATGCTCCCTTATTGTCGTGTTTAAAAATTTCTATTTTCCATGGCCATACCAAACTTATGGTTCCTGTAATAAATCCAATTATGCTTGCTAATGTTAGTTGTGGATATTTTTTAAGTACTCTTTTTATTATGTTTGAAAATAAAATTAAACCGATAATAGAACCCAATGTAAAAACACCCATAATAGTCAAAAGGCGCCTAACTTTTGGATCATTTATAGTTTCAAAATCTAAGAAAAGGGCGTTAGACAATACCGAATAGAGTGCATTAACCGAATCTACTAGAAGAAGATTGTAATTACCTAGTATCAAAAGGAGAAAAGAACCTGACAACCCTGGTATTGTCATACCCGAGACGCTTATCACACCACAACAAAAAACAAATAAAAGATGATCATTTTCAGCAGCAGGTCTGGCAAAATTTAAGCTTATGCCAATAGCTAGGCCCACTAATAATAGAAGTATAATTTTATTACTCCATGTATGAATTTGTTTAATAATCAAAACTAAAGATGCTATAATCATACCAAAAAAAACTCCAAAAACAATAGCTTCATTTTTTTTCATAGCATAGTCTAACATAAGTGAAACACTAAAATAACTTATCATTACACCTCCAAAGAGACAACAAAGAAATTGTCCATTTATGTATATCGAAAAAGAGTTAAATCGACCCATGAAAAGTAGTTTTAATGCTTTTCCATTTAAACGTTGAAATGAAAAAATCAGCTCTTCATAAAACCCCCCAATTAAAGCAACTATTCCTCCTGAAACACCAGGAACTTTATTTGCCGCCCCCATAGCAATACCTTTTACTACCAACAAAATTTTTTCAAAGGCATTTCGGTTGTATTGATTAACGCTCATTTCTTTTTAATAGACTTGGTGCGTTCCAAAACAAATAATATTATAAATCCAAGAAACATTAAAATTAATGCTTTAATTATTTGAGGATCACCTCCTTCATAAGATGATGGGAATACGGCGATTTTTTTTTCTATTATACTGGAACTATCTATGATGATTTCTTTTTGCCAAGGCCAAACTTTATGAAGCGCACCAATCATAAGGCCAATTAAAACTGCCATTATTTGTTTTGGATAAAGTTTTAATAACCAGGTTAAAATTTTAGAAAAAACTTTGATTCCAAAAATCATCCCAAGAATAAAGACACCTAAAACACTTACTACTGCATATAATTTTGCTTGATTAAAATCAAAAAGCAATTCTTGTGCTTGTCTTACATTTGAAAGTATGGTTTGATATACTCCCATTACAAATAATATATATGCACCTGACAAACCAGGAAGAATCATAGCTGAAACACCAATAAATCCAGAAATAAAAAGATACCACAAACTAAAATCTTCTCTTGTCCCTTGTAATTGAGTACTTAAAAAGGAAAATACTGCTCCTAAACATAAATATAGTAGAGAGGAAATGTTAAGGCTAAGATCAGTTTTTATTAGATAAACAATACTGGCAATTAGTAGACCAAAGAAAAAAGACCATAACCCAATGGGTTCATTAATAATAAACCATTCTAGGATTTGAGATAATAAAAGAATACTTGTAATGATTCCACCAAATACAGTTAATAGAAAGAATCCATTTAATTTTTTCCAAACATCAGTTAAGCCTTCTTTTTTAATATTTTTTAGAGTATTCCAAGAAAATGAATTAATACTATCAAGAAGCTCTTTATATATTCCTGTAATTAAGGCAATGGTTCCTCCAGAAACACCAGGAACAAGATCTGCTGCACCCATAAGCATACCTTTTAGGAAAAGAAATAAATGACGCATTTTAAGTATTACCTAATTTAATTAATACAAAGGTAGAGAACCCATTTTTGATAAGAGATTTGTTGAACTTAATTAATAATAAAAATCGTCTTTATTTACTTTAAAGTTGAGAAAAGTTTAAAAAAAATAACTTTATCTTTTTTATTTAGATTATGATCAATAATATTTACTTTCTCTTTTATACCTTTCTCAAGGAGTAATTTACACCCTATATTTCTTAGTTTTAGCTCTTCACTTTCAGGATAGCCTTTGAAGGCTATTTGTATTATATCAAAAGCTTGTTTCCAAAGCTTAAGGTGAATATTAAGGTCGATATAGTCTATTAGTAAAGTGAGTTCAAAAAAGCCAAAATCAATCACTTTTTGATAAGCAGTGAGCGCTTCATTATTTAACTTTAAAGATTGATTAACAAAGGCACTTTGTTTCCAAAGTAAAAATGAATCACTATTTACTTCCAAAGCACTTTCTAAATAGTGTTTAGCTTTTTTAAAATTTTCAGCTTCAATATGAAAATTAATTAATGACTGCCAACTATTTTCATTAGCAGGCTCGATATGAACTGATTTTAAGTAAAATTTTTGGGCCAGTCGATTATTCCCTAGTTTTTCATGACATCTTCCAATACTTTCAAGAATAAAAGCACTAGGATCAGTAGTGTTTAGTGCCACTTCATAATTTTCAATACTTTCATTAATTCGACCAATTTTTTCTAAAACTTTACCTTTTTCAACGTAAGCTCCTGTAAAAGTATCATCACTTATGATAGCATAATCAAAAGCAGAAAGTGCTTCATTTGTTTTGTTAAGTTTAGATAAAAGTTTTCCTAATTGATGCCATGCAACTTCACAATAGGGATTGTGCTCTAAAACTTCGTTCAATGATTCAATTGCTTCTTCATCTTTATTTAATTGCTCATAGCAATATAAAAGATTATAAAGAGAGGGGTAGTCCTCTTTGTTGTTTTTAAGACAATTTTTGAAATAATATAAACCTTTTTCATATTCCTCCACAAGAAGATGTTCTAAACCAAGTAAATTCCATATTTCTTCAGGTTCTTCCGATAGTTCAAGCGCATTTTTAAGAAAAAGAATAGCACCTGAATGGTTTCCTGATTTGGAGGCTATGGTTGCTCTTTGCAAAAAAACTTCTTCATGTATAGGATCTATCTTTGAAATGTAGTCTAATAGATCTAAAGCATTTTCATGTTTTTGATCTAAAATAAAAACTTCACTTTGCAGCAACATTAATTCAAGATTAGCAGGGTGTTGATTAAGCCCCATTTTTAAAGCTTTTTTCGCTAAATTATTTTCGGCAAAACCAAGGTAATGAACAATAATATCTTCAAATTCTTGAGCATCGAAAAAATACACATGATTAGTTTTGAGCATACTCTCAAATTTTATTATCGATGATTGTGTGTTTTCAGAATTAAAGTCCAACATATTTTCTTGAAAGAGAGTTTATCAAAGTTAAGGACTAGTTATTAATCATTTAGTTTCCTTTTGCTTTGTTTTTAACAAAATAATGAACAGTATTTATTACGATATTTCGTCTAAAACACTTCGAATAATTGCACAACCCTTTTTAATTTCTTTTTTAGTAATTGTCAATGGTGGTGTTATCCTTAGAGCTTTCTTTTCCCACAATAACCAAAACAATATGAGTCCTTTATCAATACATTTTAGGACCACTTGATTTACGATTTCCGCATTTTCAAGTATGGGAGCTAGCATTAACCCTTTTCCTTGAATAGAATTTATTTTTGGGTGGTCTAGTTCAGCTCTAAATAGCGCTTCTTTTTTAGATATTTCTTTTAATAATTTGGAATCCCTTATCTCACGTAAAGTAGCTAAGCAAGCTGATGCAATCACAGGATTTCCTCCAAAGGTAGTAATATGTCCGAGCTTTGGACGATTTTCTAGAAGCTTCATAAGTTTATGCGAAGCTGTGAAAGCTCCAACGGGAAGTCCACCACCCATTCCTTTTCCCATCACAACGATATCTGGTTTAACTTCAAAATTTTCAAAACCAAAAAAGGTACCTGTCCTGCCAAAACCTGGTTGTATTTCATCCAATATAAGTAAAGCACCTACTTTTTGGCAGCGAGCTTTTACTTTTTTTAAGTAATCATTTTGTGGGAGTATAAACCCTGCACCACCTTGAATTGTTTCTAAAATAACTGCCGCTGTTGTTTTTGTGATATGTGACAAATCATTTTCTGAGTTAAACCTTATAAACCTTGTATTAGGGAGCAATGGACGGTAGCCTACTTTTTGATGCTCTGATCCTAATAAGCTAAGTGAACCATGGGTACTTCCATGATAACTATTAATAGCTCCTATTAACTCATTTCTCCCAGTAGCTTTTTTAGCTAGTTTTAGTGCACCTTCAACAGCTTCGGTTCCAGAATTTGTTAAATACACAGATTCTTGATTGTCAGGTAGTAAGGCTATTAATTCTTTAGATAAGCTGACTGCAGCCGATTGAGCAAATTCCCCATACACCATTACATGCATGTGTTTTTTTATTTGCTTACGAATTGCAGTGACTACTTTTGAGTGGCAGTGGCCAAGACTACAGACAGAAACTCCAGCGATAAAGTCAAGATATTTTTTACCAGAAGTATCTGTTATATAGACTCCTTTTGCTTTTTTAACTTCAATCCCTAATGGGTGGGGTGTTGTTTTTGCTTGATAGTTTAAAAAATCTTCCTGTAGTGTAGTCATTTTTATTTATTCTTGGATTCTTCTTCTGGGAATTTTAAACTTATGATTTCAGGAAATTGGTCCTCTCTATCTTTTTCATCAAAAAGATCTTCAATCGTTTCAGGTCTTTCACTAATTCGCCATATGAAGCCTTTTAATGTTCGGTCATTAGGGGGCAGTTCTTCTTCCGGATAAACCTCTCCATTTGGACTCACTAAAAAGGTAATATTTTCAATTTGTCCATCTGTAAAATTCATTTGTAGAGCACTGCAAGTTGTTTTGTCAATTCCAATGAGTTGAAGATCTTCATCATTATAAAGATAATAGACCATTTCAGTGTTTTTAGTAATGACAATATTATCAAGACGACCTTCTTTGAATGCTCCGTTTAGGATTCCACCCTTAATTTGTTGGTATCCATCCTCACTTAAAGTATCTTTTTCAATTATAAAAATATTGCCTGTTATTTTTAAGGAGTCTAGTTTTCTAGTAACAAGATCAGAAAGTAAAAATATTTTATCTCCTGACATTTGACTTTCACCAAACCATAATACGGGATTTGCACCGTTTCGATCTGCTTCTGTAAAAATCTGTTCTTGCTGATTAGTAAGAGGCCTACTTAATAGCTTAGTTAACCCAATTGATTTATCTAAATACAAAGAGTCAGATCGGCCCCGGATATCACTTTTAAGAATACGAACATCATAATACCCTCTTAAAATACGTTTGTCCTTTGGACCCGTCGCTACAAGAGTGTCTGCATGAATAAAAAGAGAATCTTGATCAACTATATTAATAGCCATTGCTCTTCGCGTAATAATTGCAGAGTCTTTAGCTTTAAATATTTCTCCGTAGTGTCCCGTAATAATGGAGTTATTTAAAGAGTCAATAATACTTACATTTTTTGATGCTGAGGCATAGTCACTTTCGCTTTCAAAATACAGACTATCGCCTTTAATTATTTTATCATCGTAGTATAAAGTTGCATTTTCCTTAAAAACACCTTTTTCTCTTTGCATGTCATAAAACCCGCGTTCACAAAAAATTGTATAAGTTTCTCCTTTTATTTTTGAATTACCATAAAGGTAGGCTTGGTCTAACTTAGTAAAATAATCTAGTTGTTCTGAATTAACTATATATTTTGGATTTAAGATAGTTACATCTGAAGTAAAGCGATACTTATTTTCGGCCATAAAATATGTTCCTCTTTGACTAGTAAGTGTGCTAGCACTATCAACGACAACTCCTTTTGTATTGTAAAAAGCTTTATCATTAACTCGATCTAGGTTAAGCTTTTCTGTTTTGAGGGTCATGTCAGATTTTTTAAGATCAACATTACCTATGGCAATTGCCGTTTTAGTTTTCCCATCATATTCAATAGTATTACATGTCATCTGTAAACTGTCTCCTTGAGTATAAATGACATCACCCATTGCCCTGAAGTAATTGTCTTTAGAATAGAAATAGGCTTTATCTGATTCTATTAAGGCCCCTTCATGAAAAAGTTTAACACGTTTATTTAAAGTTTTAAATAAAATATTAGCACCAGGAAATTTCTCTTGATCTTGGGTTGATCCTCCAGCTTGACGAATTTCAATGATTTTAGGTATTTGAGAATTTTGCGCAGTTACACTTAGACTATAAATAATAATTAAGATCACATACCATCTAAGTACCATTATTTAATTCAATTTATCTAAAAATTGTTTGCTTACGATCCGGTCCTACTGACACTATTTTAATGGGCATCTCAAGTGCTTTCTCTAAATAATCAATGTAGTGTTGAAAATTCGAGGGAAACTCATCTGCATAAGTCATTTTTGTTAAGTCTTCTGTCCAACCTGGAAGTTCATCGTATATAGGCTCTATACCTGAAGAAATATCATAAGGGAAATAATCCATTTTCCCTTCAGTTGTGTTATATGAAACACAAGCTTTTATGTTTTTAAATCCTGAAAGGACATCACCTTTCATCATCATTAATTGTGTAACTCCATTAATATGAATTGAATATTTTAAAGCTACTAAATCAATCCAACCACATCTTCTTGAGCGTCCTGTGGTTGCGCCAAATTCATTTCCTATTCTTCCC
Organism: Flavobacteriaceae bacterium; assembly: GCA_018675855.1. Classification (GTDB taxonomy): domain Bacteria; phylum Bacteroidota; class Bacteroidia; order Flavobacteriales; family Flavobacteriaceae; genus MS024-2A. Next base: position 1,976 of record JABGXI010000054.1, on the reverse strand, counting down.
ATTTTTTCTCCATCTTCATCAAAAAGTTCAGTAGGGAACGGGCCACTTCCAACTCGAGTGGTATAGGCTTTAAATATACCATATACTTCTTTTATTTTATTTGGCGCTACTCCCAATCCAGTGCAGGCTCCTGCAGCTGTAGTTGTAGAAGATGTTACAAAAGGATAGGTTCCAAAATCAACATCTAAAAGAGAACCTTGGGCTCCTTCTGCTAAAATTTTCTTACCTGCTTTCTGTGCCTCAATGAGATATTGTTCACTATCAACAAGTCTAAATGTTCTAAGAGTAGCTACGCTTTCAAAGAATGCGTTTTCCATACTTTTTAAATCGTACTCAACTTTAGCATCATAACTTTCAAGAATTCCTAGGTGCTTTTTCGTTAATCGCAGGTACCTTTCTTCCCAATTTGCAGCTAAAATATCTCCTACTCTAATTCCATTTCTTCCGGTTTTATCCATGTAAGTTGGTCCAATTCCTTTAAGAGTCGAGCCAATTTTAGCCTTACCTTTTGCTGCTTCTGATGCGGCATCCAGTAATCTGTGGGTAGGAAGAATAAGGTGAGCTTTTTTTGAAATTAATAATTTGTCAGTGAAGTCAATTTTATAAGGCGCCAAATTATCAATTTCTTTTTTGAAAATGATCGGGTCAATTACAACTCCATTCCCAATAAGATTTATTGCTTTCGGATGGAATATTCCAGAAGGAATCGTATGTAAAACATGTTTATTCCCCTCAAATTCTAAGGTGTGTCCTGCATTTGGTCCTCCTTGAAACCTTGCGATAATATCATAAGAAGTAGTTAGTACGTCAACAATTTTTCCTTTCCCTTCGTCTCCCCACTGAAGTCCGAGTAGCAAATCTACTGCCATGTTATATTATTTTTTTTTAGTACCGTAAAAGTATAGAGAATGCTTGTGAATGTCTACATCAAAAACTTCTTCTATTGTTTTTTTTATTTGTTGAATCCTAGGGTCACAAAATTCTTTTACCTCCCCAGAGTCTGTTAGGATAATATGATCATGTTGGTGGTCAAAGTAAGATTTTTCATATTGAGCTTGACTTTTTCCAAATTGATGTTTTCTTACTAAACCACATTCTAATAAAAGTTCAATGGTGTTATATAAGGTTGCTCTACTGACTCGGTAATTTTTATTTTTCATTTTGACGTACAAAGATTCAATATCAAAATGTTCTTTATTGTCATATATTTCAAAGAGAATAGCAAAACGTTCAGGTGTTTTTCTATGTCCTTGATTGTCTAGGAAGTTAATAAAAACTTCTTTAACAATTTCCTGGTTTGATTTTTCTATAATCATTTAACAAAGATAGTTATAAAGCCTTATTTCCTAACAATTTTGTCGATTCCATTTACACTTGCTAGTTTTTGAACTAATTTAGTTAGAATATTTTTATTTTGAACACTTAATTCAATGATGCCAGTGAAAAATTGATCTTCGGTGGCAAAGTTTATTTTATTAATATTTATATTGCTATTGTTTGAAATCATTCTTGTAACCTCGTTTACGAGGCCACGGTGATCAATTCCTGTTAATTTTAAAATTGCCGAATATTCTTCTGAAGATGAGTCTATCCATTTTGCTGGAAGTATTCTGTAGGCGTAATTTGATTGTAACGTTAATGCATTTGGACATTCTTTTTGGTGAACTTTAATTCCTTCATTGACAGTAACAAAACCAAAAACGGAATCTCCAGGGATAGAGTTACAGCACCCAGCAAAACTATAGGCTAAGGATTCTTTTTCTTTTCCAAAAACTAAGTTATCATATTTTTCAACAGTTAGGTTTTCTTGAAATGATTTTTCAGAACTTATGCGTTTTTTAAAAAAATTTATTAATGAATTATTGTGGTTGCTTGCAAATTTTTTAAGTTGCGTATTGTCCAAAGTTCCAATTTTAGTTTTATAAAAAAGATCTTGGCTTGATTTAAACTTAAAAAACAAAATCATTTGATGTATT
>JABGXI010000053.1:0-4500 GCA_018675855.1 Flavobacteriaceae bacterium | reverse complement strand
ATTAAGAAAGTATTTTTAGTAAGTGATAACAAGGCATACAATTACCTTTTTGATTTTTTAGGGCGAGATTATATTTACCGTGAGCTTCAAAAAAAGGGTTTATCGTCGGCTCAAATACAATATAAGTTTTTGGAAGGTGCAAATAATAACAATACTTGGGAATATACTTTTTTTGATGAAGTTGGCACTAATGTTTACCATCAAGAATCTTTAAAAGCTACTTTGGTTCTTCCTCCTCCTAAACTTGAAGGTATTTTAAAAGGTAATGGATTTATTTCAAATGGAGAATTGGTAAAAAAGCCTATGGATTTTACTAAAAAAAACACTCTTTCAATTCGTGATTTAGATGGTATTTTAAAACGCTTAATTTTCCCAGAATTATTCCCAAAAATAGCACAGTTTGATCTTCAGCCTGCAGATTACACTTTTCTAAAATACTGGATGAGTCGTTCAACTTTAGAAAGTGAATTCCCAAATTATAATGATCAAGAATATTGGGACAGTTATGGTAAATTTTTGATTTATGGAGATCAAAAGGGAGTTATGAATAACGGCCTTAGAAGCTACAATAAAGTAGGGTATGCATACGGAACACTTACAGATGTAGCTTATATTCAGGACAGAAGGAATAACATTGATTTTTTTTTAACGGCAACTATTTTAGTTAATGAAAATAAAATTTTCAATGATAATATTTATGAATTTGAAACTAAAGGCATTCCTTTTTTGGCATCATTAGGCCGTGGGATTTTAAAAGAATTTCAAGAAAAAAAGAAAGGATTATAACAAGCCTAAAGCAACTAAACGCTCGCGCAAAAATTCTCCAGCTTCAATGTCATCATATAACTTGGGATTTTTTTCATTAATCATTTGAGGGAGGCAGTTAAGCGGCATTTTTGGTATAGGATGCATAAAAAATGGTAGGGAATACCTGGCCTTACCCCACTCGTCTTTAGGAGGATTTACTACCCGGTGAATAGTGGAAGGCAAATGATTGTTAGTCAACCTAGAAAGCATGTCCCCAACGTTAATCATTATTTCCCCGGGAGCTGCCACAGCATCAACCCATTCTTTCTGACGATTTAATACTTGCAATCCACCTCCTTGTGAACCCATAAGTAGGGTTATTAAATTAATATCCCCATGGGCTGCAGCACGTTCTGCTTCTTGAGGCACTTGGGTAATGGGGGGGTAGTGAATGGCTCTTAAAATTGAATTTCCCTCACGAATGTAACGATCAAAATAATGCTCTTCTAAACCTAAGTAAAGGGCAATGGCTTGCAGCAATACTTCCGCTGTTTTCTCTAGCTTTTTATATACTTTATCTCCAATAATGTTAAAATACTTTAGCTCTGACACCTCAATATTTTCAGGATATATTTGTTTAAGATGCTTATAAACCTTCAGGTCTTGGCCAAAATGCCAAAACTCTTTTAGATCTCCAGTTGTTCTTCCCGCTGCATGTTCTTTTCCAAAACCTGTATATCCGCGTTGACCTCCACCTCCTTCAATTTCATAAGCTTCTTTTTTTTCCCTTGATAATGCAAAAAAAGCATTGATTTCAGAGTATAAGTCTGCCTGTAAGTCTTCCGCTAAAAAATGTCCTCTTAAAGCCAAAAACCCTATTTCTTGAAATGAAGCACCAATGAATTGAACAAAATCTGATTTTCGTTTTGGATTTCCAGAAATGAATTCATTCAAATCAGCTTGCGGAATATTTTTCATAGAAATAAATTAAAAAAAGCGGACCCATCGGTCCGCTTTATATATAGATGAGGAATATTACAGTGGCCCTAGAGTAGGTACCTGCTGTTTATTATTCCCAAAATGATTTTCATAAAACATAAGACACCTCCTTTCTACATTAAGTTAAACTTAGCTGCTGTCACAGCCCGAACTTCTCAATTCAAATATAATAATTGAAGTGTTTTGTTTCTAAATTATTTAACAATTTTTTTCAACGTAAGTCCTTGCACTAAAATAGTGAAGAGTACTACTCCATAAGTTAAAATTAAAATAAGATCTTTTCCTTCACCAATTGAGTCTGGAAGGTTTAGTGCAAGGGCAATACTTAGTCCTCCTCTTAAACCACCCCATGTTATAATTAGAGCAGTATTTTTTTCAAATACTTTTTTAATGGATAGCAGTTGTATTGGAACAAAAACTCCAATACCTCTTGAAACGACTACCAAAACAATCACAAGCAAAATGATAATTATGTAAGACATTTCGAAGTTTTGAAGAATTGGTATTATTTCCAATCCAATCAAAATAAACAATATGGCATTTAAAGTTTCATCTAACAGGTGCCAGAATTTGTAAACATAATCTCCCATGGCTCTTTGAACTCCAGCTTTATTTTTATCTGAATCAATATTTTGATTTAAAAAGAGTCCCATAACAACAACCGCAAGAACAGCAGAAAAATGAAATATATGAGAAATAACCGGCACTAAAAGAACCATTGAAAGGGTGATCAAAACCTCTAACTCGACATGATCATTTTCAATATATTCTACCAATTTCAGGCCTAAAAAGCCCAATAAAGCCCCTAGAAAGACCCCACCGACAACTTCTTGGGCAAACAATGCACCAACACTTTGAACGGTAATATTGTCAATCCCTTCAATTTTAATACTTAAAAGAGTAAGAAAAACAACTACACCAATTCCATCATTAAAAAGTGACTCTCCTGCAATTCGAGTTTCGGTAACCTTGGAAAGGTTCATTTTTTTTACCATTGCTAAAACAGCAATAGGGTCAGTGGGTGCAATTAATGCTCCAAACAATAAACAATCCACATAACTTAGTCCAAGAGAACTAAGACCAAATAAAGGTTGTTCAACTAGCCAAAAAAGACCGGAACCAACAGCAAAAGTTGAGAAAATAACTCCAAAAGTAGCAAGGAACAAAACGGTAACCTTATCTTTTAACAGCTCATGAACATCTACACTAATTGCTCCTGCAAAAAGCAGGAAAGGTAGCATTACATCAATCAGTAAGACACTAAAGTCAAACTGCTTGGTTAAAGTAGTAACATAGCTAAGGAAATCCGGAGAAACCAGTCCTGTAATCATTATAACTAATGACAGCATTATAGCCAATACCATCAAACCAATTGTTTGGGGAAGCTTTAATATTCGCAAGTTGATAATCGAAAAAATGGACGCTAAACAAAGTAATAAAGCGGAAAGTTCAAGTAAATTCATTTTAGTTAATTTTTATAAATATATACAAATTAACTCGTAGTATATAGTTTTGTAATGTACTTGCCAATTAGATCAAATTCTAAATTAACAATTTTCTTTGGTGCAAAAGTATGGAAATTGGTATGTTCATAGGTATATGGAATAATTGCTACAGAAAAACGATCTTTTTGAGAATCAACTACAGTAAGACTTACCCCATTCACAGTTATGGAGCCTTTTTCAATAGTTATGTTTCCTTTTTTTGAATCATATCTGAATGAATATAACCAGCTTCCTTCTTTATTATCAGCCTGAATACATGTTGCGATTTGATCAACATGGCCTTGAACCATATGGCCATCTAAACGATCACCTAATTTCATTGCACGCTCCAAATTAACTAAATCGTTAATTTGAAGAGTTCCCATATTACTTTTAAGAAGTGTTTCTTCTATTGCAGTTACCGTATAAGTTTTCTTATCACATGCCACCACAGTTAAGCAGACGCCATTATGGGCAACACTTTGATCAATTTTCAATGTTTTGGCTAGGTCACTTTCTAGGGTAATATGGAGGTTAGTTGATTCTTTTTCCAAACTTTTAATCGTTCCAAAAGCTTCTATAATTCCCGTAAACATGCGTTTTAATTTAGTTACATTTGCTTCAAAAATAAGTATAAAACCTCTGGAATGAGTGAAATCTCAAAAATAAGAGTCGGAATTTCTGTTGGTGATCCCAACGGGATTGGTTTTGAGATTATTTTAAAAACCTTTGAGGACAAGCGTATTTTTGATTTTTTCACCCCCATTGCTTTTGCGAATTCAAGAAACTTTATTGAGGAAAAAAAGAAGTTAGGTCTTTCCACAAGTATTTTTTCATTAAAAAATATAAAAAACCCAAATAAGGCTCAATTAAATGTAGTTGAAGCTTGGGAAAAACCGTTTCCTATTCTGTATGGTGCAGAACAACTTGACGCAGGAGCACATGCCATATCTTCCTTAGAAGCGGCAATAGCTGCCTTAAAACAAGGACAGATAGATGTATTGGTTACTGCCCCTATTCACAAAAAAAACATTCAGTCTGAAACCTTTGTGTTTCCCGGACATACTGATTATCTTAACCAAAAGCTGGAAGGCAATAGTCTAATGTTTATGGTGACTGATTCTCTAAAAGTGGCCTTAATGAGTGATCATATTCCCCTGAGGGAGGTGGTTAGCTATTTGACAGAGGACAAAATTACAAATAAAATCATCCTTCTTGAAAAAAGTTTACAGCAAGATTTTGGGATTCAATGCCCTAAAATCGCAATATT
>JABGXI010000009.1:0-5296 GCA_018675855.1 Flavobacteriaceae bacterium | reverse complement strand
TATCCACTGCATTAACACCAAATCAGCGAGGGTTAGAATCTACTTGGAAAATTATTAACCTAGAAGATTATCCTTTTACTAGTGTTAAGGTGTATGCAGCAGATGGAAGTTTAGTTTATAAATCAGCAAACTATCAGAATGATTGGACAGGGACAAACATAAGAACAGGTAACGCACTTCCTACTGGCCCCTATTATTATAGAATATCCCTTGGTGGAACCTCATCCGAGGTCAAAGAGGGATGGTTATACATATTTAATTAATTTGAATATGTTTAATATTAAAAGCCCTTTAATTTCTGTTCTATTTATTGTTATAGGATATACCAGTCAAGCTCAGGTTCAAGAGAATCTTCTGATGGAACGTTTTAATATGAATGCTTTTAACCCTGCTTATGTGGGAAGTGAAGGTAGAGAAGTTTCCTTTACCACTCGTTCCTCTTGGCAAGGAGTTTCCGGTTCTCCCAAAATGAGTTATTTCTTTTACAGTGGGAATCCTAAAAATAATCTATCCCTTGGAGCTTCAGTTATATCAAATAAAGTTTTTATTGATAGTCGAACACAATATGCTGTCGATGCAAGTTATCAATTAGAAATGGGTGGTGGGGCTAATTTATTTTTAGGGGTAAAGGCAGGAGCAACTAATAAGAAAACAGATATTGAAGGACTTAGTAGAATTACAGAAGTTGCTAATCCTGCTATTTCAACTGATGGTAATGCAATTTTTCCAGTCTTTGGCTTTGGAGCACTTCTTAAATCTGAAAAATTTTACATATCTGCTTCCATTCCTAATTTTTTAAATCCAGTTAAGTTTGTAAAAGACAATGCTTTTATAAGCTCTGAGAAACCACCAGTGTATTTATTAGCTGGAACTTCAATAGACACAGGGGTATTTGGTTCAAAACTAAAGCCTTTTATAAGTGCCAAGCTTATACCAGACGGACAAAATCAAACGCATATTGGAGGAACTTTTGATTTTAAAGACACTTTAGAGATAGGGGGAGGATATAAGAGTATAGGTTATTCTAATATTTTAATAATTATTAAAACTAAGTTCGGACTCTCAGCGGCCTATGCATATGACTTTGGTATCCCAAATGGAGAGTCTGCAGTTACTAGGAGTGGAAATGAAATCTTTGTGAAGTTCAGATTTTAAATCCATTTAGCAAAGAAACTACCTCCCAAGTAAATCAAATTGATAACTGTATTTGATGGTAATACTTTGATTATTATACCGATCCATAAAACTAGTATCCTGAATGATATTAAAAACCACAAAAAGGCCAGTATTTGCATTTTGTAACCAACCGAAACGAGCATTCACTGAGGTTATATTAGACACATTGTTATACTGAACCAAACTTTGTAAAAACATTCGAGGTGTAAAGGAGTAGGCAAAACGAGCACCACTAATAACGGCGTCAATATTGCCATTTGGTAATTCTAAGTGGTTATAGTTTAGAGTCCCAGAAGCGTTAAATTTATCTCCTAAACGTAAGGTGACTTTATTATTACTAGAAAGTCGATCTCCTCCAAAATATCCACCTATAACTGTCCTTGTTTGAAAGTAAATTTTTTTATTGGCGTTAGTCATTAGTACAAATTGGAATTCACTATGATTATATTCACCGATTGGAATCGTTACATCTGAAATAGAAAAAGGATTTAAGACTCCTTCTGTTGTAAAATTAATTCCGGTATGAATTTCAAAGCCACTTTCCCAAACCCAGTGATTATCAATATGCAAAAATCCTGTAACCAATGTATTATCAAAATCCCAATAACTTCTGTAAGAAACATGTGGGCGTACTTCCAATAATTTTCCAGTATTTTTAGGACGCCACTGCTTGAAAATTAAAAATTCAGGTTTTTTAAAAGCGGATCTCAATAAAAATCCAACTTCTGGATTAAAACCCTCTCCAACCTCAGTATAACCAGCCCTAAGGTTCCAGCCGTTCCAGTTATATACTCCCAAAAATTTAAAAGCGTGATCGTTTGTAGTAATTCCTGGAGTTGTGCTTTTAGAGATAAAGCCCGTGATTTGTGCTTTTTTGCCTATTCCTAATTTACCATCCATTGCAAAAACTCGGTTATAATTATCTGGATCTCCAATCCCAGAACGATTTACAAACACCCCACCTAAAGAAGATCTACTACTTGCAAAATCATGATTAACTCTAGCAACAGAAAAACTATTTTTGACTAAATCATTCCCCTCTATTTCATCTGTAAACATACTTAAAAGGCCGACATTAGTTTGCCCTACTTTTCCTGAAACCCTAGAGCCTCCAATTATTGGGACAAGCTGCCCATCGTCACTAATTCCGATACGCCGACTAAAAAAAAGATCAATTTCCCCGGCACTCCCTACACTAAATTGACCAGCATTTTCAAGGAAGAATGGCCTTTTTTCTGGAAAAAATAAATTAAATCGATCTAAATTCACTTGTTGCTCATCTACTTCAACTTGGGCAAAATCTGTATTATAAGTTACATCTAGAGTTAGTCCAGGAGTAAGACTATATTTAATATCTCCTCCAAAGGCCGCAGAAGATGATGTTTTATCAATAGCATTATTATCATTGATACCTTGCGTTAATCCATATGGAATCACTTTTAGATTTTTGGGAGATTTTAAATTTAATCCGTTCATTTTTCCCGCTAAGGATAAGCGTTTTATATCAAATCCTAAAGGTAAGTTTACCCAATATGCAGTTTCTGATCGTTTGCTTATGTTGCGTTGAAAGTTAATCCCCCATGTTTTATTAGATCCACTATTAAACCTGATGGATCTTAGTGGGATCGCAAATTCTGCACTCCATCCATAATCACCTACTTCTGTCTTTACTTCCCATGAGGCATCCCAGTTAATATTAGTTCCACCCACAACTCCTCCCTGTTGTCTGTTAGCACTAAAATTACCCTCTCCTTCACGGTCAATTTGTGCATCATACTCCATACCATTGGCATTGGTGCCAAATAAGAATCCATTTTGCTGGTCATTATATGTATCTAGTATAAAAAGAAAACTATCATCATCATTTAGATCCGCATCTCTTCTAGAATCCGAGACCACAATATTTTTAGGTGAAGTATCATAACAGACTACAGCTACATAAAGTGTTTTTGCAGTATAAGCAATACGTATAGCTGTTTTTTCAGATGCAGCCATTCCATAGTTAGGTTTTATTTGCTTTAAATTACTAATAACAGGAACTCCATTCCAAATAGATTCTCCAAGAATATTACCATCGATTACTGGATCGTTATCTAAAAGGGTAATATTGAAATTTAGAGAGGGGTTTGAATTTGAATTTTGTGCAAAAACAAATGAAACTAATAGTAAATTTATTGCTAGGAGTATTTTTCTCAAAAGATTATTTTATAATAATAATTATTCCAAAGTACAAATCTATTTCTTTTTTAATAAATCAAATTCTCCCTCTTCAAATTTATATATTTGAGTAGGTGTATTTTTCATTCAAGTGAATAAATTAAATTATATGAAAACAATTATAAGTATTTTTATATTGAGTTCCCTTCAATTAATGGCGCAACGTGATTATAAAGAACAAGCACGTGCTATGGGGATTGAAAATATAGAAAAGTTTAAATCTTTTTTAGCTCTTCCAAATGATGCAGCTCAAAAAGAACAAATTAGTGCAAATATAGATTGGGCAACACAAGAGTTAATAGCATTAGATTTTAAAATAAAAACGCTAAACACTTCCCATTTACCTCTTTTATTAGCCAATAAAAATGTTAATAAGAATCTACCAACGGTTGCTTTTTATCTACACTTAGACGGACAAGCAGTCGACCTATCTAAATGGAATCAAGAAGATCCTTACTCAGCTGAGTTGAAACAAAAAACTAAAGAAGGTTTTGAATTAATTGGATGGGAAAACATTAATAATATTGATAATGACGATCTCCGTATTTTTGCTCGTTCCAGTGCAGATGATAAAGGACCTTTTGCAATGTTCTTAATAGCTTTGGAGTATTTAAAGAATAATAATAAAAGCCCTGCTTTTAATATAAAATTGATCATTGACTTTGAAGAAGAACAAAGTTCACCAGGACTTCCTCAGGCTGTACAGAAATACAAAGAAGAGCTTTTAGCAGATGTATTATTGATTTTGGATGGACCTATGCACTCTAGTGGATTACCCACGTTAGTTTTTGGAAATCGTGGAATTGCTACATTAACACTAACAACATATGGTCCTTTAACATCCCAACACAGTGGACATTATGGCAACTATCTTCCTAATCCTGCTTTATCCTTATCAAAGGTTTTAGCTTCTATGAAAGATGATAATGGAAAGGTGCTGATTCCAGGATTTTATTCAGGTATTTTTTTAAGTGATACTGTCAAAGAAATTTTAGAAGGAGTTCCATCAGAGGAATCTTCAATTAAAGCACGCACACAAACTAAAATAAATGATTTGGTAGGTTCAACCTATCAGGAATCACTTCAGTATCCTTCTCTAAATATTAGGGGTATGCAAAGTGGTTGGGTAGGAAAAGAAGCAAGAACGATAATTCCTTCTTCAGCAACTGCTGAAATGGATATTCGTTTAGTGTCAGAGAGTCAACCGAAAATTCTTATAAGTGGCGTTAAAGAGCATATAGAGGGATTAGGTTTTACGGTTTTAGATCATACCCCTAGAAGTGATGAAAGACTTCAGTATGATAAAATAATTCAAATGAAGGCTAAAGTTCATTATCCTGCTTTTAGAACAGACTCTAAGGCAAAAGAAGGGCAGTGGCTAACCAAAATTTTAAATGATTATTATCAAAAATCACCTGTTATCATAAGAACCAGTGGAGGCTCAGTGCCTATTTCTCCGTTTGTTTCTCAGCTTGGAGTTCCAGCTATTGGAGTTCCCACGGTTAATTTAGATAATAACCAGCACAGTCCAAATGAAAATTTACGTTTAGGCAATTATTTTATGGGGATAGAATCTTTTATAGCGATTTTAACAAGTTCATTTTAAAATTTTACCAGGAATTTATGGTTTCAATAAAAACATTATGAGGGTATTGCTAAATCTATTTTATTTTCACAATAAGGTTACTCTAATTTTTTTAGTTTACTTAAACCTTCTTGTAATGTTAGATTTATACCTAACTCAGCAAATGTTTTTGACATAGTATAGTTTTAGGTAAATGTAACCATAGATAAGATGGTTTCGAAGAAATGTATTGTGGATTCTAATTATAAGTGAATCCTTTTTTTATATATTCATATTTTTCAAATAATATTTTATTAATCATTGATGTTAAAACTTTAT
>JABGXI010000052.1:0-9977 GCA_018675855.1 Flavobacteriaceae bacterium | reverse complement strand
TTCAAATACAGCTTCCTTAATTTTCCAACCATTAGCAATTAATTCTTGTCTGTATTTTGCGAGAAAATGAATAGTATCATCAACTGAAATGCCAAAAGCAATACTGAAAACTAAAATAGTAGAAGGCTTTAAGGGTATACCGGAAAAGCCCATTACTCCAGCTGTTATTATTAATGGAAGAAGATTTGGAATTAACGAAATTAAGATCATTTTAAAGGACCTAAACAAATAAGCTATGAAGAAAGCAATTAATAATATTGCTAATGAAAGTGAAAGAATTAGATTTTTAATTAAATATTTAGTTCCCTTCAGAAACAGTAAAGCCTTGCCGGTTAACTCAACTTGGTAACGTTCTTTAGGGAATATTTTTTTGATTGCTTTTCGAAGTTCACTTTCTATACTTTCCATGCGTTCAGTTTTAATATCCTTCATAAAGGTAGTGACTCGGCCGTATTGACCTGTTTCATCTACATAGCCATTTAGTAACTGACTATTTCCATTGGCTTTTTTTAGGTAGGGATAGATGAAACTATTTTCTTGAGTTGTTGGAAGGCTATAATAATTTGGATTTCCATTATAGTATGCCTGTTTAGCAAACTTAATAAGATTAACAATAGATATAGGTGGGGCTAATTCAGGATATTCTTCAATGACTGTTTGTAATTGATTCATTCGATTTAAAGTAGCTGGCTTTACAATACCATTTTCACGCTTACTATCAATCCAAATCTCAATGGGTACTATGCCTTTAAAGCTTTTATCAAAAAAACCAATATCCTTAAAGAAAGGTGCCCTTTTAGGCATGTCTTCAATGATACTCCCCGAAATATTTATTTGGTAAATTCCTATAATGCCAATTATCAGACCTAATATTGAAACAATGTAAACATTAAGTCTTTTTTTACGGACTTTATGCTCCATCCATTTGACGAAATAATCTATTGATTTATTTTTAAGATGCTTTAAATGTTTCTTTTTTGGAAGCGACATAAAACTGTAAAAAACAGGAATAATCAATAAAGATAAAAAGAAGATGCAAATAATATTAATGGATGCCACTACTCCAAATTCTTTTAATATTTTACTGTTGGTTAAAATAAAAGTGGCAAACCCTGAAGCCGTTGTAAGATTAGTCATTAAAGTTGCATTACCAATTTTAACAATTACTCTCTGAAGAGATTTAGCTTGATTATTATGTTTCGAAACTTCTTGTTGATATTTATTTATTAAAAAAATACAGTTTGGAATTCCAATTACAATAATTAAAGGTGGAATTAAAGCTGTAAGAACTGTAATTTCATAACCTAGCCATCCTAAAATACCAAAAGCCCACATTACTCCAACTGCAACGACTATTAAAGAAATTAGTGTAGCTCTAAAAGATCTGAAAAATAAAAAGAAAATGAAAGAAGTAATTAATGTTGCACCTAGAATAAACAAGCCAATTTCATCAACAATATTTTGTGCATTTAAAGTTCTTATGTATGGCATTCCTGAAACACGAACATCCATTTTAGATTTTTTTTCAAAAGCCTCAGTAAGAGGAATGAATTTCTTGAAAAAAAAATCTTTACGTTTGGAGGTATTTACAATCTTCGGATCCATATAAACTAGAGTTCGTATGGAATTGTTTTCGGAGTTAAAAATTAAATTATTGTAAAAGGGTAGTTCTAAAAATAGTTTTTCTTTAAATGCTAAAATGGCTAAAGAATCTTTTGCTTCACTAAATTTTAATAACTTAAGGTCAAAATTTTGATTCACAGGGTTTTTAACTAATTCCTTAATATTATCGATAGAAAGAACAAAGCTTATTTCTTTAAAATCATTAATTTTTGTATTTAAATCACGCCATGCATTTCTTTTTTCAGATTTAAAAAATAAAGAATCTTGAACGGCAATTACAATTAGATTTCCTTCATCACCAAATGTTTTAACAAACTCCTGGTATTGAATATTTTCCGGATGATCATCAGGAAGTAAGTTTGCCTCTGTAAAGGTAAACTGCATGTACTTCCATTGTGTTGCCCAAAACCCAGTTAGAATAATTATACTGGCAAGAATTAGGAGACGATTCCTAAGAATAAGTCGTGCAACTAAGTCCCAAACACTTGATTTTTTTTTCTTCTTCATTAAAATAAATCAGCTGCTTAAAAAAGCAAATACTTTTATACAGTCAAAATTTCTTTTTCTTTGCTATTAAAAATTTCATCTATTTTAGAAATATAGGTGTCTGTTAATTCTTGCACATCAATCTCATAATTTTTTTGAATATCAATCGAGGAATCAGATTTTTTAATATCACCATTAGCTTCTTTTCGAGCAGCACGAACTCCAATTTTAGCATTTTCAGTTTCAGCTTTTGCTAATTTTGCTAAATCTCGACGGCGTTCTTCTGTAAGAGGTGGAATATTAATAATTATAGATTCGCCATTGTTCATTGGATTAAACCCAAGATTAGCAGCTAAAATGGCTTTCTCAATTTCTTGAAGCATTCCTTTTTCCCATGGTTGAACGGTTAGTGTTCTTCCATCTGGAGAATTAACATTGGCAACCTGGCTAATAAGTGTAGGTGTCCCATAATAATCTACTTTTACACTTGATAGCATTATTGGATTTGCTTTTCCAGCTCTAATATTGAGCATTTCTTTTTCTAGGTGAACCACAGCTTGCTCCATGCCCTCCTTAGCTGCGTCTACGATAAACTTCATTTCTTCCATATCTAAATTTTACAAGTCTACTCTAGTTCCTATATTTTTACCTCTAACCACATTGATTAAGTTATTTGGAGTATTCATGTCAAAAACAATAATTGGTAGTTTGTTCTCTTGACTCAATGTAAAAGCAGTAGTGTCCATTATTTTCAAACCTTTTTTGAGAACATCATCGAAAGATAAGATATCAAATTTTATTGCTTCTTTATTCTTTTCAGGGTCTTCATTATAGATACCGTCTACTCTAGTTCCTTTTAAAATCACATCGGCATTTATCTCTATAGCACGTAATACTGCTGCTGAATCTGTAGTGAAATAGGGGTTTCCCGTGCCAGAACCAAAAATCACTACCCTTCCTTTTTCAAGATGTCGGGTTGCCTTTCTTTTGATAAATGGTTCGGCAATGGCCTCTATTTTTATAGCAGTTTGAAGTCGTGTAGGGATATCATTGTTTTCAAGCGCACCTTGCAAGGCAAGACCATTAATTACTGTTGCTAACATTCCCATGTAGTCCGCTTGAACTCGGTCCATTCCTTTGCTCGCTCCAGAGATTCCTCTGAAAATATTGCCTCCACCGATTACAATAGCAATTTCAACTCCTTCATCAAAAACTTTTTTTATTTCTTTAGCATAACTGTCTATTTTGACAGGATCAATTCCATGGGTTTGACTTCCCATGAGGGCTTCACCGCTTAATTTTAGTAGTATTCGTTGATATTTCATTTAGAGGAATGTATTAACAAATATAAAAAATATAAGCAGAATTTATCCTTCTTAAATCTTAACATTATAATGACTTATTTAAAATGATGTTTTTATGGAAGGTTATTACCATAAATTATTAAGTTATTTTCGTGTTATATTTTTTTCTGAAGCAAGATTAATTTCACTTTCCATTGAAAAGGCATTTTCAATTTTATAATTCCCTACTCTAGTTCTTTTTAGAGAAGAAAGATGCGCACCATTAGATAACGATTTTCCAAAATCATGAGCTAAACTTCGTATATAGGTTCCTTTGCTGCAGCGAACTAAAAAGTCAACTTTTGGAAGATTTATTTTTATTATTTTGAATTCGTGGACATTAACAGTTCTTGGAGTTATTTCTGGATCTTCTCCAGCTCTTGCATATTCATATAATCTTTTACCATTTTTTTTTAGTGCAGAAAAAACGGGAGGGTATTGTAAGATTTCTCCTGTAAATTTAATAGCGGTTTTAAGAATTATTTCTTCAGTAAGTAATTTTGTATCAAATGTTTGATCTATGGAAGTTTCTAAGTCATATGAGGGAGTTGTAGCACCCATTAGAAACGTTCCTGTATATTCTTTTTCAGTTTCTTGAAGAGTACTAATTGATTTGGTTTTTTTACCTGTACATATTAATAAGAGACCCGTGGCTAAAGGATCAAGTGTACCTGCATGACCCACTTTTATTTTTTTGAGACCACTTAGATTTTTAAGATGCCATCTTAATTTATTAACGACCTGAAAAGAGGTCCACCCAAGAGGTTTATTAATTAAAAATAGTTTTCCCTCTATTAACTCTTCAGGAGTAAAATGTTGTTTAAAAAAGTCCATAAATCAAAGCTATTCCTCCTACTATTAGACA
The DNA here is from genome assembly GCA_018675855.1 of Flavobacteriaceae bacterium. Taxonomy (GTDB): domain Bacteria; phylum Bacteroidota; class Bacteroidia; order Flavobacteriales; family Flavobacteriaceae; genus MS024-2A. The sequence continues at coordinate 5,660 of JABGXI010000052.1, read as the reverse complement.
GTAAAAACTAAAATATTTGAGTTTGCTATTTTTAACTAAAATAATCATCCATTTACAGGCAACAAGACCAGTGATAAAAGCAAAAATAAAACCGACTATAAGAGGCAGTAAGTCAATATCATGGTTTAATTGTCTTGAATCTATAACTGTTTTTGACATGCTTCCAAAAATAAGAGGTAGAACCATTAAAAAAGAAAAACGAGCGGCTTTCTCTCGATCTATTCCTAACAAAACTGCAGCAGCTATAGTTGAACCACTTCTTGAAATTCCAGGCAGAATTGCAATTGCTTGAATTAAACCAAGAATCAACGCGTTTTTAACAGATATATCCTTAGATGATTTTTTTGCTTTATCTGCCCAAAATAGTATAACTGCTGTAATGCATAACATAGCTCCAACTAAGACCATATTTTGTAAAAACAATACTTCAATAGAATCCTGTAAAAATAGACCTACAAAAACTGCAGGAATCATAGATAAAATTATTTTAAAGCTAAATTGAGTACTTTCATTCCATTCAAATTTTATAACTCCCTGTAATAACTGAAAAATATCTTTTCTAAAAAACACAATGGTACTTAGTGCTGTGGCCAAATGTAAAGTGAGGGTCAAAAGGAGGCTCTGTTGAGCACTAGCTTGGTTTCCAAAAATAGTTTTTCCTATTTCTAAATGGCCACTAGATGAGATCGGTAAAAATTCAGTGAATCCTTGAATAATTCCCAATATTATGGCTTCCAAATAGTTCATTTTTGAGCAGCTTCTTCTGTCAAAATAGAATACATAGCAACACCAAAGCCAATGAGCACAAGAGAAGGAGCTAAACGAATACGTGTGAAATTAAACATAGCTTTATTGAAATAAAGGGGATCATCACTTCCGCCACCTACCATCAAAATAAATCCTAATGTAATAATTGCCATGGCTAAAAATAAAAATCTGTAGTTACGTTTCTTGAATAATTTTTTTTTGGGAGTCTTGGATTGTTTCATATTTTAAAAATATTAATAAATGGCATCTGTTTTAAGGTTTAAATACCTTTGTGTTGCAAAAAAAGTACTGATTCCTGTAATACCTATTCCTAATAGTAAAACACTACCAAAAACAACAGAGAGTTCAAAGGGATATTGCATCATATTCAATTCCGGAAACCGTTTGTTAATTTCAAAAATTAAAATGGTTAGTCCACTTAGGGCAATAAGTGAACTAAGAATACCTAGGCGAAGATGTATATATATAAATGGTTTTCGAATAAAAGATTTTGTAGCTCCCACCAATTGCATTGTTTTAATGATGAACCTTTTAGAATAAATTGATAAACGAATAGAACTATTGATTAGTAATAAAGCTATTAATATAAATAAGCCGGTGGTTATTAACAACACGTATGTAACTTTTCGAATATTTTCATCTAAAAGAACTACAAGTGGTTGATCATAAACTACTTCATTTACAAAATTGGTTATCTCAAATTCTCTTTTAATTTTCGTTAAAGAAAGTCTATTTACAAAAGCAGCATTAAAATAAATGTCAATAGAATTCAAAAGTGGATTATATCCTAAAAATTCAATAAAGTCCTCTCCAATATCTCTAGCATACAATTCTGCAGCTTCTTCTTTAGGAGTGAATCTCACTTTTTTTGTCGCTGAATTAATTTTAATTTTTTTCTGTAATTGAGTAATTTCAATATCCTTAGCACTATCCTCAAGATAAATAGTCATTACAATTTGTTCTTTAAAATGCGATGCAATATTTTTTGTGTTGAGTAAGAATAACCCTAATACACCAACAAAAAATAGAACAAAAGAAATACTTATAATTACTGAAAAGTATCCTGTGAGTAGTCTTCTTTTTTGATATGTTTCTTGAAAGCTTTTAGCCACACCCTTTTTTTTGTAAAAATATAAAAGAAATCTAAGATCACAGAGGGATAAAAAATTCTTTTTGCTTTTTAACATTCGACCAATAAACGTATTTTTGTTCCTTTAATAGCAATCAACAAGTCAAACAGTGGAATACAATTTTAAAGACATTGAAAATAAGTGGCAGTCGTACTGGGCAGACAACGAAACCTTTAAAGTTTCTAATCTATCTGAAAAACCTAAATTTTATATTCTAGATATGTTTCCCTACCCTTCAGGTGCAGGACTTCATGTTGGACATCCACTTGGATATATTGCTAGCGATATATATGCACGTTTCAAAAGGCACAAGGGTTATAATGTTTTACATCCTCAAGGATATGATTCTTTTGGACTACCCGCTGAACAATATGCTATTCAAACTGGACAACATCCTGCAAAAACGACAAAGGAAAATATTTCACGCTACAGAACACAGCTTGATCAAATGGGATTTTCATTTGACTGGAGTAGAGAGGTAAGAACATCAAGTCCAGATTTTTACAAGTGGACTCAATGGATATTTTTAATGCTATTTGATCATTATTATTGTAATAAAGCAAATAAAGCACTCCCTATTTCTAATCTAATCGATTGTTTTGAAAAAGAAGGAAATGTTACTTTAAACGTAATTTCTGATTTAAAAGTTGATTCTTTTTCTGCCATGGAATGGAAATCTTTTGACAGTATAAAACAACAGCAAATTCTTTTAGCTTATCGATTAACATACCTAGCTGAAGCAGAAGTGAATTGGTGTGCTGGACTTGGAACTGTTCTTGCAAATGACGAAATTATAAATGGTGTTTCAGAACGTGGTGGATTTCCAGTAAATAAAAAGAAAATGAAACAGTGGAGTATGCGGATTGGAGCTTATTCTGAACGTTTGCTTTTGGGTCTTGATAAGATAGATTGGCCAGATTCATTAAAAGAAATGCAACGTAACTGGATTGGAAAATCAATTGGTGCAAAAGTATTTTTCAAAATTGAAGGACATGATGCTCAAATTGAAGTTTTCACTACTCGTCCTGATACTGTTTTTGGAGTTACTTTTATGACTCTTGCACCTGAATTAGATTTGGTTGGTGAAATAACAAAACTAGAACAAAAAAAAGCTGTTAACACTTATATATTGGAAACTCAACAGCGAACTCAACGGGAGCGAATGGCAGACATTAAAAACATCAGTGGAGTGTTCACTGGGGCATATGCGTTGCACCCTTTAACAGGTGATAAAATTCCCATTTGGATAGGTGATTATGTTTTAGCTGATTACGGAACAGGTGCTGTAATGGCAGTTCCTTGTGGAGATCAGCGCGATTATGATTTTGCTAAACATTTTAATATTCCAATTAAAAACATCTTTAAAGGGGCTTCTGTTGAAAATCAAGCATATACTGACAAAACAAATTCTGTTATTGATCATTCAGATTTTTTATCAGGGCTTCAATATAAAGATGCAATGAAATCGGTTATTAAAGTTTTAGAAGAAAAAGGATGTGGTGAAGGTACCATAAACTATAGACTTCGTGATGCAATTTTTAGTAGACAACGGTACTGGGGAGAGCCAATTCCTATATATTATAAAGACGGAATGCCACAGCCATTAAGTTTAGTCGACTTACCCTTAAATTTACCTGAAGTTAAAAATTATTTACCTACCCCAGAAGGAGCTCCACCTCTTGGAAATGCTGGTATATGGGCCTGGAATGAAAAGGAGCGATCTGTAGTTTCTAATAATTTAATAGATCATAAAAAAGTTTTCCCATTAGAATTGAATACAATGCCTGGTTGGGCAGGCAGTTCTTGGTATTTTTATCGCTATATGGATGCTCAAAATCGAGAAGCATTTGTAGGTAAAGAAGCAATGGAATATTGGCAAAATATAGATATTTATTTGGGGGGAAGTGAACATGCAACTGGACATTTATTGTATTCTCGGTTTTGGCAAAAGTTCTTGTTTGATTTAGGCTATGTAAATGTTGATGAATACGCTAAAAAATTAATAAATCAAGGTATGATTTTAGGAAGTTCTGCCTATATGTATCGAAAGCCTGGAACACAAACATATGTATCCAAAGACCTTATCAAGTCCTCAGATATTTTAGAACCAATAAGAGTAGATATTAATTTTGTTAATACCTCAGATGAATTAGATATAGCGAAAGTGATTCAATGGCAACCACAATTTAAAAAAGCTCAATTTGAGCTTTTTAACGGGGTCTATAAAGTAGGACGTGAGGTTGAAAAAATGTCTAAGTCAAAATATAATGTTGTAAATCCTGATAAGATATGTGAACAGTATGGAGCAGACACTCTACGAATGTATGAAATGTTCTTGGGGCCTATTGAACAGGCAAAACCATGGAATACTGCTGGAATTTCTGGGGTATTTAACTTTTTGAATAAATATTGGCGACTTTTTTATAAGAATGAAGTGTATGTTGTCAATGACATTAGACCTGATAAAAAAGCCTTAAAAATTCTCCATGAAACCATTAAGAAAGTAACTACAGATATTGAATCTTTTTCTTTCAATACTTGTGTAAGCACTTTTATGATTTGCGTAAATGAACTTACCAGCTTAGAGTGTCATAGTAAGGAAATTTTGAGTCCACTTACTATTTTACTTTCTCCTTTTGCTCCGCACATTAGTGAAGAGCTGTGGAATAGATTAGGAAATACAAGTAGTATTATTAATGTATCTTATCCTCTATTCAATGATACTTTCTTGGAAGAGGACAGCAAAAATTATCCAATATCTTTTAATGGTAAAATGCGATTCACTTTATCACTTTCTTTATCTTTGAATAATGACTTGATAAAGAAAGCGGTTATACTAGATTCTAGAACTGAGGAATATCTTAAAGGGAAGACTCCAAAGAAATGGATTATTGTACCAAATAAAATCATCAATATAGTATTTTAATGACTGAAATACAGATAGAAATCATTGGCTTAATAGCTGCTGTATTAACCACCTCTTCTTTTATGCCTCAGGTATATAAAATTTGGAAGTTAAAGAGTTCTGATGGCGTTTCGTTAAGTATGTATTTATTTATGTTTACTGGAGTGGTGATGTGGTTTTTATATGGTATTCTGATTGATAGTGTAGCGGTAATTTCTGCTAATTTAGTCGCAGGAATTTTACAACTTATTATTATTTATTTCAAATTAAAATTGAGATAAAGGGACTTGTAATGAAGATTTTTTAAAAAAATAATAAAGAATGAGAGTTTATCATAAAATTATTAATCCAACTTCATCAGCTAATATTGTTATTATTAATTGATTATTAAGCAAATTCAAAAGTATTCTCAGTTTAACATTCAAAATGGAATATTTTCCGTTAAGAAACTGCAGAAAAAATCTTTTTAAAATAGGACAAGAAAGTAATTACAAAGTTATTTGTCTATTAAGTTGTTGTTGAAGAGATATAAAGGTTTCTGTCCTCGAAACACCTTCTACAGATTGTATTTTTTTATTAAGTAGTTCCATTAGGTGCTCATTATCCTTACATAATAATTTTGCGAAAATACTCCAGTTTCCTGTGGTGTAGTGGCATTCAATTACTTCAGGAATATTTTTGAGCTGATTGACCGCTTCTGGGTTTCGCATGGCTTTATCTAAAAATATACCAATGAAGGCAACGGTTTTAAAACCTAGTATTTTTGGATTAATAATAATTTGGGAGCCTGAAATAACCTTACCTTTCTCTAATTTTTTTAATCGCTGGTGAACTGCAGCTCCAGATATGCCTGTTAT
>JABGXI010000051.1:0-2313 GCA_018675855.1 Flavobacteriaceae bacterium | reverse complement strand
CCAGATAACTTTAATTTTTTTAGTTTTTTGTCAAGTATTTTGATTTGTGTTACAAAAAAAAGGCTTCTCAGATTTAATGTATTCATCCGAATACTCCCTATCATATAGGCAGAAATTAGTTTCTTATTTCCTGTACCAGCATTGAAATTAATATTTGGGTTTGGATCTGTAAATGCGGGTATGAAAGAAAAACCTCCTGTACTAAACTCTATACTTCCGTATTGGGAAAATCCAAAAATAGGTATTGATATAAATAAAATTAAATATTTACGCATTGTAATAATAGTTTAGTTTTCAGTAATTTCTGAATTGAAATATCTCATTAATTTGGTTAGAAAGTAAGACTTAACTAATAGTTAAAGGGAATAATTAATTTTCAAGAATAACGCTCCTAAAATTAGTTAAAGGCCCATTCATAAAAACAACAGAAGATAAGTGTTTGTAATTTTATCTTAATTTTTTTTTATCATTGAAAGGAATTATTGCGCTGGTGAATCCATTCTAAATTCTAAACCTATCGATGTTCTTGGTAGAAATCCTTCCCAAGGATCTTGCTCATCAAATCTTTTTGCATCTAGATATGGTAAGTAATCTCTATTATTTTTCAGTTTAACCCCCATAAAGGCCGTAATAAAATGCTGATTGACATTGTTGATTCTACGTTGGTCCCATACAGAGTCCGCATAGCGTAAATATTCATCTATATGTATTCCTGGAGTCATAACTTCTGTAGTAGGAGGATTGGGAGCTATGTTGTGACGTGCATTTAAGTAAGTTAGCATGTAACGTTCACTGTTTACAGCTCCATCATAAATTGCTTTAACTCCTTTTTCATAGCCTGAAATATCATCTTTACCCCCAGCAACAAATAAAGTCGGAATCTTGATTCCCTTTAGTCCTTCTGCATTCCAAAAACCATTTTCCATTCCCCAAGGCGCCATGGCTACTATCGCCTTAAATCGGTTGTCAAAAGAATTGATATAATCAGGGTTTCCCATTTTTCTTTTTTCCAGGGCATTATTCCCTTTGGAGGAAGCTGTAAAAAATTTGACTGCTTGCTCACTATATCCTCCACCGGCAATATTTACTGCACCGTAGCCACCCATTGAGTAACCTATAAGACCTGCTTTATCGGTATTGACGAGTCCTTTTAGAAAAGACGAAGAATCGCTACTAAGTCTTGCCATTTCATTTAATACAAAAAGATCATCTAAACTTCGGTTTAAAAGAGTGCTATTAAAATTATTTGCATCTTTAAATGTTGAATCTGTATGGTCAATTGAAACTACTACATATCCTTTCGAAGCAAGATTTTCCGTTAGATAGGTAAACAATAATCTAGAACCTGTATAGCCGTGAGATACAATAATTAAGGGATAAGGACCTTCAGATGAATTTGAAACAGCATTTCGAAGGGCTCTCCCTTTAAATTTAAATGGAATTAAGGGTCTGTTGGAATCAGAAAAGTTTCCCATAACTTGATCGTAAATGACTTCCTCTTTTTCTTCAATTCCTAAACTAGCAGGGTACCATATTTCAAGTGTTAATGGGCGGTCGTATAAAACTGTTTTCTCTCCATCGCTATTTAAAATATCTATTTGATTAGAGTTAACAACCTTAATGGTTTTAACACCGACTTTAAGCTTTCCTCTTGCGGCTAGTATTGGAGCATCAGGAAGGGGATCACCTATATAAAAAGAATTAAATTCAGATTGTCCAAAAGAAAGGAAAGGAATAATAATAGTAAGTAATAGTTTATTCATCTAATGTGTTTTTAAAAATTTATAAATTGAAATATGTTACTTATTTAGACAGCAAGACTTAACTTTAGTTAAAATGAATTGATAATAATTTTTTGTTTCTAATTATTTTGTGATTGACACTTCATTTTTTGTCCTCATCGGTGATTCAAAAGCAGTCACTTACTTATATGGCCTAAACAAAGCGTGTCGAAATTTACGAAGTTTTAGTGCAGAAGAAAATAGACTTATAAATAAAATTAATTCTTGAAAAAGTCAAAAGTATTACTAATAAATACATTTCATACTGTTATTTTTAATAAAATAGGATTTATAGTTTTTTGCCTTTTTATCCATACAGCCACAAAGATCTAGCAATTCAATATTTTTGAAATCAATTGGATGGCTTTCTGCTTGTAAAGCAATATATCCCTCTCCAATTGGTTTCCCTGCTTTATCAAGCCAAATTTCTTTATTGGTCACCCCAAAGTTATCCCAATCTTTTCCTTTATAGTCTTTAGATAAAAAACTTGAATCTATTTCTGGTCTAGTATATTTTAAAACAGTATCGTTT
>JABGXI010000002.1:0-21586 GCA_018675855.1 Flavobacteriaceae bacterium | reverse complement strand
CTTACTTATTGTTTTTTATCAAACATTAATTTCTACAGCAATTATATTATTAACCGCTGAGTTTTTACCGAAAGTTTTCTTTCAGATATATGCAAATACTTTTATAAAAATATTCTCAATTCCAGTAGCTTTTTTTTTCGTGTTGTTTTACCCTATTACTTTTTTAATTATTGAATTTACCGATGTAATTTTAAAGCAATTTTTTAAAACAGGCTCAGATAAAGTTCAATTATCTTTTTCAAAAGTAGAATTAGGAAACTATATTGATGAACAGCTTGAGTCATACAATAATAAAGAAAATTTGGATTCTGAAATTCAAATTTTCCAAAATGCATTAGATTTTTCTGAGGTTAAAACAAGGGAAGCGATGGTTCCACGTGCAGAAGTTATTGCAGTTGAAGAAAAAACCTCTATTGAAGATATTAAAGCATTGTTTATTTCTACCGGCTTGTCTAAAATACCTGTTTACAGAGAAACTATCGACCATATTTTAGGATATGTTCATGCTTTTGAGATTATTAAAAAGCCTAAAACCCTTGTAAACATATTACTGCCTGTTGCCTATATTCCGGAAACAATGCTTGTAAACGATGTATTGAAATTATTAACACGTCAACACAAAAGCATAGCCGTAGTTATTGATGAGTATGGAGGAACTTCAGGGATAGTTACTGTGGAAGATATTGTAGAAGAGTTATTTGGTGAAATTGAAGATGAATTCGATACCATTGCCCATTTAGAAAAACAATTAACGGAAAATTCATATTCTTTTTCAGCACGGTTAGAAGTAGATTATCTCAATCAAAAATATGATTTAGATTTACCGGAAAGTGAATTTTATGAAACTCTAGGAGGAATGATAGTATATACTACAGGAGAAATTCCTGATAAAGATACTTATATTGAAATTCCTCCTTTTACAATGAAAATTGAAAAAGTATCTGCCACTAAATTGGAGCAAATTACACTAACCAAAACAGAAATGAGTTAATCCTTTTTCTCTAAGAAAACTATTTAAAGACAATGCGCTTTCTTAATTCAAAGGAATACCTTAATTTCGCAAACTATCAAAAGTAGCAACTATGGCCGTTTTAGGAAAAATTAGACAGCGATCCATTTTCTTGATTTTAGTAATCGGAATGGCGCTTTTCGCATTTGTAATCTCAGGAGTTTTTGGTGCAAATTCTGCAACTACAGGTCCCACTGACCCTGTTGCAGTTATCAATGACGATGAAGTTGAAATAAGCTTTTTCCGTCAGATGGTTGAGCAAACAGAGAGAACATACAACTATTCAACATTACAATCTGTAAATTTAGTTTGGAATCAAGCATTAAGGAATACTATTTTTGAGCAACAATTTGAGAGTTTGGGAATTGATGCAGGAAAAGATCAGTTAGAGCAAATTATTTCTTCAGATGAAAATGTTATAAGTAATCCTAATTTTCAAAATGAGGCAGGTTTCTTTGACTTTGGAATCTTTACAGATTATATTGCTCAAATGAAAGTTGAAAATCCAGTCGCCTATGATAATTGGAAATTTCAAGAAGAAAGTATTATTGGCGTTGCAAAACAAAAAATATATTTAGACCTAATTATGTCAAGCGCAGGTATTACAGAGGCTGAAGCAAAACAAAGTTATCACCTCGAAAATGACAATATTAATATCCAATATGTTCAAATTCCATTTGACACTATAGAAGACAGCCTAGTTGTAGTTTCTGATGCTGAAATCAAAAACTATATAAATTCTCATGCTGATGATTACCAAAGGAAAGCCTCTAAAAATATACAATTTGTTTTGTTTGAAGAAAATCCAACACAAGACGATCTTTCTTCAATCAGGCTTCGTTTAGATGCTCTTAAAGAAGAACGCATTGCTTATAATGATGTGTCAAAACTTACAGACACAATTGAAGGTTTTAGAAAGACAAAAAACATTGCAGATTTTATAGATGAATATTCAGAAATTTCATTTGACTCAGTGTTTCGTTCAAGAGGTCAGTTCAATAATGAATATGCCGATATTTTATTTAAACTAAATAAAGGGGAAGTATTTGGTCCTTATCGTGACGGTGATATGTTTAAGATCTCCAGACTTATTGATCTAAAGAAAAATGCATCTCTTAGGGCAAGTCATATTTTAATTCCTTACAAAGGAGCTACTCGAGCATCATCAAATGTAGAACGTTCAAAAACTGAAGCTAAAAGAGAAGCCAATAGAGTCTTGCGTTTAACAAAAAGAAAATCAAATGATTTTGAGGATTTAGCTAAACAATATTCGGATGGACCTACCAAGACAAGAGGAGGTGATCTTGGATTTTTTAAAGAAGGTGATATGGCTCAAGAATTTTATGATTTCACTAATAAAAATAGAATTGGCAAAGTTGGATTGGTAGAAACAGAGTTTGGTTTTCATGTTATTAAGGTAACAGATAAAGATGATTTGGCATTAATTGCTGATGTTGCTGTTGCTGCTGTTCCATCTGATAAAACATCAAATGAAGTTTTTAGAAATGCAACTCAATTTGAGATAGATTCAAATGATGCTAAAGACTTTATAGCCACTGCAGATCAAAAAAAATATGCTGTACGTCCTGTAAAGAATATTACAGCTTTAGAAGAAAATTTACCCGGTTTGGTAGGGCAAAGAACAATTGTTCGTTGGGCTTTTGAAGAAGAAACAAATGTGGGCGATATTAAAAGATTTTCACTTCCTAAAGGAGGATATGCAGTTGTTCAATTAACCGCAGACTTAAAAGAAGGACTTGCTAATATTGATGAAGTTAAAAATCCGGTACAAAAAATTATTGAAAAAGAGAAAAAAGCAGCACTTATTAAAAAACAATTTAAAGATAAAACAACATTAAATGATCTAGTGGGAAATGATATTAGAACGATTGAAAATGCATCAGCAATAAATCAAAAGAATCCAACCTTAGTTGGTGCTGGAGACGAACCTTACGTTGTAGGAGTTGCATTTGCTTTAGAGGAAGGACAAACCTCTGATTTTATCAAAGGCGAAAATGGGGTGTTTAAAGTAATATTATTGAAAAAAAATATAGTTGATGATTTGGAAGACTATACTCCTTTTATCAATAAAATGATGCGCAACGTCAGTTCTAGACTTACAGAAAGTGTTTTTAAAGCACTAGAGTCTGTCGCTACTATTGATGATAACAGAGCACTTTACTATTAATAAATAGAGGTTTATTTACATTAAACCACCTAAATTCATTTGAGAGTTTTTTATGATTTTTTTAATTTTATAAATTACCAAATCATTTACACGAGTAGATCATCTCTTCAAAAGGAATAACAGTTTCAAACCCTTTTTGATTAAAATAGCGGGGAGAATCTGAATCTCCTGAGGCTATAATAAAATCACCACCCCAAGCACCAAGACTTTTAATAGCGCCCTCAAAATCACAAAACAAAAGTTGTTTAATTGTCTTTCTTTGGAGTATTCCAGCTAACATTCTTTCATGTTTTTTAATAAGAATATTAAATGATTCCTGAGTTTTACATTTCAATATATCATTGGTAATGATATCTAATTCTTTGAGGGACTCCTTGCTAAAGGTAGAAGGCTTTATTCCTTTTATGGAATCAAGACTACTTTGCTTTTGATTAAGGAATATAAAATATAAGTTTTCTCTAAAAGCAGGGTTAAAAGATACTTTTTCAATAAGAGGATGTAATTTGTTTCTGGTGTAACAAATGGGATTCTTTGAAACTGCACATGCTAAATCGTAGCCACTCCCTCCAAAGCTATGTTCTAATAAATCATATGCATTTACACTTGCCCACTTTGCAATATTAGACACCAAGGTAGAAGAGCTACCAAGACCCCATAGTCTCTCAAATTCTAAGAATGTTTTCACCCGTCCTCCTTGACTTTTTAAAAAATATGGATTAAGTACTTGTGCTCTTCTTAATATTGAACATAATCTCTTCGAAATAGAGGTATTAGAAGAGTTTATTATAGAGCATGAAGGCAATTGAAATTTTGCTTTAAACCAAGAATTATTATTTATATCAAAACTTTCCCACAATAATTCATTGGAGTCTAGAGGTTCGAAGGTTAATTTTTGACCTTTTGAACAGGGCAGTGCTAAGGCACGTGCACCATTTAAAACTGCATATTCACTAGTAAGTAGTAATTTTCCGCGTCCGTAAAAAGAAAGTGTTTTATGTTTCATTTGAGTGTAAAAAATCACTTACGGCTTTTACGCTTACCATATTTTTTTTAAAATAATTAAGAGCAGCTTCTTTTTGTACTGGCTTTGCACCTAATTGATTTAAAATATTAAATAAGTGCATTTTCATATGTCCTTTCTGAATCCCTGAGGTGACCAAAGAGCGTAATGCAGCAAAATTTTGTGCCAAGCCAGCTACGGCTACAAGTTGCATTAATTTCTTGGCATCAGGATTTCCCAAAAGTTCCATACTCCATCCTACCATTGGATGAAGTTTAGTAAGTCCACCTACAGTTCCCAGTGCTAAGGGAAGTATCAACTCCATAGTGAATTGATCATCAATAATTGAGGCCTTGCTTAAGGATGTATATTGCCCATTACGAGCTGCATATGCATGTACCCCAGCTTCTATGGCTCTAAAGTCATTACCAGTTGCAATAATTAAGGCATCAACTCCATTCATTATTCCTTTATTATGGGTTACGGCTCGAAAAGTTTCGCAACTAGCAATAGCAACTGCCTGTACTATTTTTTCAGCAAATTTCTTTCCAGAAATACCTTCTTGATGCTCAATTTCATCAACGGAACAAGAAACACTTGCTTTTACGAGACATTCAGGCACATAGTTTGAAAGTATACTCATTAATATTTCAATTGAGGCCTCTTTTTCCATAAAAAAAGGTTCTTTTGCTGCAAGGTTTTCAAAAGCTGTGGCTAATGATTCTAAACAAGAATTAATAAAATTAGCACCCATGGCATCTGCAGTTTTAAAGCGAACATCTAATTGATAGTAATTGGGAAGAGCAGTTGTTTTAGATACTAAATCTAAGCTTACAATCCCTCCACCACGAAGCTCCATTTTTTGAGTCAATTCTGAAGTGACATGTATCAGGGTTTTTTTGTTTTTTTTAAAAAAGGCATAGAGTAGTTCAGGGTTTCCTTTATACAGAAAATGTACTTGTCCTACTTTTAAGGTATCGATCACCTCCGCTTTAAAACCTCCTTTATTTAACCAAAATTTTGCTGCATTTCCAGCAGCAGCTACTACCGAACTCTCTTCTATTACCATTGGTAATGTGAAGAGGGATTTGTTAATTAAAAAATTTGGTGCTACACCCAAAGGCATGTAAAAGTTAGTGAGTGTGTTTTCAATGAATTCATCATGCTGTGTTTGTAAACTTGGATCCGAATTCCAATATGAGCTTAGCAGAGAGGCTGCAGCGGTTGAGTTTTTAAAATGAGTGCGAGTAATCCAATCAATTTTCTCTTCTTTTGATAGTTTGGAAAACCCGTCAATCCTCTTATCCATATTATTTTTTTATAAAGATACAGATTTTGAATCCCAGTATAAATTATGATTGAGTAGATTTTACTAAATTGCATACACGGAAATTTAATATGAAAAAAATCATTTTTTTATTCTTTTTTATAAATCTGATATTTGGACAGCCACCTACTATTTCGCTTAATGATCTCTGGAATGGAAATTATAATCCAGTACGATTAGAATCTGTACGATCTATGAAAAATGGAACGAGCTATACTGTTTTAGAGACCACTAGTCAAAAAGCCACTACCACTGTAATGCAATACGATTTCAATAAAGTTAATTCTGGAACTATGATAGTATCCTCAGATAATCTCCCAGAAATAACTTCTTTTTCTAATTATTCATTTTCGAAAAACGAAGAAAAAATCATTTTAGAAACCGAAGTAAACTCTATTTATAGAAGATCAAAAGAAGCAATATATTGGACGTATAATAAAAAAAACAAAGAGTTACATAAAATATCTGATAATAAGATTCAAGAACCATTATTTTCTCCAGACGCAACTAAGATAGCATATGTGTTTAAGCGAAATTTATTTATAAAAGATTTAGTAAGTCAAAAGAAAGTTCAAGTCACTTTTGATGGAGACTATAAAACCCTTAATGGTATTTCAGATTGGGTATATGAAGAGGAGTTTGGATTTGTTCGAGCATTTGATTGGAGCCCAGACTCTTCAGCATTAGTTTATATGCGTTTTGATGAAACAAAAGTACCTATTTTTTCAATGGATATTTATGGAAAAGATGTTTACCAGTTTCCATATCGTTTCAGGTATCCAAAAGCTGGAGAAGAAAACTCAAAAATTACATTGCATCACTTTACTGTAGAAAACAGAAAAAAGAAGCGTATTTCTTTTGAAGGAGAAGTCCCCTACTATATTCCTCGCATTAAGTTTGAAGAAGGAAATAACGGTTTAATTATTCAAACCTTAAACAGGCATCAAAACCATCTGAAAGTTTGGCGATGGATTCCAAAAACAGGTAAGATGCAACTTCTTTTGGAAGAGAAAGATGAGGCATATGTAAGCATTCATGATAATTTACAGTTTTTAGAGGATGCTACTTTTTTATGGACTAGCGAACGTGATGGATATAATCATGTTTATCATTATGACAGGAATGGTGCTTTACTAAACCAAGTTACTAAAGGAAATTGGGAGGTAACAGAGCTGTATGGATTTAATAAAAAAGCAAAAGAAATTTATTATCAATCTGTAGAAGGCAGTAGCACAGAAAGAGGTATTTACTCAGTAAAGCTTTCAGGTAATGGAAAAAGAGTTCTTCATGAAACAAGAGGAACGAATGGTGCAACCTTTAGTGTTGGCGGAGCTTATTACATCCATTCGTATTCAGATGAACAAACACCACCAGTTTACACGCTTTATGCAACAAGAAAAAATAAGCCATTAAGGCAAATATTGAATAACGATACACTTATTAAAAATCTTAGTTATTTCAAATTGCCAGTTAAAGAATTTTCTACACTTAATGTAAATGGAGAGTCTTTAAATATGTGGATGATTAAACCTAATAATTTTGAAGCTTCTAAAAAATATCCTGTTTTAATGTTTCAATATTCAGGACCCGGATCACAAGAGGTTTCAAATCGTTGGGGAAATAATCGTTTACTTTGGCACAAATCATTAGCAAATCAAGGATATATCATAGCTTGTGTAGATGGAAAAGGCACAGGTTTAAAGGGTGCTAAATTCAAAAAGGCTACCTATTTGAATTTGGTTAAGTACGAAGCATTAGATCAAATTGAAGCAGCAAGAATAATAGGAAGTTTTCCTTTTATTGATAATTCAAGAATAGGAATCTGGGGCTGGAGTTTTGGGGGACATATGGCTGCACATTGCCTACTAAAGGGTAATGATGTTTTTTCTTTTGGAATTGCAGTAGCTCCTGTAACTAATTGGCGTTTTTATGATACTATCTACACAGAGCGTTTTATGCGAACTCCTGAAGAGAACCCAGAAGGTTATGACTTAAATTCACCTCTTAATTATGCAGATCAACTGGAGGGTAAATTTTTAATTATTCATGGATCAGGGGATGATAATGTTCATGTTCAAAACACAATGCGAATGGTTGATGCTCTAATTCAAGCAAATAAGCAATTTGAATGGATGATATATCCAGATAAAAATCATGGAATTTTTGGAGGAAACACTCGAAACCATCTGTACACCAAAATGACTAACTTTATATATCAAAATCTTTAGAAAACTATTTATGGCAACACCGACTTTTGTAAACCAAATTCAGAACGATACATTATTTGGACATCCAAAAGGTTTGTTTTATTTATTTTTTGCAGAGCTATGGGAACGCTTTAGCTTCTATGGAATGCGTGCCTTGTTGACTCTTTACATGGTTAATGTAATTTTCCTAGAACTAGTTGAAAGGGATTTTGCAGCCGCTGCAGTATACGCTTCTTACGGTTCTTTAGTTTATGCATCCACAGTTGTGGGAGGTAGAATTTCTGATGTCATTTTAGGGTTTAGAAAATCCATTTTTCTGGGAGGTGTTTTAATGGCACTTGGACATTTTGTTTTAGCAATAGAAAATGATTATGCTTTTTTTCTTGCTCTTGGTTTTATTGTTATTGGAAACGGTTTTTTTAAACCAAATATCTCAACTTTTGTAGGATCGCTTTATGGTGAAAAAGACCCAAGGAAAGATTCTGGATTTACCATTTTTTATATGGGAATTAATATAGGCGGATGGATCGCTCCATTATTGTGTGGTTGGCTAGGAAGTTCTTATGGATGGCATTACGGATTTGGATTAGCAGGGTTTGGTATGTTAACCGGTTTATTGTTTTTTTGGAAAGGAATTAAAGATGGTGTTTTTGGTGCTCAAGGAATGGCTCCCTCCAAAGAAAAATTATTAATAAAAACCTTTGGAGTTTCCAAAGGAAATTGGATTACAATTATAGCATTTCTTTCTGCTCCTTTAATTGCAATTCTTTTAGCTAGCTATAAGGCAGCAGCTGGAGGAATGTTTGGAGATCAAAATATTGTTAATCTAATTTTTAAAATAGTTGGAATATTTATTATAGGTTATTTGGCTTTCGTTTTAAGCAAGGTAACTTTAGAAGAACGGAAAAAGTTACTTGTTGCTATAGCCATTACACTATTTATGACCCTTTTTTGGGGTTTTCATGAACTATCAGGTAGTGTAATTACTCTCTTTGCTTCTAGAAATGTGATGCTTACTTATTTGGATGCAGCCCAAACAAATTCTTTAAATTCAATGTTTATTATTTTGTTAGCACTTCCAATATCTTGGATGTGGACGGTCTTAAATAAACGTAAAATAAACCCAAGAACTCCTTATAAATTTGGTTTTGGATTACTTATTGCAGGCATTAGTTTCTTTGTACTTGCAATGAGTGGTAATGCTGCTAATGAAGATGGAATGGTGCCTTTTAATTATTTATTATTAATGTATTTTTTACTTTCTATTGGAGAACTATTTATGTCACCTGTTGGCTTATCTAAAATAACAGATTTATCTCCTAAAAGAATGGTAGCATTTATGATGGGTGTTTGGTTCTTATCTTCTGCATATGCATTTCAATTAGTTGGTTTTATTGGTAAACAAGTAGCAATTGAAAGTGAAGATATTAATGTGGGAGGAATGGATACTTTAAATATTTATATTGGAGGTTTTGATCTTATTTCTAAATATGCAATTGGAGCAGGTATTATTGTGTTATTAACCGCACCTTTACTTAAAAAATTAATGGGAAATATTCATTAATGCATTTGTCAATGAAAATAAACATAATACTTTTCACCGCTTTTATTTTATCTACAACTACTATTAGTTCCCAACAAATAGAATGGTTGACTCTAGCAGAAGCCATGGAAGCTCAAAAAAAAATACCTAAAAAAATCTTCATGGATATTTATACCGATTGGTGTGGACCTTGTAAGTTACTAGATAAAAATACTTTTCAAAATCCAGACGTTTCAAGTTATATTAGTGAACATTATTATGCTGTGAAATTTAATGCAGAAGGACAAGAAGAGATTAATTTTTATAATCAAAAATTTTCTAATCCTAATTATGATATTAATAGAAAGGGCAGAAACGCTACTCATCAATTCACTCAGTTTTTAGGAGTAAAAGGCTACCCAACAATGGTTTTTTTAAGCGAAAATGGTGCACCTATAATGCCCGTTGTAGGTTATCAAAAACCAAAGCAACTAGAATTATTTCTTAAAATGATAAAACAGGGAGATTATCAAATTTTTTCTAAGCCTGAAGATTTCGAAAATTATAAAAAGAGCTTTATTCCTCGTTTTCGTGGATAATTTCTAGTATACTTTCTTTAGGAAATTTTTTTATCTACTTAATAATTGATTTACCATAAATCACTTCATTAAAAAGACTAATGTTGAAACAGTCTGTTCAGGCAGTGAGCTATCATTTTTTTTGGATTTTTAAAGACTCTTTTTCTTCACCTGATCAAAGATAAGTTGGGCAGTTTTACTACTTGCTCCACCTTTCCCTAAAATAGTTTTTAATGCGAGATATTCCTTCTTTATTTTTTTAATACTAGAAGTTTTTAAAAGATCTTTAAGATGACGACTAAGACTTTCCTCTGTCAAAGAATCTTGAATTAATTCTATAACAGCTGAACGATTTAAAATTAAATTCACAAGTGAAATAAATTTTAGCTTGACGATTCTTTTAGCGATCCAATAACTAAGGATACTACTCTTATAACACACTATTTGAGGCACACCAAATAATGCTGTCTCAAGGGTTGCAGTTCCACTTGTTACAAGAGCAGCAGTACTGTGTTGAAGTAAATCATATGTGCTATTGTATACTATTTTCATCGAGGTAGTATCGGTAAATATATTATATTGATCTATACTAATTCCTGGGGCACCCGCAATAACAAATTGATGTCCAGAAAAATATTTTGCAACTCTAACGAAAAGCGGTAACATTTTTTTTATTTCTTGAATGCGACTTCCTGGAAGAACAGCTATAATAGGTTTCTTCGAGACTATAGCATGGTCTTGACGAAATGAATTATTTTTAGGATGTTTAGGAATATAATCTAGTAAAGGATTCCCTACGTAGTGGACAGAAAATTGATGTTTATTTTCGAAAAAAGTTTTTTCAAAAGGTAAAATTACATAAAGAGCATCCAAATTTTCCTTCATTTTACGGATTCTATTTTCTTTCCAAGCCCAAACTTGTGGACTGATGTAGTAATGATTTTTAATTTTCTTCTTTTTAGCCCATTCAGCAATCCTTAGATTAAAACCGGGATAATCAATATAAATAATTACCTCAGGATTGTAATTAATAATATCTTTTTTACAAAGCGAAATGTTATTTAAAATGTCCGGTAAATGTGAAATAACTTCCCAAAAACCCATAAAGGCAAGTTCGCGATAGTGTTTTACTAAAATCGCCCCTTCTCGCTCCATCAAATCGCCACCCCATGCTCGAAAAGAAGCTTTAGGATCAACTTTTTTAAGAGCTTTTATAAGATGGGAACCATGTAAATCCCCTGATGCTTCGCCAGAAATAAGATAATATTTCACTGAATAAATTTAGGAGGCATTAATTTTCAAATAAGTGATAACCAATACCATTGCAATTGATAGTGTTACTAGACCCTTAGCAAATGGAATTTTATTTTTTCTAAGTGCTAGAAAAAAGATAGGCAAGTTGATTAATGAAGCAATAGAGATAAGTCCGCCTAATTTATTTTGTTGGTAAAGTGTCATTAGGCTGATCTCTATTGACGTATCTGAAAGAAAAAAAGCAATTGTTATAACACCAAAAATTGTCCAAAGTAAACCGGTAAAAATTCCCCAGAGGAAATATTTGTTTTTTATAAATCCCATGTATTTAGTTGTTGAATGCTATGATGTGCTGTAAAATCAAATTGTGTAGGTACAATAGAAACATATCCTTGTTCTAATGCCCATTCGTCAGTATCTTCCCCTTTATCTTCATTAACAAATGTTCCAGTAAGCCAATAATATTCTTTACCTATAGGGTTTGTTCTTTTATCAAATTCTTCCACCCAATTTGCTTTTGCTTGGCGACAAATCTTAATACCCTTAATTTCTTTTTCTTTTAATTTTGGAAAATTCACATTTAAAACAATATCTCGAGGAATTCCCTGCAGGAGCGACTCCAGTGTTATTTTTTTTATGAATTTTTTTAATGGATGAAAGTCTGCATTCCATCGAAAATCCATTAATGAAAATCCAATAGCAGGTATTCCCTCTATTCCTGCTTCCAGTGCAGCACTCATTGTACCAGAATAAATAACATTAATAGAAGAATTAGATCCGTGATTAACACCCGAGACGCATAAATCAGGCTTTCTGTCTAATAATTCGTTGACTGCAAGCTTTACGCAATCTGCAGGTGTGCCAGAGCAACTATATTCTTTTTGTGGCCCATCTGAAACAGTCACTTTACTACAATGAAGCGTTGAGTTTATAGTTATAGCGTGACCCATAGCAGATTGAGGACTGTCTGGCGCAACAACAACAACCTCTCCAATTTCGTTCATAACTTCAATGAGCATTCGAATTCCTGGAGCGGTAATTCCATCATCATTTGTTACCAATATTAAGGGTTTAGACGCCATAATTTTTTTTTCATGGTAAATGTAAGAAATCTTTAAAGGCTTTCTTTTAAAACAATATTAACAAATGAATTATAAGAATATATGTATATTTAGAGCTTATGAAAATGAGATTAAAAATTTTATCAATGAGACCTTTTGTTTGGATCTTATCTTTTATTCTTTTGAGTGGTTTCGTTTATGGGATTACCCTAAAAAAAGAGAATCCTAACAAGGATAAATTACTTTTAGAGATTATATCCTATGTTTTAGATCGCGGACACTTCGACCCCAAAGATATCAATGACAAATTTTCTGAAAATGTATACATGAGTTATCTAGAAAATATTGATGGACAACATCGTTTTTTCTTAAAATCAGATATAAATGCTTTTAATTCCTATCGTTATCTAATTGATGATGAGATTAAAAACACCCAAGTAGAGTTTTTTAATCTTTCATTTGAAAAGTTGATGGAACGTATGGCTCAAGTTGAAGGATTTTATAAATCTCTTCTAGAAACTCCTTTCGATTTTTCAATTAAAGATGAAATCAATTTAGACTTTAAAAAAGCATCGTATGCAAATAATCTAATTGAGTTAAGAGCCATATGGCGCAAGCGACTTAAGTTAAATGCCTTAGAGCGCTTCACCTCAAAAAAAGATGAAGAGGCTCAAAAATTAAAAAAAGACGTAACCTATGTAATGAAAACAGATAATGAACTTGAAGAAAAAGCGAGAGAAATAATTTCAGAAAATATGGATGCTTTTTTTGAACGTTACAATGATTTGAATCGTAAAAATTGGTTTTCAATTTATATAAATTCAATTGTATTACAATTTGATCCACATACTTCGTATCTAGCACCAAGTGAAAAAGATCGTTTTGATGCTAGCATGTCTGGAGAATTTGAAGGAATTGGAGCTCGTTTACAAAAAAGAAATCAGGAAGTAAAAATTGTTGAGGTTATTTCTGGTGGACCTGTTTGGAGAGATGAATTATTAGAAATAGGAGATATTATTTTGAAAGTTGCCCAACCAAATAAAGAGGCTGTAGATATTTCAGGTATGCGTTTAGATGACTCCATCAAACTTATAAAAGGTCCAAAAGGTACCCAAGTAATTTTAACTATTAAGCGTGTGGATGGAGCAATTGAAGATGTTAAAGTAACTCGTGATGTAGTAATTCTGGAAGAGACTTATGCTCGTTCGTCCTTAATTACTAATGATAAGGAATTTTTTGGATTGATTGAGTTGCCTAAATTTTATATTAATTTTCAAGATTACAACCAACGCAATGCTGCAACCGATGTTAAAAAAGAATTAGAACAGTTAAAACAGAAAAATGTAAAAGGTATTATTCTAGATCTAAGAAATAATGGTGGTGGTTCACTCAAAACAGTAGTAGAGATGGCAGGTTATTTTATAAAGGAAGGACCCGTAGTTCAGGTAAAAAGCACGGGTGGAAAAAAAGAAGTTTTAAAAGATATAGATCCAAGCATTGTTTGGGATGGGCCTCTTGTGATTCTAGTTAATGAATTTTCAGCCTCAGCTTCAGAAATAATTGCCGCCGCTTTACAAGATTATAAAAGAGCTATCATCCTGGGGAGTAAGCAAACGTTTGGCAAAGGGACTGTTCAAAACGTTTTTGACCTCAATAGAATGATTACTGGAGGAACCTATGGTGATTTAGGAGCTCTTAAAGTAACTACTGATAAGTTTTATAGAATCAATGGTCGCTCTACACAGCTTGAAGGAGTAAAAAGTGATATCGTTTTTCCAAATCGCTATTCCTATGTTGATATGGGAGAAAAAGATCAAGATAATCCATTGGCTTGGGACAGCATTACACCAGCTTTTTACAAACCATTTGAAGGCATGAATAATTATGAATATTCTTTATCCAGAAGTAAACAACGTATTAAAGATAATCCATTCATAACTCTAATTGATGAACAGGCTTTATGGATTAAAAAGCAACAAGAAAATTATATTTATTCATTAGATTTCACATCCTATAAAGCAACAAGACAGTCAAATAAAACCTATTCTGAACGTTTTAAGAAGTTAGGTGAATACGAATCCTCTCTTGAATTTCAGTGGCTCCCAGAAGCAAGATTAGAAGTCGAGGTGAATGATGATTTAATAATCAAAAGAAAGCGCTGGCAAAAATCTCTTAAAAAGGATATTTATATTTCAGAAGCTATTGAAATACTAAAAGATTTATCTACGCAACTTAGGGGTAATAATATAATAGCTGAAGTCAAAAACTAAAATATATTTTGGAGTTCAGTCGCGCACTTTATCAATTCAAGCAGGATTCTTGGGCTATTGGTAGTCTACTTTTTATTATTACAGTTACACTCGTTGCAATATTTGCGTATTTCTTAGCACCCGATAAAACAGCTTACGGAAATCAAATGCATCTTTCCATTCACTCTCAGCCCCCCGGATTTACTTGTGAAATGTTAATCATTCCACAAATAAAAAAAAAGAAATCTTATTTATTCTTTTCAGGGAATAATAATCCAAATGAAGAAATACCTGTTCAAGATATTAAGTGGTTTAAAGATGGGCTAGCCTATAAACGATATGGTAACGCAACAGATTACTATGAAAAAATACTTTTTAGTAGTTTTCTGGGGGTAGTAAATAAAAGTGTTATTGAGTCAAGTTATTTAATTAAGAAACAATTTCTTTTAGGGACTGACAAATATGGCCGCGATTTATTGAGTAGACTTCTTATAGGCTCAAGAATTTCAATTTCAATAGGATTTGTGGCAGTTTTTATATCATTAGTGTTAGGCGTTTTTTTAGGTGCAATTGCTGGATATTTTGGTGGTTGGATTGATCGAATCATAATGTGGCTAATAAATATCACTTGGTCTATTCCAACTTTGTTAATGGTAATAGCCATTACTTTAGCTTTAGGGCGTGGTTTTTGGCAAGTATTTGTTGCCGTAGGTGTTACCATGTGGGTTGAGGTAGCGAGACTAGTTCGAGGACAGGTAAAATCAGTTAAAGAACAGCTTTATATTCAGGCGGGAGCTGCTCTTGGTTTTTCACATGTGAGAATTTTGTCACAACATATTTTACCAATGCTTATTGCACCTTTAATTGTTATCTCTGCAGCTAATTTTGCGAGTGCTATTTTAATGGAAAGTGGGTTAAGTTTTTTGGGAATTGGCGCTCAACCACCAATACCAAGTTGGGGGGGTATGGTTAAAGATCATTTTAGATATTTACTTTTAGGGAAGCCCTACTTAGCATTACTTCCTGGACTTGCCATTATGAGCTTGGTACTTGCTTTTATGATTTTAGGAAATAGCTTACGTGATGCCTTTGATGTAAAACGCTAAATAGCATTAATAGTCCAGTCTATTGGCATCAAAGTTTAAGTAAATAAACAGCATTAAACTAAAGGCTAATAAATTTGATCCTCCATAACTAATGAAAGGCAATGGTATTCCCACAGTGGGAACTAGACCCAATGTCATTCCAATATTTACAAAAAAGTGAACAAAAAGCATACTTGCAAAAGTATATGAAAATATTCTGGCATAACTAGATGTGTGTCGTTCGGCTTTATGAATTATTCTAAAAATAAGTATTACAAATAATAGAATTAAGGTTACACTTCCTAAAAATCCCCATTCCTCACCCACAATACTAAAAATATAATCTGTTTCTTGTTCTGGGACAAAATTTCCTTTTGTTTGTGAACCGTTGAGAAACCCTTTTCCACTAAACCCCCCTGAACCAATAGCAATTTTAGATTGATTTATATTGTATCCGATTCCTCTTGAATCTATTTCGAGGCCTAAAATAATATTAAAACGATCTCTGTGCCTTTGTTCAAAAACAGTATTAAAAATAAAACTAACAGAAAATGAGAATAATATTCCAATAATTAATGTCAAAATAAAGGGGCTTTTTTTTGTTTTGGGGTATCTTCTTTTTATCAGATTATATATAATGAAAAAAATAAATCCCATTACTAGAGATAAGTTCAAGGGGCTAAATAAAAGTGTAAAAATAAAAATTAGTGATAAACCCATCGCTAAAAAGAGAAATTTAAGATTAAGTCCTTCTCTAATAAGCACAAAAAATATTCCCATGAAGACTAGTGCAGAGCCAGCATCTGGCTGAAGAATGATCAAAAACATTGGAAGTGAAACAAATAAAATAATTTTAAGTAAATGAGTATTTTTTTTCAAGTCGTTTTGGAATGAACTTAGATTTAAAGCCACAACCATTGCCGTGGTAATTTTAGCAAATTCAGAAGGTTGAAGACTAAAACTTCCTAAAGAGTACCATGAGGTTGCACCCGAAATAGTTTGTCCAAAAATAAAAAGGCCCAAGAGACTAAATATAGATATACCATAAAAAATATAGGTAAGATGTTCAAAAAAATTTGATTTTACAGCCAGTACAAGTGGAAGAATTACGAGACACGCTATGAAAATCCAAAATTGTTTTCCAACTAAGCTATCGAGATCCCAAAATAGGATTGTTGTATTTGAAAAGCTAGACGAGTAAATATTGACTAAGCCAAATGAAACTAAGAGTAAATAGAGTAAAATACTCAGCCAGTCTAAACGGAAAAATATTTTTTTATTCATTTATCGTAAACGGTGTTCCAGAAGTAGGTTTGGCATATTCTTCTAAAAGACTGCCTTCAAGCATTCTGTTTTCCAGCCACTTTCTCTTGACGTTTCCTGTCAAGTATTTTTCAATCATTAAACTAGCAATAGGAGCTGCCCAACGTCCACCCCAATAACCATTTTCCACAAAAACAGTAATAGCAATTTTAGGATCTTCTTTTGGAGCAAAAGCTATAAAAATTGAATGGTCAGTTAGTTGTATTTTTTCACCATTTAAACGAATAAAATTCTCAACAGTTCCAGTTTTACCACAAACTTCAATGCCTTTTATACGTGCAATTTTTGCTGTTCCTTTTTCAACTACCTGATGCATTCCCTCAATTACAGTTTCAAAATGTTTGGTATCTATAAGTGTATAGTTTTTAGCGTAAAGAGAATCTTTTTCAGTTGGAGTAAATGATTTTTTAAAATGAGGTTTTATAAAGTATCCCCTATTTGCAATAGTTGCTGTAAAGTTTGCCATTTGAATGGGTGTGGTTAATACTTCTCCCTGTCCGATAGCGTTTGATATTGTAGTTGTTCCTCCCCATGATCCTTTTTTATACCAACTATCGTAATAACTACTACCAGGAATAAAGCCTTTTTTGCCGATGGGTAAATCATAGCCTAAGTAGTCTCCAAGACCAAATTTTTCAAGATGGTTTTTCCAAAGGTCAACACCCTCTCCTGGACTAGGGGCGCTATTAATTATTCCTAAATATGTTTTAGCAAAATATGTATTGCAAGAATTATAAATACCTCTAAACAAATCATTTTTAGAGCCAATTTTGCAATGACATTTCATAAAGGCATTCTTTGAATAGGAATGACCTTTATTACATCTAAATATTGTTTTGGGAGTGATTACATTTTCTTGTAAACCAATTAAGGCATTTAATGTTTTAAAGGGTGAACCAGGAGAATATTCCGCTAGAAGGGCCCTATCAAAAAGGGGCTTTGCTAAGGTGTCATTTCTTAAGGAATTAAAGTTTTTTGAACGTTCACGACCAATTAATAAATTAGGACTAAAACTAGGCGCTGACACCAAGGCTAAAACTTCTCCTGTATTAGGTTCAATTGCTACAATACCTCCTCTTTTATTCTGTAATAAAGACTCACCATATTGTTGCAATAATCCATCAATTGTAAGAGTTAAATCTTCCGCTGGCTTTAAGGCAATATCAAACTCTCCTTCTTTATAGGTTCCTATAATTCTGTTAAAGCGGTCTTTTTGAAAAAAAACAGCCCCTTTCTCTCCTCTTAAAATTGTTTCATAATTTTTTTCAATTCCTTGCCTACCGATCATTTCACCCAAAATATAATCAGTTTTTCCTCTCAGCTCAACTTGATTCACCTCACTTGTGTATCCTAAGACATTCGATGCGATTGAAATAGTATAGTCTCTAACTGTTTTTTTTTGAAAATAAAATCCCGGATATTTCCACATTTTTTCCTGAAAAAAAGCACGTGTTTCTTTTGAAATTTGTCGGATTATTTCCGAAGGATGCTTATTTGAATAACGTTTTGCTTTTTTTAATTGAGTAATAAGATCTTGTTTGGCTATGTTTAAAACTGATGTTAGTTCCAGAGTGTCAAAAGGTTCTTGATTTTCTGGAATTACCATTAAGTCATAGGCTGGTTGATTTTTAACCAATAAAATTCCATTTCTATCATAAATTAATCCTCTATTTGGAAACACAGGACGCTCTTCGACTGCATTATTTAATGAAAGCTCGGAATATTCAGAATTAAATAATTGAAGTGATATTAATTGAAAAATGAACAGTACAGAGGTACCGATGGTAAAACTTAATAAAGTAATCTTTCGTATCATTATTTAACTCTATATAAAGATGATATTAATAAGATTAAAATTAGGGAAAATATCATGGTGAGTAAACTATTCTTTATAATAAGGAAGAAAGCATCTACACTAAAATATGCTAAAGCAAAGTAAATTAAATGATGAACACTAATAAAAATAAGTAAAAACAAGAAGTTATTAGTTTTTCTTGAGTCGGTTAATATACTTTTGGGTAGCTCTGAAGTCAATCCATAAGAATATTTCATTATAATGGGTCTTAGATAGCTCACGGAAAGTGAAGCTATGGTATGAGCACCCCCGGTTTGGGAAAGAAAATCTATTAAAAAACCAAGAACAAATCCAATAAAAATATAAAAGGTTTGGTTTTGATCAAATGGATACATCACCAGAAATAAAAGATATAGCATTGGATTTACGTATCCAAAAATATTTATTTGATTAAAGAGTAATACTTGCGCAAGTATAACAAGCACAAAAGACCCCATCATTTTCAGGATTTGTGAATTCATTGCTTTACGTTTTGCTTGAGAGAATTTATTTCCTTAAAATCACTATTTTCAATTACATAAGCTTTATATAGTTCAGCAGGATTTTCGAATAATTCAGCATCAATTTTATAATATCCATTTTGAATATTATTTTTAAGATTAGTAACAACTCCTAGTGGGATTCCATACGGAAAATATGATGACATTCCACCAGTTACTATCGTATCTCCTATTTTAATTGAAGATGTTGATACAACATCTTCAATACTAAATTTTTTAGGCGCTACACCTTTCCATAGTAAAGAACCAAAAGTGGTTCTATTTTTAAAACGAACATTAATTTTCATGTCTTGATTAAGAATAGAAATGACACTTGCATAATTATCTGTAACTGCCTGGACAAGTCCTATGATTCCATCGGCAGAAATCACTCCCATTTCTCTTTTAATTCCCGAAGCAGCACCCTTGTCTATAATAATATAGTTGTATTGACTTTGAAAACTATTCTTAATAATATTAACTTTTTGAACTTCAAAAGGAAAGTTTGTTTTATTATTATACCCATCTGTATAAAGAAAAGGGGTATTAGATTTTATTTGGATAGATTTGAGCTCTTCATTTTCTTTCAGGAGTCTTTGATTTTCTTTCTCTAAATTGAAATAACGATTAATCGAAAACGAAAATGAATAAATACTACTACTAAAAAAAAGACTTATTTTTTTTAATTTTAATTGATGGAAACTGCTATTAGCTTTTAAAAAAACTAGTGAAAAACCTAATAAAAATAAATAAAGAATGGAATTTCTATATTTTACGAACACATTTAAGATCCGTTGCATATTTTATTTATTTAAACAAGACTGTTTTAAAACGCTCTAAATTTTTTAGTGCAATTCCAGTCCCTCTAACAACTGCCTGTAAAGGATCTTCGGCAACATAAATGGGGAGATCTGTTTTTTGGGAAAGACGTTTGTCAAGACCCCTTAGAAGTGCGCCTCCACCTGCTAGATATATTCCAGTATTATAGATGTCAGCTGCAAGCTCAGGCGGCGTTTGTGATAGAGCTTCCATAATGGCATCTTCAATACGTATTACAGATTTGTCAAGTGCTTTTGCAATTTCAGTATGGTTGATCATTACTTGTTTTGGTTTACCGGACAGTAAATCTCTTCCTTGAACAGACATTTGATCTGGTGGGTTTTCTAATTCCTCCATTACACTACCAACAATAATCTTTATTTTTTCAGCCGTTCGCTCACCAATATATAAGTTGTGTTTGCTTCGCATGTAATTGATAATATCACTTGTAAATACATCACCGGCAATTTTGATAGACTTATCACAAACAATTCCTGAAAGAGCGATAATTGCAATTTCAGTTGTTCCTCCCCCTATATCTACTATCATATTTCCTTTGGGTTGCATTATGTCAATTCCAATTCCAATCGCTGCAGCCATTGGCTCATGAATAAGATAAACTTCTTTACCATTAACACGTTCTGCAGATTCTCTAACTGCACGCATTTCTACTTCTGTAATTCCAGAAGGTATACATATTACCATTCGAAGGGCAGGTGAAAAAAAGCGACGACTTAGGGTGGGAATACTTTTGATTAAATGATTAATCATCTGTTCTGATGCATTAAAGTCCGCAATAACTCCGTCTTTTAAAGGTCGTACCGTTTTGATGTTTTCATGAGTTTTCCCTTGCATCATACTTGCTTCATGGCCAATGGCAATGACTTTACCACTTGATCTATCAATAGCAACAATTGAAGGACTATTCACAACAACTTTATCGTTATGAATAATTAGGGTGTTTGCAGTACCTAAATCAATTGCTATTTCTTCTGTAAAAAATCCCATTTTTAATTGTATTGAGTAGTTAAAATTATGAATTAATGTTTAAAGTGTCGAGTTCCAGTAAAAACCATTGACATTTTATGGGTATTACAGAAGTCTATAGACAGTTTATCTTTAATTGAGCCTCCGGGTTGAATAACTGCTTTTATACCTGAATTATTTGCAATTTCAACGCAGTCTGGAAAGGGAAAAAATGCGTCACTAGCCATGGCAGATTCATTAAGATTAAAACCAAAGCTTTTTGCTTTATTAATGGCTTGATTTAATGCATCTACTCTAGATGTTTGGCCAGTTCCTGAGGCCAAAAGTTGTTGATTTTTAGCCAAAACAATCGTATTTGATTTTGTGTGCTTACATATTTTTGAGGCAAAAAGTAAATCTTTAATATCAGTATCTGAAGGTTGGGTAATAGTTACAGTTGTTAAATCTTCTTGTTGATCAGTTTTTGAATCTTTATCTTGAACTAAAACACCATTTAAGCAAGTTCTTATTGTTCTGTTTGGAAGCTCTATCTGTTTTTGGCTAAGAATTATTCTATTTTTCTTATGTTTTAATAACTCCAGTGCTTCATTCTCATAACCCGGCGCAATAACAACTTCACAAAACAGTGAGTGAATAGCTTTAG
>JABGXI010000050.1:0-2097 GCA_018675855.1 Flavobacteriaceae bacterium | reverse complement strand
TACCTACAAATGATAAGTCAGCATCATATGTTGTAGCAGATGCAGTAGATCCGTTATCATCATATGATACAGATGCACCACCACTTATTGCAACACCAGCTACAGCAGAAGTCATAGAAGCCATAGAAGATACCGCAAACAATGCGATTAATTTTTTCATTATATTCTCCATTTAGAATAATTATATTGTTAGGAATTCCTAACACCCTTTGTTACTCTAACGAATAACAATGTGGCAATAATAAACCCTTTTGCTAGCCATGTCAATGAATATTTGAAAAAAAGATACAAAAAGTGGTTTTTTTTCAACAATTACTCATTATTTCTGCGTAATCCCTTTTCTAGCTTGATTATTATCTAGTTTCAATTTTGCAAGTATTGCTTTTATAAGTCGTGAAATCTTACATATATTCTTACATATTAAAGTTAAATATAAAATTTTGTTGAAAAAAAGTCAAATTGTTCAAAATGCATAATGATTAAGCAAAAAAAACCGGAATAAATCCGGTTTTTTTTGAATTACTGATTGCTCATTAGAATAGATAACCACCATGTCCTGCACCAATCATACATAAAAGCATTGGAACAGATAAGACTACATTAGTTCTAGAGGCCATAGCTGCGGTAAATTTGGCTTTTGCAATTTCATCAGCACTGGCTTCAACGATTCCTAGAACTTTTTTCTGATTAGGCCATATTAAAACCCAAACATTAAAAAGCATAATTGTTCCCATCCAAGCACCTAAACTCATCATAGGCCCTGCTGGCGCCTGAAAAATAAAAGTTTGAATAAAACCATACTGAGGTGAAATAGATAAAGCCCATGCGCCTGTAAGCCATGTTGCTGCAGCTGCCATTCTAAACCATAAGAGCGCTCTAGGGGCCACATACTTACCTATAGCTGCTGGACCTGGGCCTCCTTCATCAGCTATTGCGTCAGCCATTGCGGGTACCTGAACAAAATTAAAGTAGTATAGAAGACCAATCCATGTAACGCCAAATAAAACGTGGAGCCATACACTCAGATTCCTCTGGATTAGCGATGAACTGTCAGGAGAAACATAGAATGCAACAAGAATAGCAAGAACAAAGCCGCTTATAATCGTACCTTTAACTGAGGTCAATGGATTCATAGTATTTAATTTTGTAGTTTAAAAGATTGTATTATAGATAATTCATATTTACTGTAAACGAATTTTTGTATTTATATTTTTACGGTTTATATCTATAATCAAACTTTATTTCTAAACAATTAAAAAAATGAAATTACACATTAATAAATTTTTAGCTTTATTTTCCATTATTGGTTTACTTTTGATCTCTCCATCTTTTGGATCTGAAATTCCTAAACAAATCGAATATCAAGGAAGCAAGTTAAACCTTAATGGTCAAGGAACTCGAATTATTTTCTTTATGAAGGTTTACGAAGGAAGCTTATACCTTGAATCTAAAAGTTCAAATGCAGAAGAAATAGTTAACATGAATGATCCAATGGCTATTCGTATTGATGTTACATCTGCCATGGTAACGGCTGATGCAATGAAGAAGGCATTGAGTGAGGGACTTGAAAAATCAACAAGCAATAACACCGATCCGATTAGCAATGAAATTGATCAGTTATCATCTTCGTTCAATTCAGATGTTTCTACTGGAGACTTCTATGAGTTTATATATCTTCCTGAAAAAGGAACGCATGTACTCAAAAATTCTAAACTCGTAGAATTAATTAAAGGTGTGGAATTTAAAAAAGCGTTCTTTGGAATATTCCTCTCAGACAACCCAATCCAAAAAAACCTAAAGAAAGCTATGCTTGGAGGCTAATCAATAATGTCAACTCATCCCACTTCTTTTGCTGAATGGCAAAACTATCCCTCAACACTAGACCCTATTCATGTTTCATGGCTGAAGAATGCCAAAAAATCTAAAACTCCCTTTGCAGTTGCAGATATTGAAGGAGTTGAAATATCTCACAAAAAGTTTTTAACAGGTGTCCTTTTGTTTTCAAAAAAGATTGAGACTTACAGTCCAGAAAATAATGTTGGGTTATTATTACCAAGTAGTGGTGGGGGAGCAATTGCCTCAATTGCGATACTATCT
>JABGXI010000049.1:0-48629 GCA_018675855.1 Flavobacteriaceae bacterium | reverse complement strand
TAAAATTGTAATCTAATTGATTGTTAATGATTCGTTGAACCCATTGATCTCCTTTAGAAGAAATAAACAATTGCAATTGCGCATAACGCATCATTTTTTTTGGTGTGATAGGAAAAAGAGCATCAATTAAAACTTCTTCAGGGTGAGAAGCTGCATAACTATTTATTCCATCTGCATAGCCATTCACTACTTTTTTATATTCATCACTAATCTCATTTTCGTATCGGGCGTTAAATAATGCTTCAGAGCCAATAAATTGGGCAATAAAATCAGCTCCTAAACCTGCATTCCCAATATTTTTGGTGAGCATATTGCTTCCAGCAAGATATCCTTGTTGTATGGTTTTAAAGTCATCTTCTGCATGTGCCCAAGCTAGACCGTAAGAAACTTCTGCATCGGTAGCTGCAAAGATGTGAGGCACCCCATAAGCATCTCTTACAATATCAATATGATCAGGATCTATTTGGCCATGAACCATGGAATATATAAGACAACATAATGCTAGTGATAGACGAAAGAGCATAATTAATTTTTGCTGAAGATATCAAAACTTTTAAAATATTATGTATAAACAATTGCATCTATTTAACTGAAATTTATATATATTCAATTTTCAAAATAAAATCAAATGAACAAATTTTTTTTACTTTTTATTATAGTTTTTTTTACTCAGAGTGTTGTTTCTCAGGAATCATTATTTAATGGTGAAAACCTTGAAGGTTGGAATATTCACGGAACTGAATTGTGGTATGTGGATCATGGGCTTTTAGTTTGTGAAAGTGGTCCAGATAAAGCTTATGGTTATTTGTCTACCACAAAATATTATGATGATTTTGAATTGACTCTTGAATTTAAACAAGAGGCAAATGGAAATAGTGGTGTTTTTATTCGTTCCACTGTCGAGGGAACTAAAGTAAGTGGTTGGCAGGTAGAAGTTGCTCCTCCCGGAAGCAATTCTGGTGGTGTTTACGAATCTTATGGACGTGGCTGGTTAATAAAACCTGCGAAAGAAAAAGACAAAGCCCTTAAGATGGGTGATTGGAATCAGATGCGTATTCGCGTTGTTGGAAACCAAATTGATACATGGTTAAATGGTACTGAAATGATTTCTTTAAATGATGAAAAAATTGGTCAAGGAAAAGGATCCATTGCACTTCAGATTCATGACGGTGGCGGAATTAAAGTACGCTGGAAAAACCTTCAAGTAATTTCTTTATAGGCTGATTTGATCAATTAGCTTTGCTAAATGAAAATCTCTTTGAGTAAGCCCACCAAAATCATTGGTTGTTAGCTTTATAGTAACTAATAAGTAATTATTGGTTATCACTGGGTGGTGATTATTTTCTTCAGAAATAGTTGCTATTTTATTTATAAAACTAATAGCATTTCGAAAACTTTTAAAATGAATTTCTTTACAAAGGAGACCCAAATCAATCTGCCATGAGTCTATTAGTGAAATTTGTTCTTTAATTTCTTTAGGACTTAACAGATGCATTTATGTATAATATAAACTAGTTACAATTCTGTACACAACATAAATTCCTATTACTGACCATACCCACCATCTATTCTTTATATACCATTCCATACTTTTTTTAATTAGTTTTATTACATTCACCTTCTTGATAGTTTAAGATACCATTACTATCCGCAATACAATCATTTGAATATGTATTTCCATCACAACCACAAACAGGTGCGTAAATTTCATAGCAAACAGTTAATTCATCTACAAGATTTTGATCTAAACAAAGTTTTTCAGGTTCAATTACATCAATATCGTTACAATTAATAAATAATAGCATTAATATAAAGGGAAGAAGCTTCTTTTTCATCAAACTAAATTAATTACTATTTTCTTTTAAAGTGTTCATCAAATATTTTTTTTAAATTTATAATATGGATAATTTGATCTAAACTCAAAAAAACATTAGTCACTACTTTGTTTTGTTACTTGAGTTTTCGCATTTCTTTATTTTATAAAATAGCTAAGAAAATTGTTTAAAAAAGTTTTTTTGTCAGTTATAATAGTTTTTATCCTTCTAAATACAATGATTTTTGGCGGGATAAGAATTTTTTTAAATTTAAATGATGTTCCTATTTATAACTATAGATTAATATATGATTTTATATTCAGTAATAATGATATAAATCAGTTTGATAATTTATCTGAATTATTAGGATACAATAAAAATGATAAGCTTTTGATAATTCATGCTGATGATTTAGGTTTATCTAATTCTGTAAATCAGGCTTCTTTTGAGGCGCTAAACAATAGTTATGTAAACTCAGCTAGTGTAATGATTCCTGCACCAAATACAGAGGAGGTGGCAGACTATTTTAAAGAAAATTCTGATATAGATTTAGGTCTTCACTTGACTTTTACATCTGAATGGAAAGATTTTAAGTGGCATGGTATTAGTCATAAAGACTCCATATCAACTTTAATAAATGATAACGGTAATTTTTATGAAAATAAAAAAGAAGTTATCAGAAATTCTAATCCACAGGACATAAGGAAAGAATTACAAGCTCAGATAGATTATGCAATATCTATTGGAATAAAACCAACACATCTTGATAGTCATGAAGGAGTCTTATTTTTTTCACCAGAATTTTTCAAAATTTATCTTGATATTTCAGAAAAAAATAGACTTCCTGTATTTGTTCCAAAACTTTTAGCACCACATTTTAATAGTGATTTTCCACAACCAAAAAATTTAGTTTTTATAAAAATGTACATGGCTGATAAAAATATATCTTTTGATAATTGGGCTGAATATTATGAATCAATACTAAATAACTTAAGTCCAGGATTAAACGAAATTATTGTTCATCTTGGTTTAGATAATAATGAAATGAAAAAAATAACTTCAAATAGAATTGATTTTGGTTCAAAGTGGAGAAATTTAGATTATGATGTAGTATCTAGTCCTCAATTTAGGGAATCACTAATTAAAAATGACATTAAATTAGTAACATGGCGAGAAATTAAAGACATATTATATCCATAGACGAATTAAAACACCAAAATTTGCTAACTTATTGATTTATATGTTTTTATTATATTTACCTTTAATCAACTAAACAATCATAATGAAAAAACTACTTTTATTTATCATGGCAGTAAGCTTATCTGCTTGTAATAATGTTGTCTCAGAAGCACCTGGAACGGATATAGAAAAAATAAATGGTGAACCTGAAGGACCCCATACATCTTCTGAATGGAAAATATGGGCTTACAGTACAGCTGCCCCTTCATATATTGCTTCAGATTGCACTGTAATAGATGTTGATGGAACTGTACTTAGAGAAGGAACAAATGGATGGACAGCTATGGCTGCTAATCCAAGAGGAATGGCTAATCCTAAAAATGGATGGGATAATCCTCATGAGGCAATGCCTATGGTAGGTGATGCCCAAGCCATGAAATGGGCTATGGCTTACATGGGAGGAAAAACACCTCAGATAGACCACGATGGATGGGCATGGATGCTTCACGGCGACATGGGAGAAGACAACACTAAGCATTTAGTTTTAAATAAAGAGGATGCTGCCGAAGGCCAGTGGATTGAATCAGGACCTCATTTAATGCTATTTCCAAAAGATCCAGCTACCTTAGAAGGGAACACTACCGACTTTATGACTGGTGCTCCTTACATCATGTTTAAAGGAACTGGTTACGATCATCTTATGATTCCCGTGGAAAACTATTTTGATTATCAACCACAACAATAAATATTGTTTAACAATATCCCCTTATTAATAGAGGGGATATTTGTTTAAATCAAAATTCATTGATACGATCCTTATAAACAAGGTTTCATTTTTTTTTGCATTTATTGTCTTAACTTTGTGTATTATATGTTTTTATTATTTCATTGAAAGACCAAACCAAATAACACCAAAACCACCAATTATCATCAATACTGCAACTGATTTTAAAAAAACTATTTTTTTCATAAATCAAAAATAATTTAAATAGCATTGAAACAAAAATAAATACAACTGCAATACTACTGCATTGAATTTATAAAAAAGTATATCCAAACCAAAGGTATGTTATCTTCAGAAATTACTAATAGCTGTTTTAAGACACTTTTCTAATTAATCGTTAAAGTTGTTTATTTCTAAACTTTACTAACAATTGAGTTAAATTTAAAAATATGAAATTATTTTATTTCATTTTATTCTTGCTTACTACTTTACTACTTTCAAATGAATGCTTAGGACAAAAGCCCAGTAGTGATGGAGAATACACCTTTAAAAGAGGAGATTTTAACGGAATAGGAAAGTGGTACATGGGGAGAGAAATTGCCTATGTAATGGGATTTGAAGGAATTAATTGGCTAGAAAGATTTGATCGAGAAAAAGAAGAAAATGTTTCTACTTTGATTAAAAACATGAAAATTAAATTTAATGATACCATTGCAGATATTGGAGCTGGTTCTGGGTATCATGTATTTAGATTAGCTCCATTAGCCAAAAAAGGCCTCATATACGCAGTAGACATTCAAAGTGAAATGTTAATGGCAATTGAAAAGACAAAAGAGTCTAGAAAAATTAGAAATATTAAAACAATTCTTGGAAATGATAAAAGTATTCATTTACCGAATAATTCAGTTGATAAAATTTTAATGGTTGACGTGTATCATGAGTTTAATTTTCCAGTTGAAATGATAGCCTCCATGAAAAACGCATTGAAATCTAATGGACAATTATTCTTAATCGAGTATAGAAAAGAAGACTCAAAGGTTCCCATCAAAAAAATACACAAAATGACTGAAAAACAAGCTGTGAAAGAAATGGAAGCCGCTGGCTTTAAGCTTAAAGAAAATATCGATAATCTTCCATGGCAGCATTGTATGGTTTTTATGAAAAGATGAAAATAAGTGAAAACTAAATTTTTATTTTACTCTATAATTCGTAGAAAAATCTTCTAGATGAATAACCTGTAATTACACTCAATATTTTTTTTAGTTTTAGGGTATGGAAAAATTATCTTCTCAATTTTTAAAAGATACTGGCGCAAAAGTACCTATCATATGTGGTCCGATGTACCCTGGTTCAAACCCAGAATTAGTTGCAGCTGTTTCAAATTCTGGGGGCTTCGGTGTTGTTCAACCACTTGCATTAACTATTCTTTATGGACATGATTTTAGAAAAGGATTACAATTAATTAAGAAATTGACTAAAAATCCCTTTGGAGTTAATTTTACGATTTTTGGAGGGGCAAATAAAAAGTACCACAAGCAAATGGAAAGGTGGATGGAAATTTCAATTGAAGAGGGGGTAAAATTTTTTTTAACTTCTTTAGGAAAACCTAATGAAATTTTAAAAGTAGCCAAACAGCATCAAGTTAAGGTTTACCATGATGTACCCAATAAAAAAGTAGCTTTAGCGATGAAAGATGTTGGAGTGGATGGATTGAATTGTATTAATTGGCGGGGGGGAGGACAAACTGGAATACAGTCTGCGGAAAATTTCATAGAGGAATTGCATGATATTGGTATTCCCCTAATTTGTGCTGGTGGAATTAGCAGTAAAGAAGATTATAAAAAAGCTCTAGAGATGGGATATGCAGGTATTCAAATGGGCACAAGATTTTTAGCAACTCATGAGTGTAAAGTAACTCAAAGTTATAAACAAGCAATTATTGATTCTTCTGAGGAAGACATTGTTTGGACCAATAAGATAGCAGGAAATAATTCCTCTGTTATTAAAACAAAAGATGTAATGCAAGGTGGCTTAAGGACTGGTCCCATCATCAATTTTATGTTGCGACAATCTAAATTGAAAAGGTACGCTCGAATGTATTTGATGAGCAGAGGACTTAAAAATTATAACAAAACTGCCTTTGACGATTCTGTTCAATTTTGGCAAGCTGGAAAAGGGGTTGGGAATGTTCAATCTGTAAAATATGTAGCTGATATTATCGAAGAATTTTCTTTGTAAAAAAGAAACAATGATGAGATTTAAATTTATTATTTCTTTTAAAAATTAGTTTAACAAAAAAAAACCTCTTTTAAAAAGAGGGGCTAATTAGTCGATTTATTTTTAATTTTGTGACATGGAACAATATGGTTTAAATGAATTGCTAATTGGTCTTTATTTAACTCTAGGGTTTTATGCTATAACAAGGACAAATTATTTCATTAGTAAAAGAAATAAAAATTGGAGTATACATATTCATTGGGCTTTACATCTTATTAATGTTGTTATTTACTTCTATATTTTATCTAACTTAATTTAATGAAAAGATTTTTTTCAAGACCTGCAATTTTAGTTGCTGTCATTTTTATTTTCATTTTCTATTGCTTTTTAGTTTTTAAATAATTCAAGTTGGAGTTCTTGGGTACTATTTGATAAAGACGATAATACAATAAAACCAAAGAAACTTACTACATAAGTAAAAAAAACTATAACTATTTATATACGCTTTAGTAGCTTCTTTAAACGTAAATGAGTAGATACTAATTAGTGTATTAAGATGTTTCAAATAGATTTATAATCCACTCTGCCAAGAATGAAACTAGCTAGTAATGAAGTAAGTGAAGACTTGCCTTTGTTTGTGTGATAACTTAGGTTATATATTTTAGGTATATTGAACTACATTAAAACAAACACGATGAAAAAAATACTTATATTATGTCTTCCAATTTTAACAGTTATTCTGTTTTCTTGTCAAGACAATGACATTGCATCAAAATCTAATCTCAAATATCAAAATAATTTATCAACGGCAAAAAAGTTTTTTGAACTTTTTTTAACGGAAAACCTTGATGCTCAAATACCTCTAATATGCCCTGGAGTAACTCATTATCCCCCATTTTATGGTTCTGAGCCTGGAAATTATGATGCTTTTATAGCAGCAGGAAAAGGATGGATGGATAATTTTGATGAAATAACATACAATGCCGAAGTTTGGTTACCAGGTACTGATTCTTTAGGTATTTTTGATGGAAGTGTAAGAACATATGGTTCTTGGAGTGCTAAAAACACAAATACAGGAAATATGATACAAAATCGAGCATATCACTCTTTTGAATTTAATGACGCTGGACAAATTCACGAATTAAGAGACTATTTTGATGCTAGTGGTGCAATGAACGCTGCGATGGCCTCAGAAAAATAATTTATTATAAAGTATAATAATTACTATCCATTTAAAGGAAAACCCTCCGCTTGGGAGGGCTTTTTTTATTTTCAATACACAGACCAATCAGTATACCTTGAAGTCCAAGTTCCAATTTTTGACAATCCTTCATCAACAGTTCTTAATCTTTGGTTAACTTCTTGATTTAATTTGGTAGGAGCTCCGTCACTATCATAAAACAGATCTCTAGCTTCATTCGATTCAAAAATCCAAATCATACCCATATCACCCTTATTTTCACCTCTTATTCCTTTTACTAAATTAACTTTAGCTCCTTTAAATTCTTTTTCATAGTTAGGGATGGTTTCATTAAGAAAATAATTTTCAAATTGTTCCATAGTTGCTCCCCTTTTTAAGTTAATTTTTAATGTATGAATTCCCATTAAACTTCCTTGATTAAGAGAATTAGGTGATAAAGAATTCATCATTCCTCCTAAATCAAACCAATCTCCACCTTTAAAAATTTTACCTTCATTAAACTCAAAAGAATGGTAAGTTGTTAAACTAGTTTCTTTACCAGTTGAGGCATGAGTAGAAGTCCATGTTCCATAAACACGAGTGCTTCCATCAGGTATTCCAGTTTCAGTATTCACACCGGGCAACCAATAATCGGCTGTAAATTTCATGTTGTTAAATTCTGATTGATAACCTCTAATAGCTTCTTTTACATCTTCTATATCTCCCATATCCATTCCATAAACAGGCATGTGCCATTCCATCTCAGGATGTAAGTATTCAAACATTGCTTCTGCATTTTCCTCTTCGTGCAGTTTTAGGTATGCTTTTGCAATTTCAGTGTTTTTTTCAAACTCTACTTTGTAAGCATTATTGGTGCATGAATAAACAAATAATACCGATAAAATTATAATAAAATATTTCTTCATTTTAAATTGATTTATGATTAATATTTACCAATCTACAAAAAACCCTCGTTTAGGATGGGAATTATTTGATAATTAAAATAAAGTTATTTTGTTCCAATAATTAATTTCTTTAAGTTACACAGACAAATTAAATATTTTTATTTTTAGTATTATGAGACATAACTTTATAGTAATTTTTGCAGCAATTAATTTCTTTTTTATTTTCTCCTGCGATAGACGTCAAACTAATGAAATAAAAAAAACACCAAATATCCTTATAATTTTTGCAGATGATCAAAGAGCTGATGCTCTTGGTATTGCTCAGAACCCATATTTAAAAACCCCTAATATTGATGATTTAGCAAAAAATGGTGTACTATTTGAAAATTGTTATGTTATGGGTGGTCACCATGGAGCGATCTGTGCTCCTAGTCGAGCGATGCTTTTAAGTGGAAAAAGTCTATTTCATGTTTATGACCGTTTGGAAGAGGTTGAAACCCTTCCAAATTATTTAAGTAAAAATGGTTTTCAAACTTTTGCAACAGGAAAGTGGCACAACGGAGCAGAAAGTTTTGAAACTAACTTTCAAGAAGGAGCCAAAGTTATGCTTGGCGGAATGAGTGATCACTTTAATGTGCCTTTAAGAGATTTAGATGAATACAATAAATTGAATAACCCTCACAATGAGGGGTTTTCTACTGATATTTTTACAGAAGCAACATTAGATTATTTTGACAGGTATCAAGCATCCAAAAAAGAAAAACCTTTCTTTTGTTATCTCGCGTTTACCGCACCTCATGATCCTCGATCTCCTTCTCCAAAGTATTCTGATATTTATTCAAATAATGAAATTCCAGTTCCAGAAAATTTTAAACCTCTACACCCCTTTAGGTTTGATGATTTTAATGTTAGAGATGAGACTCTTGCTCCATGGCCAAGAACCTGTGACGACATTCAGTCTTCTATAGCAGAATATTATGCCCTAATTCAGCACATTGATGATCGTGTAGGAGATTTAATTAAACGCCTTAAGAAATATGATTTATATGATAATACTGTAATTATTTATGCAGCAGACAATGGATTGGCTCTTGGAAGTCATGGCCTTTTGGGTAAGCAGAACCTTTATGAGCATAGTACTAAAGTTCCAATGATCATAAGTGGTCCTAAAATTCCTAAAGCTCAAACTTCTAAGGCCCTTGTTTATTTGTTTGACCTTTTTCCTACCCTAATCGATTATTTAAATTTAAAAGAACCGGAAAATATCGATGGTGAATCTTTGATGGATATTATTAATAAGAAGGAAAAATACGTGCGCTCAAGTTTGTATACAGCTTATAGAAATACTGTTAGAGCTGTAAGAAACGAGAATTGGAAACTTATCTATTATCCTCAAATTAATATCAAACAGCTTTATAATTTAAAAGAAGATCATAATGAACTTAACAATCTAGCAGAAAAATCTGCTTATAAAACTAAAATTCAAGAGATGATGAACCTTCTTGAGTTTCACAGAATTGCTTCAGATGACACTATAAATCTATATCCTTCCAGGATTCAATCTAAAGAATATGACTATAAAGACTTGGTTCAAAAGTTAGACCCATGGCAGCCTGCTTATATTATTGACAAATATTTTCCCGAGGGAACAACTAGAGATTGAGTTTATATATTTTTATTAGTGTTTTAAGCTATATGAAACAAAAAGAAAGGTACGTTACTTTCCAATACAGAATTGACTAAAAATAGCTCCTAATACATCTTGATCTGCATCAATCTTTCCGGTAATACTTCCAATATAAAAAATAGCTTCTTTCATTTCAATACTTAATAAATCTCCTGGAATATCATTTTCCAAACCATCCATGGTAATTTCTACGGCTTTAAAAGCGTTTATGAGCGCATGGTAATGACGACTGTTATTCACAACAACAGTAGTATTTTCGCCCATTTGCTTAAGGGTGTTTACTAAGTGGACCTTAAGTGGGGCTATACTTTCTGAGGTTAGGGTTGAGATTCCCATTCCAAAAGCATTTTCTTTATTGTCAAGGGCAGAAAGTAATTCGTTATTTAAATTATTGTCAAATCCTTCAGAATATTGATCAATTTTATTTTCAATTAATACAAGGTTTTGATTTGTATGTTGCAGTGATTTAATTTCTGAAATTAAATCTTTAAATGCTGTAGTTCTTTCATACAAGTATATTAAAAGTGAGGCTTGAGTTATTTTTTCTCTAGCTTTTTTAACTCCCATAGCTTCAATCACATCCTTAGTTTCACGTAATCCCGCAGTATCAATAAAACGAAATATAATACCCTCAATCGTTAAAGTATCTTCAATAACATCTCTTGTGGTTCCCGGAATATTGGAAACAATTGCTTTTTCTTCATTGAAAAGTGTATTTAAAAGAGATGATTTCCCAGCATTTGGTTTTCCTGCAATTGCAACAGGCACTCCATTTTTTATTACATTACCATAAATAAATGATTCTTTAAGAATATAAATATCATTATGTAAGTTACTTAATAAGTCTTTTAGTTGATCTTTATTAGCAAAGCT
The DNA here is from genome assembly GCA_018675855.1 of Flavobacteriaceae bacterium. Lineage (GTDB taxonomy): Bacteria > Bacteroidota > Bacteroidia > Flavobacteriales > Flavobacteriaceae > MS024-2A. The sequence continues at coordinate 38,050 of JABGXI010000049.1, read as the reverse complement.
CACTTCTTCTTCACTGAAATCTAATTCTAGCTCTATTAGTGCTTTAAATTGAATAAGCTGTTGCCGAAGTTTCTCCATATTTTTAGAAAAACCTCCTCTCATTTGTTGCATTGCAATTCGGTGTGCTGCTTCGCTTTCAGAAGCTATTATATCAGCTACTGCTTCGGCTTGACTTAAATCCATTTTTTTATTAAGATAGGCACGTAATGTAAATTCTCCTGCTTGAGCTGGAAGAACTTTAGATTCCAGAAAGCAACTGATTATTTTTTGAAGTATGAACGAAGAACCATGACACGAAATTTCTACAACATCTTCTCCCGTATATGAATTTGGAGCTTTAAATGAGGTGACTAATACTTCATCAATAAGCTGTTCGACATAAATAAAATCAGCTAAAAAAGCAGTATTTGGAAGAATATTTTCCCAAGATTTTTTATTTTTTGGAAAAATGAATAACGCTGATTTTTCAATAGCTAAGTCACCTGAAAGTCTTATAACACCAATAGCTCCAGCTCCATTTGGAGTAGATAGTGCTATAATGGTTCCCTCGCTTAACATAATTAAATTTATTAAATATTTTTAGTGAAAGTTGCACGTCTTTTGTGCTGGCGGTTTTCATAGTTTTTCCATAATTTTTGAATGGCTGTATTTTCTTTTAATTCAGGATTAGTCTCAACAATGGTTATGTTGTGCTTATTAAAAGTTTTCTGTATTTCATTAAATATAATTGCTGTAATTCCTTTATTTTGGTAATCAGGATGAACACCAATAAGATAAAATGAAGCACGATTATTAAACCACATAGCTTTTAATAAATTATAAATATTAAATAAAGTTACTTTACCATTAATTCTTTGAAGAGCTCTAGTGAAAGACGGCATTGTAATGGTAAATGCAATAAGACGATTGTTTTTGTCAACAACACATTTTACAAAGTCTTTATGAACATATTTAAAATAACGTTTTTTATAATGTTCAATTTGATAATTTTGAATAGGCACAAATGTTTGAAGTTTGTTATAGGTTTCATCTAACAGATTAAACATCTGATCTATATAAGGAATAATTTCTTTCTTATTTTTAAAATCCAGAACCTTTAAATTAAATCGCTTCATTATGACACTGGAGAAGCGTTTTACTTTTTCAGGTGAATCTTCAAAGTTAGCAATTTTGATTTCATACTCAACCCATTGAGCAAGTAATGAAAACCCAAGTTCTTTAAGATGAGTTGCATAATACGGATAATTATAAATAGTAATCATTGTGCTAGGCTCTTCAAATCCTTTAGTTAACAAACCTGCTTTATCAAGGTTAGAAAACCCAACGGGTCCCTCTATATGGTCTAGTTTATTTTCTTTTCCAAAGCATACTACTTGTTCTAAAAGTAATTTTGAAACAGCTATATCATCTACAACATCAAACCATCCAAAACGCACTTTATTTTTTTTTATTTCTTTAATTTCAATCCAATTGATAATTGCTGCAATTCGTCCTACAATTACCCCTTTTTTAAATGCGAGAAAAAAACGTGCTGATGAGTTTTGATATACAGGGTTTATTTGGCGGTCAATAGTTTCGACTTCCTCATTTATTATTGGCGGAACCCAATAAGGATTATTATCATATAATTCGAAAGGAAACTTTACAAAAGCAACATAATCTTTATTCTTAGTAATGCGCTTTATGGTAATTTCTTGCTCCATATACTTAACTTTTGGCTTTGCGATTTCTTTTCCGCTCTACTTTACTGCTTTTCTTTAAAGTTTTATTAAGCTGTTTTTCTTCTTTTTTAAGTTTTTTAAATTCTAATTCTGCAGAACTTTGATAGTCTTTATGGAAATCTAAGCGATAGGATATCCCCAAATTTAATAACAGTTGATTAGGTGTGTCTTTAAGATTCGAGCCAATAGTTCCCTCAAATTGAATGTTATTTCCAAATAAATAAGCTGCTCCAAGTCTAAACAAACCATCACTATATAAATCGCTTTTTATTCCATGATGTTCAAGGTAAACAGACCAGAGCTCATCCAAAGCATGGGTCAAGGTCAAGATGTAGCTTTTTTCAGGATATTTAGAAAGGTAACGATTATAGGTGAAATTAGTCACAAAAACCCAGGTGTCTAAAAAGTGAGATTGAGTCGCAAGTGTAGCTCTTAAGTGAGCAAAAGGCTCTTTATCTTGAGTTACATTTAAATTTTGGAAGAAAACAGGACGATAGATGTTTCCAAATATATTATTAAAGGGAAAGGGATTGTTTTTTTCAAAACTAATATTACTTCCAATAATAAGAGAAGCAGCAGGAAGCAAATCACGTAGCTTAAAATTATTATTTGACTTCCAACTATAGGGATTTACTTTTCGTTCCCTTTTAAACGGATCATAAAGGAGGTATTTTAAACCAATAAAATTTTGAAGAAACCCTGATTTTGGAATAATAATTTGTTCTGTTGGAATTTTAGAGGTCAGGTTTCCGCTTAGAAACTGTCCCTGATAGGTTAACTCTAGAGTTTCTTTAAGGAATCCCCATCTTAAAGAAAGAAAACTAATACCACCATTAAAAGTTGAATTATTATATCCTGAATGGGAATAACGTTTAATTGCAAAGCCAGCTTCGGCTTGTACTACACTTTTTCCCACTGCAAAAGCACCAATTGATCGGCCAGGTCTATTAGAATTTATCTGGTCGGTATATTGTCCTTTTGCGAAAAAACAAGTGGCTAAAATAATTACACTGAAAATGCTGCGAATCATAATGCAAATATAGGGTAAGAAAGTATTATCTTGATAAGTTTGATTCTGTTAATGCCTGATAAATTCCCTTTGGTTCAACGCGAATTAATTACTTTTGTAAATTAAACACAATTCATTGGGTATACTTTTTAAATTTCTTTTATTTTTTTTTGGAGGTATCTATCTATTACGATTGATATCCCCCTTTCTTTTTAAACTTTTAATAAGTAATCTTATTCAAAAATCTAAAAAGAAAAATCATTCTACTAAAGAAACTCCTAATGAACCGAAAAAAGCTAAGCCTTCTTCGAACTCTATAGGAGAATATATTGATTATGAAGATATTGATTAAAGATTTGATTCGTTCTTTTTTATTACCCCATGGCCTCATTATTTTGGTTTTTGGATTTTTATCACTTGCTTTTTATTATCCCTTACTAGAGGGGAAAATACTAATTCAGTCAGATATTCGTCAATATGAGGGAATGTCCCGCGAGCTAAATGACCACAGAACAGAAACAAGAGAAGAAACCTATTGGATAAATAATGCCTTTGGAGGAATGCCTACCTATCAATTAGGAGCTAAATATCCAGCAGATTTCTTAAGTCCTATTTATTCTTTTGTTCGGATTTTACCTCGGCCAGCACACATACTCTTTTTGTATTTTATGGGTGCTTATTTATTGTTGTTAGTCGCAAGAATACCTTATCGAATTTCATTTTTCGGTGCTTTAGCTTTTGGTTTTTCCACCTATCTTTTAATTATTCTTCAGGTTGGACATAATACAAAAGCTTTGGCAGTGAGTTTTTTTTCTTTTGTAATTGCGGGACTAATACTGTTGTTTCAAAAAAAATATTTCACTGGCTTTATTCTTACAACCCTAGCCTTAGGTATGCAGATCAGGGCTAATCATTACCAAATGACCTATTATTTATTGTTATTACTTGGAATCTTTATTATATCATATGGAATTAGTGCTTGGAAGGAAAAAAAAGGTTCTTCTATTCTTATGGCTCTTTCATTATTAATTTTATCTGGTATTTTATCTTTAGGGTTTAATGCAACTCCACTGTTAGCTACTGCAGAATATTCCAAATTCAGTACCCGTGGCAGAAGTGAATTGAAGCTTCAGCCTGATGGAATTCCAAAAGAGCAAAGTAGTGGATTAGAATACGATTACATTACTGAATATAGTTATGGGATTTTTGAAAGCTTAAATCTTTTTATTCCAAGAATTCAGGGGGGGGGGTCTAGTGAAAATTTAGGAAAAGATCATGGAGTTTATGATTTTTTAAGAGCAAGAGGAGTAGGGCAAGACCAAGCAATTCAATTTTCTGAGAACGTTCCAACCTATTGGGGATCTCAGCCAATTTTAGAAGCACCAGCCTATGTTGGAATAACTGTTTTGTTTTTTGCCCTATTTGCCTTATTTTTTGTTAATGGACCACTCAAAAATGCTTTAGCCATTGGTGTTTTATTCTCTCTTTTGCTCTCTTGGGGTAAGAATTTTAATATCCTTACGCAATTATTTATCGATTACTTTCCTTTTTATAATAAATTTAGAGCAGTTTCTTCCATTCAAGTAGTTTTGGAACTTTGTATGCCCATTCTTGCATCTATGGGTTTGTATTGGATCTTTAGCAAAGCCGATTCAGTAAATGTTAAACGACTTTTAAAAGTGGGACTTCTTCCCATTGGAATTTTAACTTTACTCTTGTTTTTTAAATCTTCATTTTCTTTTCTAGGATTAAATGATGGTTATTTTGAAGAAATTTATGGAGTAGATTTAGTTAATCAAATTGTGAGTGCGAGAAAATCTATTTTCAATCAAGATTTAGTAAGAGGAATTCTCTATTGCCTCGTTCTTATGTGCCTTGTTATTGCTATAAATACTAATAAAGTAAAAAAACCCGTTGCACTTATTATTGTTTTAGGAATTTTACTTTTTGACTTATTGGGAATATCAAGTCGCTATATTGATTATGATGGATTTGTTTCAAAAAAAAATACTCAGAATTCCTTTAGGCAAACTAAGGCAGATAAAGCCATTCTCCAAGACACAACCCATTATCGTGTGTACGAGCCACAACTTCGATTAAATGGAGCTAGAACAGCTTATTTTCATAATACAATTGGTGGATACCATGGTGCCAAGCCTCGTCGTTTTGAAGAGTTATATAATTATTATAATACTCATCAAATTTCTGGGGTATTGGATATGTTAAATATTAAATATATTCTGTTTCCAAATCAAGAAACCGGAATCTTAGAACCATTAAAAAATCCTAATTTTTTCGGACCTGCATGGACCGTTCAAACATTAATTGAAATACCTACTGCCGATGCATTGCTTAATCGATTAAAAATAACAGATCTTAAAAGAGAAGCCCTTTTTATAAAGGGAAGTTTAGGTATTGATGTTGCCAAAGAATATAAATTAGATTCTTTAGCTACTCTAGACCTCAATAAGATTACATCTAATAAAATAAATTATAGGGCAACCAGTTCTTTTTCACAGTTTATTGTTTTTTCAGAAATGTATTACCCTGAAGGTTGGACAGCAAAGGTAAATGGAAAAGAAACGCCCATCTACAATTTAAATTATGTTTTACGTGGAATTTCTGTACCTCCAGGAGTATCTGAAATAGAATTTGAGTTTACTCCTCTCATTATAGCAAAAGGAACTACTATTCGATGGATAACAGTCTTTCTGTTTTTATTGAGTATTTTAACACTTGGGTATTTTCAATTCCGTAAGAGAAAAATATTATAGGTATGGGTATAATTGCTAAGCAGTCTATATATAATGTTTTAAGTATTGCACTAGCTTTTATTATTGGTGCATTCAATATGTTGTTTTTATATCCTACATTTCTTGGAAAAGAGTTTCAAGGACTTATTGTAGCTCTTTTAGCAAATTCAAACCTAATTCAACCCTTTGTCTCTTTTGGAGTTCAACACACTTTAATAAAATACTTTAGTGATTCTAAAACTCAAAAACAACGTGATAGATTATTATGGTTCTCTTTATTGTTGCCATTAGTTATTCTTTCCGCAATAATTCCTTTGTATTATTATTTTAATATTCAAATTTTAAATTTTTTAACAAATAGCAATAAAACCGTATTGGGATTTCCAGTGTTAATTCTTGCTATAGCAATTTCAACGGCTTATTTCGAAATCTTTTTCAGTTGGTTGAGGGTTCATCTTCAATCTATATTTGGTAATTTTTTAAAAGAAGTATATCCTCGTTTTTTAACATTCATTCTACTAATTTCTTTTGCTTTTGAGCTAATAGGTATAGACAAATTTATTTTGTTTTTAATTATTGGTTATTACCTCCGCCTCTTAATTGTGGCCTTATATAGCTTTTATATTTACACCCCAAAATTTGAATTTAAACTTCCACAGGCATGGCTTTCTATGTTAAGGTATAGTAGTTTAATTTTTCTTTCTGGAGCTGCAGCAAGTTTCATTTTAGACATTGACAAATCAATGATTTATACTCTAACTTCAAATGAAAATGTAGCTTTTTATGCAGTTGCTTTATACATTGCAACAGTTATTGAAGCCCCAGGAAGGGCAATGTTTCAGATCACAAGTCCTCTTGTCGCTAAAGCATTAAATGAAAATGATACTAAAAGACTGGAAGTATTATTAAAAAAAAGTAGTACAAATCTTATGATAGTTAGTGGCTTCGTATTTTTAATTATCAACTTAAATTTAAATGATTTCTATTTGATTATTAATCAAGAAGGTTATTCTTCAGCAGCAAGTGTTGTTATTATTGTTTCAATGGGTAAGTTTTTTAGTATGTCTATGGGATGTCTAAACAATATAATCAGTAATTCCAAGTATTATACTTACGTGTTTTGGTTTTCCATTATCTCAGCCTTTTTAGCTATTGTTTTAAACTATACCTTTATTGAATCCTATGGAATTATTGGAGCTGCAGTCGCGACTCTTATGGTTATTCTATTTATAAATTCATGTAAAATAGTTTTGGTAGCTATTTTATTTAAGATTCATCCATATTCTAAAAAATCTTTAGGTATAATGATGAGTTTAATATTTATTTATTTAATAATATTCAATATACCTTCGTTTATCAACCCCATAATTTCAATAGTCACAAGGAGCTTATTTATTTTGGGACTTTTTATAGTTCCTTTATTCAAGTTTAAATGGTCAAGTGACATTGAAGAAATTTTCACTAAAGTGAAATCACGATTATTTTAATTTATTGCAAAGGTAGTGACCGGTATGTGATTTTTTAATTTTTGAAATTTCCTCGGGAGTCCCTTGACCCACAAGGTACCCCCCTGCATTACCTGCTTCAGGGCCTAAATCTATCAAGTGATCTGCGCATTTAATAAGATCCAAATTATGTTCTACAACCACTATAGTATGCCCTTTGTTAATTAGGGAATTAAAAGAAATTAAAAGTTTTTGGATGTCATGAAAATGAAGTCCAGTAGTGGGTTCATCAAATATAAAAAGCACCTTTTCTTTACTTGTTCCTTGGCTAATAAAAGTAGCAAGTTTAATTCGTTGTGCTTCACCGCCAGATAAAGTAGCAGAGGATTGCCCAAGAGTAACATACCCTAGACCAACATCTTGAAGAGGTTGTAGTTTTTGAATTATTTTTTTGGATTCATGGTTTTTAAAGAAAGATATTGCATCATCTACTGTCATTTCAAGAAGTTCGTTAATAGATACATCTTTAAACTTAACTTCTTGAATTTCATTTTTAAAACGCCTTCCATTACAGTGTTCGCATTCCAATACCACATCAGCCATAAACTGCATTTCAATGGTAATAGTTCCTTCTCCTTTACAGTTATCACATCGACCTCCATCTACATTAAATGAAAAATGTTTAGGCTGATAATTTCTGTTTTTAGATAAACTTAATCCAGCATATAGAGCTCTAATATCATCAAAGGCTTTTACGTACGTAACAGGATTGGAGCGTGAAGATCTGCCAATAGGATTTTGATCAACAAACTCAACACCTTTAAGAGTGCTTAAATCTCCCTTTAAATCATTATAAGCACCTGGTTTTTCTGAATAAATGTCAAAATGTCGTAAGAGAGCAGGATAGAGTATTTTTTTAACCAAACTTGTTTTTCCACTTCCAGAAACACCACTAATTACAGTAAGACATCCCAATGGTATTTCAATATTAATATTTTTTAAATTATTTTCCCTAGCACCAATAATTTCAATTTTTGCATTAGAGGTTCTTCTATTTACAGGAACTTCAATTTTTCTTTTACCATTAAGATAATCAGCAGTAAGACCATTGCTTTTTAGAATAATATCAAAGGAACCTTGTGCAATTATTTTCCCTCCCAGTGTTCCAGCCTCAGGACCGATGTCAATTACTTGATCTGCAGAATTCATAATTTCTTCGTCATGTTCAACAACAATGACACTATTCCCTAGATCTCGAAGTGTTTTCAATACTGTAATTAGTTTTTCATTATCTCTAGGATGAAGTCCAATAGATGGTTCATCTAAAATATACATTGAACCAACAAGACTACTTCCAAGCGAAGTTGCCAATTGAATTCGCTGTGATTCCCCCCCAGAGAGTGTATTTGATCTCCTGTTAAGCGTTAAGTAACCTAAGCCAACTTCTTTCACAAATTGAAGCCTACTTTTTATTTCTTTAAGAAGACGTTTTGAAATTTCATGATCTTGCTTTTTAAGGGTTAACGAATCAAAAAACAAGGCTAATTCATCAATAGAAATTTCTAACAAGTCTGGTAAGCTTTTATCACAAATTTTAACGTAGGTCGCTTGATCTTTTAAACGTGATCCTCCACACTGAAAACATTTTGTTTTTCCTCTATAGCGGGAAAGTAAAACACGGTTTTGAATCTTATAATTTTTAGCTTCAATTTTCTTAAAAAAGGGAGTTATCCCTGTAAAATAAGAGTTACCCTTCCATAATACTTCTATTTGTTTTTTTGAAAGTTCAAAATAGGGTTTGTGGATTGGAAATTCAAAACGATACGCATTATTAATTAAGTTATTATGGAATTTTCGCATACCAGTTCCGCGCCAAGGAACAATTGCATCATCATAAATAGACAAAGAAGTATCTGATATTACTAATTCAGGATCAATCCCAATAATATCTCCAAATCCCTCACATGCAGAACAAGCGCCTAAGGGATTATTAAAGCTAAATAAATGAACGTTTGGTTCTGAAAATATAAGATCATCCATTTCAAACTTATTCGAAAAGTTATGACGTTTTTTATCTAATAAATTTAAAAGAGAGCAATAACCTTTACCCTCATAAAATGCTATTTCAATAGCATCTGAAACACGGTTGTAAAAATCTTCTTCATGGCGAATAATTAATCGATCAATCACCAAATCAAAGCTTTTTTTAGGTAATTGTTTTAATGAATCAATAGTAAAGACTTTTTCTTTGTAATAAATACGTGCAAAACCTTGTTGAATAAATATTTTTAATTTTTCCGCTAATGTTCTGTTGGGCTCATCTATTATTGGTGCTAAAAGTAATAACCTGTCTCCTTCTTTGGTGCTTTTAAGTAAATTAATTATGTCGGTTACGTTATCTTTTTTAACCTCTTTGTTTGATATGGGAGAATAAGTTTTTCCAATTCTTGCGAATAATAGCTTTAAATAGTCATAAATCTCAGTTTTTGTACCCACTGTGGATCGTGGATTTGAGGTATTTACTTTTTGCTCAACTGCAATTGCGGGTGAGAGTCCCTTAATAAAATCAACTTTAGGTTTATTGAGGCGACCCATAAATTGTCGAGCGTAAGAAGAAAGACTTTCAACATAACGTCGCTGTCCCTCTGCATAAAGTGTATCAAATGCTAAAGACGACTTACCAGATCCGGATAAGCCTGTTATTACAGTCAATTTATTTCTAGGAATAGCAATGTCAACATTTTTTAAATTATGTAAATGTGCTCCTTTAATGATAATATGGGTTTTTGGATTATAGTCCAAAATATTCTTCATAGTCTTTTTCAAAGGCGCCTAATTTACGATTTTTAAACCGCATTTTTACTGACAAAAACACTAAAACAAACAATTTATTGTTAATAACTTTTAAAAAATGTATATTTGTTAAAAATATTTACCATATAAAACAAAATTACTTTTTAATTATCACGGATTTTTAATGGCATTATTGCCAAAGTAATTTTATTATGGATATAAATAACTCCTCTTTAATTTCAGATGCAATTCTTGTTCAAGAATATATTTCAGGTTCTGAAAAAGCAATTGAAAAATTAATTAATAGACATCAACTCAGGATCTTTAATTACATCAAATCTAAAGTTTTAGATCGTGATACCGCGGAAGATATCTTTCAAGACACTTTTATTAAAGTAATAAAAACATTAAAAAGTGGTGTTTATAATGAGGAAGGTAAGTTTTTGCCATGGGTCATGCGTATAGCCCATAATTTAGTTATTGACTTCTTCAGGAAAAGCAATCGTATTCCAACAATTGAAAATAACGATGAATATGATCTTTTTAAATTTATTTCCGATACATCACCAAATATAGAAAGCATTCTCTCTCAAGATCAATTGGTGAAGGATTTGCAAAATTTAATATTGGAACTTCCAGAAGATCAAAAGGAGGTACTTACCATGAGGTTATATAGAGATATGAGCTTTAAAGAAATTGCTCAAAACACAAACGTAAGCATCAACACTGCACTTGGTAGAATGCGTTATGCTATCATTAATTTGAGAAAGCTTGCTGACGATCATCAAGTTGTTTTAGAGTAGCATACAATTTTAGAGTAATAATAGCGTTATTTAAATATAATTATTTTTATGGCAAAAAATTACTCTGTTAACACGACCAATTCTTCATTAAAACAACTACCTCGGGAAATTGTAATAAAACGTATTATTGCTTTCTCTAAGTCTTACAATAAGCAGCAAAAGGAAAATAAACTTTTAAAAATATTAAAAAATTAAGACATCACTTTTTTAAGTAATGTCTTTCTTCCAATTGTTCTAGTAATTAAATCTTTGTCAATATTCCAGCCTCTTGCCGGAGAATATTCTCTACCATACCATATAATCTGTAAATGTAAATCATTCCACTTGTTTTCTGGAAAAAGACGCTTTGCATCACGTTCTGTTTGAACCACATTCTTCCCATTTGTAAATCCCCATCGATACATAAGGCGATGTATATGGGTATCTACTGGGAATGATGGGACACCAAAAGCTTGAGCCATTACAACACTTGCTGTTTTATGTCCCACAGCAGGAAGTTCTTCTAACGACTTCAGATCTTGAGGAACTAATCCTTGATGTTTATTTAATAGTATATGAGATAATTCAAAAATTCCCTTCGATTTCATTGGCGATAAGCCAACTGAGCGAATAATTTTTTGAATTTCATCAACACTTAGGGTAATCATTTTTTGTGGAGTATCGGCTCTTTTAAAAAGTTGTGGTGTTATTTTATTAACCCTCACATCTGTAGTTTGTGCAGATAATAAAACAGCAATCAACAGGGTGTAAGGATCTTTGTGATTCAAGGGTATTGGAATCTCTGGATATAGTTCTTCTAGGGTTTGCATTGCAAAAGCAACTTTTTCTTTTTTTGTCATCAAGATTAATTATCTTCGAAAATACTAAAACACTATGATTATGAAGCCATTAAAAGTAGGAGAAATTCCATCTCCCTTTAACGTAAACGACCATTTAGGAAATCCACAAAGTTTGGAAAACCATAAAGGTTCTAAAGTTGTAATCTTTTTCTATCCTAAAGCAAATACTCCAGGCTGTACAGCTGAGGCATGTGACTTAAGGGATCATTACAAAGAATTAAAGGAAGCAGGTTATGTTTTGTTAGGTGTTAGCGCTGATACAGAAATAAAACAGAAAAAATTTGCTGATAAATTTAATTTACCCTTTCCTCTTTTAGCCGACACAGAAAAAACTATTTTAAATTCTTTTGGTGTTTGGGGCCCAAAAAAATTTATGGGTAAGGAATATGATGGAATTCATAGAATGACATTTATTATTGATGAAGAAGGAGTGATTGAACATGTAATTGATAAAGTAAAAACAAAGACCCATGCAGAACAAATCCTAGAAATAGAAGCTTAAAAATTATTTTTCGAAACCTAACATTTTTCCACTTTTTATTAATTCCGCAATACCATTGGGTAACTCCGTTTCCCATCCGTTCTCTTTATTTTTTATTTTTTGTAAAATATCACGAGAGAAAATAGAAAGTAATCCTTCATCAAAGTCAAAAATATCAATAATTTTATTGTTGTATTTAAAGAATTTGTAAAAGTCTTTCATTCTTGGATGAAGCTTCAAATTGTTACTTGTGATAATTTCACCCGTTTTTTCGTGGCGCATAGGGTATAGGTATACCTTTAGGTTATTGTAAAATAGTTTACCAAAAGCTTCTAAAATACCTCCACTTAAATCTTTATAATATTGCTCGTCAAAAATCTCTACAAAGTTATTGACGCCCATCGAAAGTCCGACTTGCTTTTTTGTATAATTTGAAAAGTAATCTATCAGACGGTAGTATTCTTTAAAATTAGAGATCATTACTGTATGCCCCAATGAACACAAAAGTTTTGCACGGTCCATAAAATCTTTCTCATCAATTTCACCTGAAGCTCTAAGGTTTGATAATGTTATTTCAAAAATGACTTCTGTCTTCTCCTCATCAACATTATTTTCTTTTGAAAAAATAGAGTATGATTTTTCAAACATATCAATGTTCACTTTAGTTACAGGTCGAAAGCTTCCGCGTAGTGCCAAAATATTTTTTTTATATAATATTCTAGCAGGAAGAATATTATTCCCTTTAGGATCAAACATTACGGCATCAGTCATGCCATTTTTGATTAATTGAAGACTCATTAGTCGATTGTCAACTTCATTGAATTTTGGTCCAGAAAAGTTAATAGTATCTATTTCTATGGCATCACTATCAATATGATCAAAAAGATATCGCAATAATTTTTTTGGAGTATGATTTTTATAAAATGCTCCATAAACTAAATTTACTCCCATAAAACCCAATGCTTCCTGTTGAAGTCTAGCTTCGGCTTGATGAAAACGAATATGTAACGAAATTTGACTGTAAGATTCATTAGGGTTAGTTTGAAAACGAATTCCCATCCATCCATGACCTTTAAATTTTTTAGCAAAATCAATAGTGGTAACAGTATTTGCAAGTGTAAAAAACATTTTGTTAGGATGATCTTCTTTAGGAATCCTGTTTTCTAAAAGACTCATTTCATGCGAAAGCATTTTATCAAGTCTTGTTTCAGTTACATAGCGACCATCTTTTTCTTCACCATAAATAGTATCACTAAAGTTTTTGTCATATGCAGAAATTGTCTTAGCGATAGTCCCTGATGCACCTCCGACCCTAAAAAAATGTCGCGCAACTTCTTGTCCCGCTCCAATTTCTGCAAATGTTCCATAAACGTATTTGTTTAGATTTATCCGAAGTGCTTTTGATTCTATTGAGGGTTTATTATCAAAACCGGTGTCTCCTTGAAGATCAGGTGCCATAAATGTAAATATTTAACATTCAAAAGTACAAAGTTCCACTTTATTATATAGCAAATTTTTACCTTTGTTTTTAATATGCTTAAAATTCATTTTTTAGGAACTGGTACCTCTCAAGGAATTCCCATTATTGGGAGTAAACACCCCGTTTGCCTTAGCCTTAACCCAAAAGATAAACGATTAAGAGTGTCTATTATGATTACCTGGGAGGATGTGAATTTAGTTATCGATTGTGGTCCGGATTTTAGGCAACAAATGTTACAAGTAAATTGTGAGACTTTAGCCGGAATTTTATTTACGCACGAACATGCCGATCATACTGCCGGTATTGACGACATTCGACCATTTTTTTTTAAGCAAGGAGAAATCTCTGTATATGGAAGTACTCGAGTAATTAAAAATCTATCCCGTAGGTTTGATTATATATTTTCAAATGTAAATAAGTATCCAGGAGCACCCTCAGTAAATACTTTTGTGGTTAGTCATAAATCTTCATTTAAATTTAAAAATAAAACGATTCATCCAATTCAATTGATGCATAATAACCTTTCTGTTTTAGGTTATAGAATTGATGACTTTGCCTATTTGACTGATATAAAAACAATTACAAATAATGAAATAAAGAAACTATCAAAAATTGATGTACTAGTTCTTAGCGCTCTTCGAATTGAACCACATCCAAGTCATTTAAATCTTGAAGAAGCCTTGAAATTAATTCATAAAATAAATCCTAGGCAATGTTATTTAACGCACATAAGCCATTTAATGGGATTTCACGATGAAGTAAGCAATCAGCTTCCTAAAAATGTTTTTTTAGCTTACGACACACTAACAATAACATCTAATTAACGTTTTTATGAAATTTAAAATTGTTTTTTATCTATTTATTTTTGTTTGTATTATTCTTTTCTTTCAATTGATTAATTCAAATAAGTTATTGAATTATCAAGATGATCTTATTCAATCACAAAACAGATTGAACCTTATCTTAAAAGATTCTATTAAGAATTTAAATGAATATCGTAACTCAAATATTTATTTTTCATTGAACTCAAATGGGGAGATCAATTTAACAGAAAACAAAAAAGAAGAAAGGCTAAAACAATTACTTAGAGAATACAATACCAATGGTAACTTAATAGATTTACTTCCTAAAATACCAAAAGAGCATGTTTTTTTAATTGATCATATCAAGGTTGTTAATTCTCAATGGGTACTTTTAGGGTTTAAAAGTGATCAACAAAAAGGACAAGCTTTAGTTTCATATCAGATCAATAGCAAGAAAGCAATTGATTTTAGTGAAGTCATTTTTTATATCGAATAATTACAGATTGGTTTTCTCAATCCATTTTAAAAGTTCTGAGAAGTTTTCTTGTGAGATATTGTGTCCATCATTAAATTCTTTATAATGAATACCTGAATTATTATTACTTATGGGCACTATGAATTCTCTTGCCTTTTCAATTGGAATGACGTTATCCTCAATGCCATGAGAAGCATATGCTAAGAAAGTTGGTTTATTTTTAGTGATAACACTCTCATGAAGTAATCCACTAATTGGCATAATTCTTCTAATTTTGTTTGGCTTATAAAATCCTAAAGCCCAACTTAAAATAGCACCTTGACTAAATCCTAATATACTCAAATCCTCTGAGTCTAATTCATAGCGTTCTGATAGTAGATCAATATTTTTAATAATCATGTCCACTGAATTCTTGGCAGCATCCAACTCAGAAGTAACCGCGCCCTTGTTATCGATTCCAATTGGATACCAAGCATAACTTCCGAACCCTAAAGATAATGGAGCTTGAAAAGAAATAATATTATGAGAGATAGGTAGGTAGGGTGCAAAAGAATATAAATCATCCATATTACTTCCATACCCGTGAAGTAAGAAAATAGTTGGTTTTTTTTTTTGGTTTCCTGATCCAGGGCGTATTTTATATTCTAGCATTAAAAAATTATAGAGTATTTAAATGGAATTCTGTTCCACGAATGCAACCGTAAACACTTCCCTTAATATCGGCACCAATAAACATGCAGTTTTTAGATGTTGAGTAAATATTTTCTTTGGTGAATATAGAAGTGCCACTAGGAGTAAAGAGGCTAAAATCTGCAATTGCACCAATTTTAAAACCTGTATTTTTAATCCCAAACCGCTTTTTTCCTCTTGTCAAAAATGAAATTACTTTTTCTAATGGAAAATGATTATGTAGCACTCCAAAAGCTGCTTCTAATCCAATACTTCCTTCATGTGCTTGAATAAATTCAAGATCTTTTAATTCTGGATTTATGGGTTGGTGCATGCTACTTACCATGTCAATAGTTCCGTCTAATAATCCTTCTCTTAGGGACCGTTGATCTGATGCAGATCGAAGGGGTGGAAATATTTTATAATGGGAGTTAAAGTTTATTAAATTTTCATCTGTAAATAAAAGATGTGGAATTCCGACGCCACAACTAACATTTAGGCCTTTCTTTTTAGCGGCACGAACAATCTCTAAACTAGCTGAAGAAGTAATAAAAGGAATGTGTAACTTTCCTTGAGTATAGTCTAAGAGTTGAAGGTCTCTTGCTAAAGTTGTAGTTTCCGCAACTTGAGGTATTCCTTTAAGGCCAAGGTTTGTGCTTATAATCCCCTCATGCATTTGTCCGTTGTTACTCAAAGCTTTATCCATAGGATAAGCCTGGATAAGACCTCCAAAGCTTTGTGAGTAATCCAATGCTATACGTAATAAATTTGGATTGTTATATGAGGTTTTATAATCACCAAAAACCACAGCACCTGCTTTATGTAGATCTAAAAGTGGTGCCATTTGGTTTCCTTTTCCCTCTTCTGTTAAGACCGAACTTATATGCAATGCTGTAAGTTGATTTTTGTTACTCTGAAGTAAATGACTAACATCTGAATGTGTTTCTGTTAGAGGTTTTGTGTTAGGATTAAGTACAATATTCGTGAATCCACTTTTTGCAGCTGTTTGAAGACCATTTTTCAAAGTTTCGCGCTCTTCATAACCAGGCTCTCCAAATGAAACATTTGGATCAAACCATCCTGAAGAAATATGAAGATTTTTTAGATTTATGACTTTAGCTCCCTTATTTTCAATATGATCTTCTAGTTGAGTGACAATTCCTTTTTCAATTAAAACATCCTTTGTTTGATTGTGAAAAGGACTTTTTTCATCTAGTAGCGTTGCATTTTTGAGAAGTAACTTCATATACCGTAAATCTTTGTAAAAATAAGAAACAATTTAGAATAATTTGATCCCCCTGGTATAGACTTGTTAATCAAATGATTTTATTTTAAAGTGTAGCACATCTCTTGTTGATTTTTGAGCTAATATATTCACCGCATGATTACTTAATTGAAGTATCCTTGGGTATCCACCGGTTACTTGTGCATCTCGCATGAGCACTATTAGGGTTCCGTTTGGCGTAAGTTGAACCGTACCTGGTAAAACGGACGTAGTCCAAATCTCTGGTAGTTTATTTATTATTTTTTCTTCTAACTGATAAGCCATACGATTGTTTAGATGACTAATTGTGAAAGTCTGAGTAGCAATTTTTAGTTGAGTTACTGATTCTAATAAATCGAATTCTGGTCCTTTGAATACCTCAATTTCTTTTGTATTATATGAAGGTAAAGGACTTTTTAGCGCGACTCCTTTATTTAATTCAAATGACTCTTTTTTAATTTGTAATATTCTTTTTTTATTGATGTGTCCTGATTTTGTAACATAATTACATTGACTCCTACTACTTAGTATTCTTTCGGTTTGGAGTCCTCCCAAAACAGACATGTAAGTTCTACAACCTTCTTTGCAGGCTCCGCATTCAAGTAAGTCATTTTTTTTAATAAATATAGGATTATACAAAGAAGCTTTATTGCCATTATGCTTAATGTCCATTTGAGCTCCTGTAAATACAATAACTGTTTCAGTATGAAACTTTAGCTTTGGACCTTTAATTGTCATTTCTAGTAAAGCAGCATTCAAGGAATTATTTAAAAGTTTATTAGCCCAATTAAATGAATTCATATCCATGGCACCAGAATAAGGAATACCATATTCTTGTAACCCCATTCTTCCTTGATCTTGAATAGAAGTGTGCCAACCTGGATTAAGAATCTCAATCATAGTGTTATTTCTCTAAAATTTGGAGGAATTCTATTTTTCCTAATTTTTTTGAATGTAGTTTCTGAAATTGAATAAAAGGAAAGAGTATCTCCTGATTTAGCAAAACAAGGCTGTTTAAGATCTGGATCAAACACCGAAGTAGGTGAAGTACCAATTATATTCCATCCTCCCGGGCTTTGGTCTGGATATATGCCAGTTTGTCTACCTCCAATTCCTACAGCACCTTTACAAACTTTTAATGTAGGTGATTTTTTACGAGGATGGTACAATTTAGCATCTAATCCTAATAAATAAAGAAAGCCAGGTAAAAAGCCTATAAAATATATTTGATAAATCGGTTTTGTGTGTAATTCAATTAATTGGTGGTGCGATAATTTTAAATGTTTCGAGAGAGCGGTTAAGTCTGAAGCATATTTAGATTCATAACAAACCGGAATATTCCAATGTTTAGATTTAATTTTTGATTTCGAAGAGTCAAAACTTAAATATAATTTTAAAATCTCTTCTTTTAGATTCTGGTCTTTTTTTAAAGGATTACTGAATTGAAGCAGTAAAGACTTATAACTTAAAGTGATTTGTTTTATGCCACATAAGTTACTGTTTAATATTTTTTTAAACGCTATTAATTCATTTAACAAATCAAGTTTAGGTTCTTGTTTGAATTCAAGTAGAATAGAGGTTTCGCTATATTGAAATATTTTAAGAAAAGATTTTTCCTGAGACATTAGATGATTATTATTTTTTAAATTTTATAATTAGACTTTTAAGATTTCTAACTGCATCAGGATGATCCCCATGAATACACAAAGTATCTACTTTTAATGAAAGAGGATTTCCTTCTAATGTTTTTACATATTGATGGTTTATTAAAGTGTAAAATTGTTGGTTTAAATCTTCAAGCGATGAGAGTGTAGCGAAGGGATTTGTACGTGAAACCAACATTCCATTATCATGATACCTTCGATCTATATAACCTTCACGCCATATGGTTAAGTTATTTTCTTTTCCTAATTTTTCTAAAATACTGTTAGGTAGTGTCACGATTATTGCATGAGGACATAATTCAAGAATTACCTTAATTAATAAGGATGCAATTTCAAGTTTATTTGCTGAATCATGATACAGGGCACCATGTGCCTTAACGTGATTTAAAGTATAAGAACTCTCATGTAAAAATAAAATCAGTTGTTCCTTCAAGCTTTTATAAAGTTCATCAAGATTAATTTCCATTGAAATTCTTCCAAAATTTTTAAGATCAGGGTAAGAAGGATGTGCTCCAATTTTCACATCATTTTTTTTAGCTATTGTAATTGCTTTAGATAGCTCCATTTTCCCCCCTGCGTGACCTCCACAAGCAATATTACAACTATCTATTAAGGGTATTATTTCAGCTTCAATTCCAAAACCTTCACCTACATCGGCATTAATATGAAAATTTTTATTCATCCATTATAATTTCAAATAAACAGACCATAAAGAACGTACACTCAATAAAAATGCAATAATTACAACCATAAAACCTAAAATATTTTGAAAAGTATTATTTTTATAAGCCCCAAGAACGCTGGACTTGTTCATTATCCAAAGAATTATTAATGCAATGAGTGGTAGCAATAGTCCATTTGTAATTTGAGCAAACTGAATAATTGCTATCAATTTTAAACCTGTGGCTGAAAACAATACTCCTGTAAGTAAAACAATCCCCCATACTATTTTAAAACGAGTAGATTTCATATTGGTATCCCAGCTAAAACAACCACAAACAACATATGCTGCAGCAAGAGGAGCAGTAATTGTACTTGTTATGCCAGCTGCAAATAAACCAAATGAGAGGAAGTATTTTGAAAACGAACCGAAAATAGGCTCAAGTCCTTTTGCTAAGTCGACTGCATTTTCAATTTGGATTAATGAGGTTGCTGAAGCACTAATAATAACGCTCAGAGAAATTACACCCCCTAATACTAGGGCAATAACCATGTCATTCATAGCAAGCGGGAGCTGAGCAACATGGCTCCATTTTTTCCTCACCAATTCAGTGTGAAGAAATAAATTGTAAGGAACAATAGTAGTTCCTACTAATCCTATAATGCTTAGCAAACTACCCTTTGGGATTGAAAAGTTAAAAAGACCTCTTATTACATGCAAAAGAGAAGGACCTGTACTAAATGCTGTTAAAAAAAATGAAATACTCATTAAGACAACCATAATAATTAAACTACGTTCAATTAGTTTATACTTTCCTATCCATAATAATCCTCCAGCAAGGAATCCTATTAGAAATGAAAATAAATTAATTGTTACCTTATTAAAGCGAATAAGTTGTTTTCCAAAAATAGTTTCTAATCCAAGAACAGCTCCACTTATATTTCCTGCTTCATAGGCAGTATTTCCAATCATAATAGCTGTAAAAACAAGTAGCAATACTCCAATTCTAAGCCATGGTGTTTTTATTTCATCTTTGAGTATCTGAGTAATACTTTTCTTACCTATAACGCCCAGCTTTACTGCCATACCCTGAAGGATGATTGCTGCAATAATAGACACTAGTATAGTCCAAAGTAGATTAAGCCCATATTTAGCTCCTACTATAGTACAAAGTGTAATGGTACCAGGACCGATAAATGCAGCAGCAATAAAAGGACCTGGACCTATTTTTTCTAAAAATTTATTAACCATTTTTAAAGAATAATTCAATTAAAGATAGCTTTCTGAATTGAGTTTTCCAATTTAATGGAAAGCATTACTTAGCTACTTAAAACCTTCAAAAACACCAAGACCAAAAAGGGCAAAATCATATTTAATTGGATCTTGAGAATCAAATTTTCGAAGAGCGACATCCAACTCAAATAGTGCCTTAAAATCATTTTGTTTCCGCTTTAGTATACCAAGAGTTCTTGCTACATTCCCAGTGTGAACGTCTAAAGGACAGGAAAGTTGTGAAGTTTTTAGTCGTTTCCATATTCCAAAATCAACCCCTTTATTAGCTGGTCGAACCATCCAACGTAAAAACATATTTAAACGTTTTGCTGCTGATCCATTCAATGGATCTGATATATGTTTTTGCGTCCGCTTTTGATGAGGTAAGGAAAAAAATATTTTTTTAAATTCATGAATGTTTTCATACGTATTATTAGCCTCAGAGTTTGTGCTAAATGCAGCCTCAAGACCACCGTGTATATTATATATAGCTTGAAGTGCTTTTATGAAGTAACATAAATCAATACTGTTAAAAGTTCTGTGCACAAAGCTATCTAATAGCTTTAAATCATTTTTTTGATGATTTAATATAAAGGAATGAGGATCATTATCCATAAGTTCCATCATTCTATTTCCACTTTTAATAATGCTAACTCGATTTCCCCAAGCTATGGTAGCAACTAAAAAAGCAGAAATTTCAATGTCTTCCTTTTTTTGAAATTGATGTGGAATTTGAATAGGATCCTCTTGTAAGAACTTAGTATTTTCAAACTCTATTACTTTGGCGTCTAAGAATGCCTTTAATTCATTTTTATTCACGAGATAATTTGACCGTCTTTTAGGTTAATGGTCCTGTCAGATCTTTTTGCAAGATCTTTGTTATGAGTTACAATTACAAAACTACAGCCTAATTCATCTCTTAACTCAAAAAATAAATCATGCAAACTATTTGCATTTTCAGAATCTAAATTTCCTGTAGGTTCATCTGCAAATATGACTTTAGGATCGTTGATAAGTGCTCTAGCCACTGCAACACGTTGTTGTTCTCCACCAGAGAGGCTTGTTGGCTTATGGGATGCACGTTTTTCAAGACCCAAACGTTTTAGTAAGCCTATCGCTTTTTTGGTTTTTTCTTTTGAAAAATCACCCCCTAACCAACCGGGAAGACAAACGTTTTCAAGGGCAGTGAATTCAGGAAGTAATTCATGGAATTGAAAAATGAAACCCATATGCTTATTTCTAAATTTTGCTAAAGCTTTATCTGTTAATAGGGTGGTTTCAGTATTTTCTATACTAATAATAGTATTTGTATTTTTATTTGGACGATCTAAAGTTCCGAGGATATGAAGAAGAGTTGTTTTTCCAGCTCCAGAGGGTCCAATTATTGTAATGATCTCACCAATCTTTAAGGTTATATTTACATCAATTAGGACCTTTAAATCTCCATAATTTTTTGATACATGCTGTGCTTTGAGCAGTTGTTCCATAGTTATATCTAAAGTACTTCTTTTTTGTGTTTATTACTTCACTTAGACTAATTTCTAAAATATGTTTTTATTTAAATTTTATAGAAAAATAAGAAATATTATACATTTATAAAGATTGATTTTTTATATCTATCATTATATTTGTTTAATAAATGTCAAATCAAATTGATCAAAACTATATACTTAGCAGGAGGATGTTTTTGGTGTACTGAAGCAGTTTTTCAGCGCTTAAATGGTGTTAGATCAGTAATCCCAGGTTATATAGATGGTTTTATTAAGAACCCAGCCTATAGAGAAGTTTGCTCTGAAAGAACGGGACATACAGAAGCTATTTCAGTTGATTTTGAAGTTGATGAAATTAGCTTAGTTGAATTGCTTTTAATTTTCTTTAACACACATGACCCGACAACGCTAAATAGTCAGCAAAATGACAAGGGCACTCAATATCGTTCTGGTATATATTATCTCGATCCTGAAGATAAAATTGTTATTGAGACTGTAATGAAGCAATTAGAAGAGGCTCAAGTTTATGAAAACCCAATTGTTACTGAAGTTAAAATAGCAAAACCATTCTATAAAGCTGAAGAAGAGCATTTTAATTACTATAATTTAAATAAAAGCCTGCCTTATTGTACCTATATTATTGATCCTAAAATTGAAAAATTAAAAAAATACTTTAAAAATTTTATTACTATTTAAATGAACGATAACTTAGATACTGAAACCCTAAAAAAAACTTATAAAATAAAGTCAAATTACGAAAATATCCTTAATTTATTAGGAGAAAATAAAGATCGAGATGGTTTATTAAAAACACCTGAGCGTGCTGCTAAGGCAATTAGTTTTTTAACAGAAGGATATGATAAAAACCCCCACAAAATTCTTCAAAGTGCAATGTTTGAGGAGAGTTATAGTGAAATGGTAATTGTAAAAGACATTGAATTATATTCTTTGTGTGAACACCACTTGTTACCATTTTTTGGGAAAGCTCACATAGCTTACATTCCAAATGGTCATATTGTAGGTTTAAGCAAATTACCTAGAGTAGTTGATGTTTTTTCACGAAGGTTACAAGTTCAAGAACGTTTAACAGAGCAGATTTTAGATTGTATAAATGAAACGCTATCTCCAAAAGGTGTTGCGGTTGTTATTGAAGCGTCCCACATGTGCATGATGATGCGCGGAGTGCAAAAACAAAACTCCTCTACAACAACCTCGGGGTTTAGAGGAACATTTAAGGAAACTGATACTAGGAATGAATTCCTGAAACTTATTCATTAAAAAAATTCTTAAGTTATTTTTTAAAAAAACGCTTAAAACCAATTCTACAAAGTATTTTCTTTTCAAAATTCCAAAAAAACTTAAATTGTAAAAAAAGTGTTCCAATGACCAGTAGTAATAATTGATATAAAGGAAAAACAATTACAACACGAAGTGTCCAATAGAGCATATCTCCAAGAAATAAATCCTTAAAAAAATCATTGTTAATATTTAAAAATTCAAGAACAGGCTTTGCCAACCGAACACTAAGAGAGCCTGTAATTCCAAAAACTATAAAAATTAAAATGAATTGACTATTTGATTCAACCCCCCATTTATTTTTTAATCTAGTAAAATACAAATTCAATTATTTAAGTAACGAACTGATTTGAGCAGCTAATTCTTCTCCAATACGATCTTGTGCCTCTAAAGTAGCTGCACCGATATGAGGAGTCAATGAAATTTTATCGTGCATTAAAAGTTTGATTTCAGGCTTAGGTTCATTTTCAAATGTATCTAATGCAGCAAACGATAAATGTCCACTCTCCAGTGCTTCAATTAATGCTACTTCATCAACAACGCCTCCACGAGCGGCATTAACTATGGCAGAACCTTTCTTCATTTTAGAAAAAGCACTGGCATCAATCACGTATTCTTTTTGTGCCGGTACATGCAAACTAATAAAATCAGATTTTTCTAAAACTTGCTTAAAGGATTCTGTTTTTATATTTACAGCAATAGACTGTCCATTAAAAAGTGTAACTGTTACAGTAGCTTCTTCAGTAAATTTATCAGCAGCAATAACATTCATACCGATTCCTAAGCCAATTTTAGCAACTTCTTGACCAATACGACCAAAACCAATTATACCTAAAGTTTTGCCTCGAAGTTCAGCTCCTTTTGCATAAGCTTTTTTAAGGCCTTTAAAGTTAGTTTCACCTTCCAATGGCATACTTCTGTTGGAATCATACAAAAAACGAACCCCTCCATATAAATGTGCAAAAACTAATTCTGCAACAGAGGCTGAAGAAGCGGCTGGAGTATTTACAACATATAATCCTTTTGATTTCGCATAATCAACATCAATATTATCCATTCCAACGCCACCACGACCAATGAGTTTAAGTCCTGGACAAGCATTAATTAATTCTTTTCTTGCAGTTGTAGCACTTCGAACAAGTAGTCCCGAGACTTTATTTTCATTAATGTAACCGGCCAATTGTTCTTGGGCTACATTTGTTGTAATTACGTCAAAACCGTTTTTGGTTAACGCATCAATTCCGCTTTGCGAAATACCATCATTGGCTAAAATTTTCATATTATTTATTTTTTTCAAGGCTTTGCATACATTCAACTAAAACATCTATACTTTCAATGGGAAGGGCATTGTACATTGAGGCACGGTATCCACCCACAGAACGGTGTCCTTTAAGTCCGCTTATACCAGCTGCATTGCATAAACCATCAAATGATTCGGAGTCATTTTGATCAACAAGGTTAAAGGTTGCGTTCATATCACTACGATCTTCCTTAGCGGCAAAACCTACAAATTTAGAATTTCGATCAATTTCTCCATATAATAACTTAGCTTTTTGCATGTTTTGCTCCCCTAATTTTTCAATTCCCCCTTTAGAATTTACCCATCTCATATTTAGCATGGAAGTATATACAGCAAATACAGGGGGTGTATTAAACATACTATCTTTTTCTGCCTGTATTTTATAACTTAACATTGAAGGAACAGTGTTGGATATCTTATTTAAAATTTCTTCTTTAATAATGACTAAAGTAGCTCCGGCTGGACCCATATTCTTTTGAGCACCTGCATAAAAACAATCGAATTTAGAATAATCAAATTTTCTAGAAAATATATCAGAACTCATATCTGCGACTAATGGAACCTTTGTCTCAGGTATCTCTTTAATCTGAGTTCCAAAAATAGTATTGTTAGAAGTAAGGTGAAGGTAATCCAAGTCATTTGGAATTTCATAGCCTTTTGGAATAAAATTATAATTTGCTTCTTTTGAACTTGCTAATTCCTGAACTTCTCCAATGAGTTTCGCTTCTTTTATGGCTTTTTCAGACCATGTCCCTGTATTCACATACCCTGCTTTTTTATTTAAAAAATTGTAAGCAGTCATCAAAAATTGCAAACTAGCACCTCCTTGAACAAAAATTGATTTGTATCCTTTGTTTTCAAGTCCTGTAAGTTTGAGTGCCAATGCACAAGCTTCATCCATAATGGATATAAATGCGCTACTACGATGTGAAATTTCAATAAGGGATAATCCAGAATTGTCAAGTTCTTTCACAGCTTCAGCAGCCTGATGCATCACTTCTTTTGGAAGTATGGAAGGGCCAGCACTAAAATTATGAATTTTCATAAGCTTAAAAAGTGTTAAGTTATTTTAAAGAGATTTTCGTATTTTTTATGAATGAATAATCTTAATTTTTAATAATTACAAATATTGTAATTCCATCATAAAACAATGGATAAAAAATTTCTTTTTTTTCTGAGTTGTTAACATAAAATAATGAAAAATAAAAGCGAAATCTAGCATATAATTTATATGTCTAATAGAAAATTAATGGTGTCAACACCATCTGCATAGTCCCACAATGCTGGATTTTGAGTTTCTCCAAACGGAATACTATTTTCAATATCTAGGTGAGAAACAATACATTGAATAAAATCTTTTTGTTTTCTCAATAGTGTGGATAATTCTTCAATATTTTTATAATATTCATAATGGACACAGGCGATTGGAGCACTAAAACTTTTTTCTTCTCTTAAAATAAAAAAACCATTTTCTAAAAAATCAAAAGTACTCATTAGAAAAACAGCTTTATTGTAATCGTAATTATTAGCATATTTAGCATGTTCAATTACCGAAGCAAAGGGATAAACACCTTCAAATATTTTGTTTAAATCATATCCTTCTGGTAGGTATATTTTAGCAACATTTCTACATCCAAGTCCAAAGAATTGAAGCATGTCTTTGCCTAGCGCAGTCATCTCATCATTAGTCTCATTACCTTCAATGACTGCAATGCCATTTCTATTTTTTCTTATCACGTGAGGATAACTAGAAAAATAATGATCAAAATAGCGAGCAGCATTATTTGAGCCAGTTGCAATTACCGCATCAAATCCGATTAATTTGCCAGTTTCATAAGTAATAAAATCTTCCCCAGTCTCTGACGTTAAAAAATCTGTCATGTAGGGTAATAAAAATAAATCTTTAGAAGCACATTTAACCAAAGCTTTATGTTCACAAACCCATACACTTATAATGTCGTGAAAACCAACCATAGGAATGTTTCCAGCAAGAATTAAAGCAATTTTTTTAGATTTTTTTTGAGTTGAAAACAAATAGGGCTTTAGCCAAGTAATTATATACTCTATCGAAAGGGTAGTCCCCCAGCTTGTAAAAGTTTCCTCTATGGATCGTTTTGTAAACCATCCGTTGGATTCAGAAGCTCTTTTAACCTGTTCTTGAAGAACCGAATAGTTTTTATCATTAGGATTAAAATCTAATAAGTGATTTCCCAATTTAACTAAGGCTTCAATACGTTTTGAGTTTAAGTTCATTTGCTTGTTTAGGAACTTTTAAGGTCTTATTTTTGCACAAATGTAAGGAAAGATATTCCTATGGCTATTATCATTACTGACGAGTGTATTAATTGTGGCGCCTGTGAACCTGAATGCCCAAATACCGCAATTTATGAAGGTGCTGAGGATTGGAGGTATGAAGATGGTACTTCTTTAAAGGGTGATGTTGTTTTACCTAATGGAAGTGCAGTAAATGCTGAAAAGTTTCAAGAACCTGTTTCTGATGAATATTATTTTATAGTTCCTGATAAATGTACAGAATGTAAAGGTTTTCATGATGAGCCTCAATGTGCAGCTGTCTGTCCTGTAGATTGTTGTGTGCCTGACGACAATCATGTAGAAACCGAGAATACACTTCTAGGGAAACAGCAGTTTATGCACCCAGAATCTTAAGTACTCCAGGACTTTTGAAAGTTACTAACTGAATGTTATTTTCTATTAATTTGTCACTACAAGCTTTGCTATTAAAATAGTGGGCATCTTCAGCACGCCATATTGCACCAAAATTAGGATGACCTACTGTTATCTGTTGCATCTCTTTACTCTCTAGTGCAGGATGAATCAAAATAATGGAAAGTCCTTCTGGCAATGAATCTAGTATGGTTTCATAGTGAACTTTAAGTCCTTGGTTTTTAAATTCATTAAATGAAGCCATGAAAATTGATTCAAAACATTTGTTAGAATCGATATTAAATTTTGAAGGGTCTTCTCCTGTGTAGGAAATTAAGGTTTTACTTAGAATAATAGGAAGT
Organism: Flavobacteriaceae bacterium; assembly: GCA_018675855.1. Lineage (GTDB taxonomy): Bacteria > Bacteroidota > Bacteroidia > Flavobacteriales > Flavobacteriaceae > MS024-2A. Next base: position 10,806 of record JABGXI010000049.1, on the reverse strand, counting down.
TTATATTCATTTCCTAGATCCTGATAAAGATCAATCAGATCTTGGCGCAATCCTAAAGTATACATATGAGAATCTAAATGTGAAGGTTTCATGCCAAGAGAAAGAGCGTATTCAATTTGATTCTTAAGCTCTAATCGAACTTCGTCAATATTAGCGTGATCCCTGATATTTTCTCTTTTTGAGTAAAAATGCCCGTTTTTATCAACTAGAGAAGGTATTTTATAATTAGGAGTTATTGGTTTAAAGGGATAAGATTTCCATTCTCCTGTAAGGGTGAGATGAATTCCATAGTCTAGTTCTGGATTTTTCAAACTGAATTGCGCCATCTCATAAAACCAAGGGCAAGGAACCATAAGACTAGTTGAACTAATGCTTCCTTTTAACATTCCGATTTGTGTAGCGTGATTTTCAGACCAAGCAAGACCAGCATCGTCTGCATGAATAATGAGTTGTTTTTTACTCTGCATTTCTTAAAATATATAGTTTCTTACCCCATAAATAGGGAAAGCAAATGTAAAAGCCAAAAATAAGCTTATTTTTGACAAAAATATTTTACATGAAAGCAGGTATTGTAGGTCTACCTAACGTCGGGAAATCAACTCTTTTCAATTGTTTGTCGAATGCCAAAGCACAAAGTGCAAATTTTCCTTTTTGTACAATAGAACCCAATATTGGTGTGGTAAACGTCCCAGATTCTCGTTTAAAAAAACTTGAAAGCATAGTAAAACCAGAAAATGTCATTCCTGCGACAGTTGAAATTGTTGACATAGCAGGCTTAGTAAAAGGTGCTAGTAAAGGTGAAGGATTGGGCAACCAGTTTCTAGCTAATATTCGTGAAACTGATGCTATTTTACATGTACTGCGCTGTTTTGATAATGACAACATTATTCATGTTGATGAATCTGTAGATCCAGTTCGAGATAAGGAAACCATTGATATAGAACTCCAGCTAAAAGACTTGGAGACAGTTGAAAAAAAGTTAGATAAGGTTAATAAAGCGGCAAGGACAGGAAATAAAGAGGCGATTAAAGAAAAAGAAGTATTGGATCATTTGAAAAATGAATTAGAAGCATCTAAAAATGTTCGTAGCATTGATTTTAAAGAAGAGGATAGAAATGTCATTGTAAAGCCACTACAACTTATTACCGACAAACCTGTTTTGTACGTATGTAACGTAGATGAAATTTCTGCAAAAGACGGTAATCATTATGTGGAAAAGGTTAAGATGTTGGTTAAAGACGAAAATGCAGGACTTCTTATATTAGCAGTTAGTATAGAAGCCGATATAAATGAGTTGGACTCTTTTGAAGAACGTCAGATGTTTTTGGAAGATTTAGGTCTGAAAGAAGCTGGGTCAGCAAAATTAATCCGCAGCGCTTATGCGCTGCTCAATCAGCAAACCTATTTTACTGCTGGCGTTAAGGAAGTTAGAGCATGGACAATACCAATTGGTGCTTCCGCTCCTCAGGCTGCAGGTGTTATTCATACTGACTTTGAGAAAGGTTTTATTCGTTCAGAGGTAATAGGATATGATGATTATCAACACTACGGTTCTGAGACTAAAGTTAAGGAAGCAGGAAAAATGAGGGTAGAGGGTAAAGAATATATAGTAAAAGATGGCGATGTAATGCATTTCCGATTTAACGTTTAAAAAGTTGTTAAAAGTTATGACATTAAAAGGTTTTAAATACATTATAGCTCTTACTGCTATAACCGCTATTTACAGTAATTATTTTTGGGTTAACTATTTTTTATTTTAAAACTCTTAACAACATCCCTAATAATTTTGATGCCTTTACTCTATGCATCAGTCAAAAACTCATTATTTGCTAAGTCAATAATTATTGGACTAATTTTTTGCCTTATTGCTGATTTCTCATTATTATTTTAACATTACTTTACTATTGGACTGATCTCTTTTTTAGTAGGACACATATTTTTTATTAGATCATTTACAGTTGTTAATGGATGAACTGGCCACTAAAAATTGGAATTCCACTGACTTTTATTGCAGGAATACTACTTTGTCTTATCTATTCTAATTTAAACTCTTTTTTACACCAGTTCTTATATACATTATAGTTATCGTCATAATAAGTTGGCAAGGAATATTCTTACCGCTTAGTAGTTCAAATGAGGTATTTAAATCAGTCGGATATGCGGTTTCTTTATTTATGTTTTCTGACGGAATATTAGCTTTAAATAAATTTTATATTCATTTTTCTTCAGCAGGAATATTAATTTTATCTAGCAATTGGTTGGCTATTTTTTTTCTAGGTGAAGCAGCTTCAAAATGATAATTTATAAATTCAATTACTCACAAAGACTCTATTGCAAAGATTAAGCTTATTTTTGCCTAAAATTTTAAAAAAAAGCATTCCTTGAAACCTTTTCAACTCATTGACCGAACTAATGGTGGTAGTATTAAAAATGACCTTTTATCGGGTATAACAGTTGCTTTAGCACTTGTGCCTGAGGCTGTAGCCTTTGCTTTTGTTGCAGGTATATCTCCTATAATAGGCTTGTATGGTGCTTTTATGATGGGATTGGTTACCTCTATTTTTGGAGGACGCCCCGGTATGATTTCAGGTGCAACAGGTGCTATGGCTGTTGTTATGGTACATTTAGTTAGAGAAGGCAATCAATTAGGTGGAACCGATAGTTCTGGGCTACAATACCTTTTTGGCGCCTTACTTTTAGCAGGAATACTTCAGATTTTTGCTGGCCTACTAAAATTAGGAAAATTTGTTCGAATGATTCCACATTCTGTTATGATGGGTTTTGTAAATGGATTAGCCATTGTAATATTTATATCTCAATTAGGGATGTTTAAAAGTAATGGAAACTGGCTGCAAGGCAGTGCTCTATTTATTATGATAGCTTTAGTATCAACTACTATGCTAATTATGGCATTTCTTCCTTTAATAACAAAAAAAATACCTGCAGCTTTAATAGCTATTATATTGGTATCTTTAGTTGTTATTTTAGGAGATTTAGATACTGAAACTGTAAAATCATTTATAGTCACCAATGGAGGAAAGGGAATCAAAGCTGGATTACCTAACTTTCAAATTCCACTTATTTCATTCTCATTAGACACACTTTTTTTTATAGCCCCATATTCGTTTATTTTAGCTTCTATTGGTTTAATCGAATCTTTAATGACCCTAAACTTAATTGATGAATTAACAGACACCCATGGTAGTGGAAACAGAGAGTGTGTTGCTCAAGGTGCAGGTAATATTTTAAATAGTTTTTTTGGTGGTATGGGAGGATGTGCTATGATTGGACAAAGTATTATAAATATAAAATCTGGAGGGCGTGGACGTCTTTCTGGAATTACTGCAGCCTTGGCACTATTGTTTTTCATCTTATTCGGCTCAAGTTATATTGAGCAAGTTCCTATAGCAGCCCTTGTAGGGGTTATGTTTATGGTTGTTTTGGGAACTTTTGCCTGGAGTACCTTCAAGGTATGGAATAAAGTTCCAACGGCAGATGTAATTGTTATTTTATTAGTTACGATTATTACCGTATTTTTTGATTTGGCAATTGCTGTTTTGTCAGGTGTAATTGTTTCTTCTCTGGTCTTTGCATGGGAAAATGCTAAGCGCATTCGTGCAAGAAAACACATAGATGATTATGGTGTGAAACATTATGAAATTTATGGACCTCTGTTTTTTGGATGTATTGAATTATTCAACAGTAAATTTGATGTTAAAAATGATCCAAGTGAGATCGTTATCGACTTTAAAGAATCTAGAATTGTTGATCAATCAGCAATAGAGTGTATTAATAAACTAACTGAACGTTATCATAAAATTGGAAAAAACATTCATTTACGTCACTTGTCTTCCGATTGTGTCAAATTGATAAAAAGAGCTGAAAAAATTTGTGTTGTAAATGTTCTTGAAGACCCTGATTATTTTGTTTCGATTGATAATTTTAGGCAAACTCAAAATGCACTCATTACTAAATAAATGTTTAAGTATTTTCTGAAATAGAATCATATACAATTACACGTTCCCATAAATGAGCAGCTTCTTTAATGAACATCTCATGAGTAGGATCAATTTGATAAGCATTTTGTTTATCTAAATCCGAAAAAATCATCATATAAAAATAGGTAAAGGAATTATCTACAACCGCTCTTTCCTCCACTTCTGCAGCTTTTCCAAAGTGATTGGAAGTTGCTTGAGGGTTTGTCCTTATCAGCTTACTTATAGCTTTTTCAAAGGCATTAGTACTTTCAAGATTATCCGGATTTTTAAGCCAAAAATAAACACTATGAACAAAAGGTCCTATAGTATTTTTTATATTTTTTTTCATAATTATTTTTGATTAAATATTTTGAGGACCCCATTTTATTTAATAAATATATAAAAGAAACTTACCTTGAAGAACTACAATCACTAAAATGTATTAAAATAACTTTTTAACAAAAAAAAAGAATGGATTGTTCATTTCTTGAACGTAATACTGTTTATAGTTTTGTTCGCAATATTTATATTAGCTCTTTATTTTATGAAAGAAGAAACCGCCTATACCGAAGATAATATTTGCTCTCTAGATTGGAAAGAACATATACGTTTACGTCCTGGGATGTACATAGGTAAATTAGGAGACGGTTCTTCCCCAGATGATGGAATTTATATTCTCTTAAAAGAGGTCTTGGATAATTGTATAGATGAGTTTGTAATGGGTGCTGGTAAAACCATTGAAATCTTCATTAAAGATAGCACGGTTACAGTTCGTGATTTTGGGCGTGGAATTCCACTTGGTAAAGTTGTTGATGTAGTTTCGAAAATGAATACTGGTGGAAAATATGATTCCAAGGCATTTAAAAAATCAGTAGGATTGAATGGTGTAGGAACTAAAGCGGTAAATGCGCTTTCCTCAAGTTTTATTGTAGAATCAACCAGAGAGAAACAATCTAAGCGCGCTGTTTTTCAATATGGTATATTAAGCGAAGATTCGCCAGTGGGGGATAGCTCTCGACGAAGAGGAACCAAGGTTGTATTTGTTCCTGATGCTACAATCTTTAAAAATTATATCTACAGAATTGAATACGTGGAGCGCATGGTTAAATATTATGTGTATTTAAATCCTGGGTTAACTATTGATTTAAATGGACAAAAGTTCTTTTCTGAAAATGGATTAAAAGATTTATTAACCGATCAAACTAATGAAAACGATTTAACATATCCAATTATTCATTTACGCGGAGATGATATTGAAGTAGCACTTACTCATAGTAAAACTCAATACAGTGAAGAATACCATTCCTTTGTAAATGGACAGCATACTACTCAAGGTGGAACTCATCAAGCTGCCTTTCGCGAAGGACTTGTTAAGACAATTAGAGAATATTTTGGAAAAAATTATGAAGCCTCAGATATCAGGAAGTCTATTATATCTGCCGTTAGTATAAAAGTAACCGAACCAGTGTTTGAGTCTCAAACAAAAACAAAGTTGGGTTCAACAGAAATGGGAGACGGTATGCCTTCTGTTCGAAGTTATATTGTAGATTTTTTGAATACTCAATTGGATAATTTTTTACATAAAAACACAACGATTGCATTAGCTATTCAACAAAAAATTATTCAGGCAGAACGCGAACGTAAAGACTTATCAGGTATTCGAAAGTTGGCTCGAGAACGTGCTAAAAAGGCAAGTTTACACAATAAAAAACTTAGAGATTGCAGGGTGCATTTACCAGATCTTAAAAGGGATCGTCGTCTTGATTCTACCTTATTTATTACTGAGGGAGACTCTGCTAGTGGTTCCATTACAAAGTCAAGAGACGTCAATACTCAAGCAGTTTTTAGCTTGCGTGGCAAACCTCTCAACAGCTATGGGATGTCTAAAAAAATCGTATATGAAAATGAAGAATTTAATTTGTTGCAGGCAGCACTAAATATTGAGGATGGCCTGGAAGACTTAAGGTATAATAATATTGTAATTGCAACAGATGCCGATGTTGATGGAATGCACATTCGCCTTTTACTCATCACTTTTTTCCTTCAATTTTTTCCTGAACTCATAAAAGAAGGCCATTTGTACATTTTGCAAACCCCACTTTTTAGAGTTCGCGATAAAAAACAAACCTTTTATTGTTACAGCGAACAGGAGCGAAGAGATGCTATTGGTAAATTGATAGGTAAGCCAGAAATTACTCGTTTCAAAGGATTAGGTGAAATCTCTCCTGATGAATTTAAATTTTTTATTGGTGACAATATTCGTCTTGATCCAGTTATGATGGACAAAAGCATTACCACAGAACAATTACTTGAATTTTATATGGGTAAAAATACCCAAGACCGTCAAAAATTTATAATAGACAATCTTAAAGTAGAACTTGATCTGGCAGAAGAAGTGAAATAATTCAAACTCTTGTTTATATAAATAAAAACTTAGCATTTACGATACCTAAAGAAAAATATTCATATTTAAAAACATTATTATTTATCAAATTTTAATCGTAATGGTGGTTAATTTTGATGATTCATCTTAAAATTAGATAAGTTTTATCTTTAGTTTAAAGATCATTTTTCGTAAAAGTCTCAGAAGACGATTTTTTAAAAAATTTACTTCTCAACTAAAATTTGTTAATTTCTTCAATAAATTTTCACTTAAAATATAGGTCTGATATAGTATTTTAGCATTTCTATGGATGAAATTATTGATCACATACCAACAAATGATTCCTCCAGCGATTCGCTGGTAAAAGTCACAGGCATGTATAAAGATTGGTTTTTAGATTATGCTTCTTATGTCATCCTGGAACGTGCTGTACCTGCTATTGAAGACGGATTGAAGCCAGTGCAGCGGAGAATTCTTCATTCCATGAAAGATTTAGATGATGGTCGCTATAGCAAAGTTGCTAATATTGTAGGACACACGATGCAATATCACCCTCACGGAGATGCTAGTATTGCTGACGCAATGGTTCAAGTCGGGCAGAAAGAATTGTTAATTGATATGCAAGGGAATTGGGGTAATCTTTTGACCGGTGACAGTGCAGCAGCTTCTCGTTATATTGAAGCTCGATTATCTAAATTTGCCCTAGAGGTTGTTTTTAGTCCAAAAGTAACTGAGTGGCAACTTTCATATGATGGCCGAAAAAAAGAACCCATTCATCTGCCAGTTAAATTCCCTTTATTATTGGCGCAAGGTGCTGAGGGGATTGCTGTAGGTCTCTCCACAAAAATTTTACCTCACAATTTCAATGAATTATTACAAGCAAGTATTCTTCACTTAAAGGGTAAAAAATTCACTATTTTTCCCGATTTTCAAACAGGTGGAATTATCGATATCCAGGGTTATAATGATGGGTTGCGAGGAGGAAAAGTAAGAGTACGAGCAAAAATTCATCAGCAAGATAAAAACACTTTAGTTATCAATCAAATTCCATTCAGCACGAATACTTCAAGCTTGATTGATAGTATTTTAAAAGCAAATGAAAAAGGTAAAATAAAAATCAAAAAAATTGAAGATAACACTTCTTCTGCAGTTGAAATTTTAGTGCATTTACCAAATGATATTTCACCAGATAAAACTATTGATGCATTATATGCTTTTACGGCTTGTGAAACATCTATTTCTCCTTTAGGTTGTTTAATTATTGACAACAAGCCAAACTTTATGGGCGTATCAGAGATGTTGAAGATTTCAACTGATCACACGGTTCAATTACTTAAATTAGAATTGGAAGTTCAACTTCATGAACTGGAAAATCAATGGCATTATGCTTCTTTAGAACGAATTTTTATTGAAAATAAAATATATCGTGATATTGAAGAGGCTGGTACCTGGGAAGAGGTTATTTCTTTTATTAATAAGGGACTATTACCTCATATTGCTAATCTAAAAAGACCTGTAATTGAAGAAGATATAGTTCGTCTTACCGAAATTAGAATTAAACGAATTTCTAAATTTGATTTTGATAAAGCACAACAAAAAATTGAAGCATTAGAGGCTGATATTGCTGAAGTGAAAAATAATTTAGCACACCTTATTGATTTTTCAATTCGTTATTTCACTCACCTCAAGAAAGTCTATGGTTCTGATAAAAAACGTCAATCGGAAATCCGCATATTTGATGATGTAGATGCCAAGAAAGTGGTGGTGCGAAATCTTAAATTATATGTAAATAGGGAAGAAGGTTTTATTGGCACTTCTATGCGTAAAGATGATTTTATTTGTGAATGCTCTGATATTGATGATATTATTGTATTTACTCAAGATGGTAAAATGCAAGTTGTAAAAGTAGATGGTAAAGTGTTTATAGGTAAAAATATTATTCATGTAGCTGTCTTTAAGAAAAAAGATACTCGAACGGTATATAACATGGTATACCGTGACGGTAAAGGGGGTACTTCTTTTATAAAACGTTTTGCTGTTACGGGAGTAACTCGAGATAAAGTTTATGATTTAACCCAAAGCAGAGCAGGATCCGAAATCCTTTATTTTTCACCCAACTCAAACGGAGAAGCAGAAATTATTTCAATTATTTTACGAAATACAGGTAGTGTTAAAAAATTAAAATGGGATTTAGATTTTGCTGATCTTCAGGTAAAAGGTAGAGCAGTTCGAGGAAATACGGTAACTAAATACACCATTAAAAAAATTGAATTAAAAGAAAAAGGAGTATCAACTCTTAAGCCCCGTAAAATATGGTTCGACGAAACAATCAGAAGATTGAATTTAGAAGAAAGAGGCCTTCTTTTAGGTGCTTTTAAAGGGGATGACAAGCTTCTTGTAGCTACTCAACACGGAACCTTAAAGGCAGTTGCTCCTGAATTAAGTCTTCATTTTGATGACTCAGTAATTCACCTTGAGAAGTGGATTCCGCGAAAACCAATTACTGCCGTATATTTTGACACAGAAAAAGAACGTTACTTCCTTAAGCGTTTTCTTTTAGAGTCAGTAGAAAAGGAAGATAATTTTATGAAAGAAGGGGGTATATTAACTTATGTAGGTTTTGACTGGCGTCCACTATTAACTTTGCAATATGAAAAAAAGAGGGGGAATGATCAGCCTTCGGATACAGAAATTAATGCTGAAGAATTTATTTCAGTAAAAGGTTTTAAAGCACTTGGCAATCAATTAACTGATAAAAAACTGAAAGTAGTTTCTTTAAAAGAAGCACTCCCTTATGAAGAAACCATTGAAGATGTGATTACAGAGATTGAAGTTGAGGCGGAAGATGTTGGCCCTAAAAGTTCTATATCAAGTGATGATGAAGAAACACAGTTTACAATTGATTTTTAACTCATTTTGTTTTTTTAGAGTAGCTGTTTAATAGCTCTACACCTAAGGAGAAGGCAATAGAGAAATATAAATATCCTTTTGGAATCCTAGTTATGTTAGAGCCAAACAAAACGGTTTCAGAAATACTTGCTGCTTCAGTAATTAACATAAAACCAATCAATAGTAAAAAAGCTAGTCCCAGTATTTGGAGTGAGGGTCGATTGTTTATAAATAGACTAATTGGATTTGAAAACCATATCATTATAGAAATTGAGATAATTACAGCCGCTATCATTATTAAAAGGGCATAAGGGATTCCGCTAGTCATTCCGACGGCAGTTAGGATAGAATCAAAAGAAAAGACAATATCTATAAGTACTATTTGAAAAACAACTTTTGAAAATGCAGTAGATGATTTTAGTTCTATGGTTTTTTTTTCATGAACCTCCTCTACTTTATTATATATTTCTTTAGTGCTTTTGTAGAGTAAAAATATACCACCAACCATTAAAATTAATGCTTGAATTGAAACATTAGAAGAAAAAAAAGATGTTTCTAATGTAAAAAGTGTGCTTTGCATTTGAATAAGCCAATTCACACCAAGAAGTAGTATAATTCTCATGATCATGGCAAGGAAAAGTCCAATTTGCATTAGCTTTTTACGAATATCTTCAGGAAATCTCCCTGCTAAAATTGAAATAAAAATAATATTATCGATCCCTAAGACAATCTCTAAAAAGGTAAGTGTCAAAAAAGCAATAAATAAATCAGGGGTTAACATGGTCTATTTTATTTTCTTGATTGTACCGCGATGTCTGTTTTTACTATCACCAACAAGAGAATACTGAAAAGTATAAGTATTGTCTTTAGTGTTTAATATTTTCATCTGAATAGGTCTTTTGTCTTGATTTGAGGAAGGGTTTAATTTTGTAAGAATACATTCACAGTCATTTACCCAGCGAATTTTAGCAGTGTCTATTACGCCCTTATAAACCTCTATTTCATAGATAGAATCCCTTGTAAATATTGAAGAATTCAGTTCTCCATTGATGATTTTAGTAAACTCAAAACTTCCCGCATGAAATCGGGTGCAATCTCGCTTTGAAGAGTAGCAGGAAGTTAGAAGAAAACCAATCCCTAGGAATAAAAATTTCATAAAGTGCTAAAATACTAAGAATTGGGAATATAAATACTAAAAGTACCATTCTTATGTAATTGAATTATTTGAATAATTTCTTCGCTTATATGTCTATTAAAACTAGAATTTATTCTTTTTGCTTTTTCTTGTGATACTTCAGTATTATGATGCTCTGTTCCACTAGCTTTTCCAGATATTTTAAGTGATCCTTCGGTTAACAATTCAGGGGGAGAAGAAGTATTTTGTTTGGAGTTTCCCAGAATTAGCCAATCTAAATCAATCTCTCTAAAGTGTTCATGAATTTTTAACATAAAATCTAAACTCGGTTTATTTCTTCTAGATAAGATATGAGAAACGGATGAGCGTTGAACACCAATTCTTTCTGCAAATGCGGCAGCACTTAATTGGTTGTTTAACAT
>JABGXI010000048.1:0-32637 GCA_018675855.1 Flavobacteriaceae bacterium | reverse complement strand
TTAATAACTGTGGAACTAAAATTGCTAAATTCATGGCTGTTTTGCCTCCCATAGAATGCCCTAAAATGTGTACCTCTGATAATTTATGGTGGTTACAATAGTTTATAACATCTTCAGCTAAATGTTTATATGAAAAAAATTCACTCCAAAAACTTCTTCCATGATTTCTTTGATCTATTAGATGAACTCTAAAGCCTACAGAAGCCCATTTTTTAGAGAGAGTCTTCCAGTTATCACCCATTCCCAAAAATCCATGAAGTATAATTAATTCCTTCTCTGCTTCACCTATAATATTACTGTGTAGTATCCTCATAAAGAAAGGCGGTGAAGGTACATAGGAATAACATTTTCAAAACCTAAATATAAACTTTCACAAATTAATGAATGGCCAATAGAAACTTCTAAAAGTTTAGGAATATTTTTTGAAAAGAAGGCAATATTCTCTAAGCTTAAATCATGACCTGCGTTTATTCCAATTCCAAGTTCATTGGCTTTTTCTGCTGCAGAAACATAAGGATCTATTGCTTTTTGAGGATCGATAGAATATCCAGAAGCATATGCCTCTGTGTAAAGCTCAATACGATCTGTTCCTGTTTCTAAAGCACCTTCAACCATCTCGATTAATGGATCAACAAAAATAGAAGTTCGAATTCCTGCAGATTTAAGCTGGATAATCGATGATTTTAAAAAAGCTTTGTGTTTTAAGGTATCCCATCCAGCATTTGAAGTAATAGCATCATAAGCGTCAGGCACTAAGGTAACTTGAGTGGGCTTAATTTTTAATACCATTTCAATAAACTCAGGAATTGGATTTCCTTCAATATTAAATTCTGTTGTCACAACACTGGGAAGTTCAAAAACATCTTCATAGCGAATATGACGTTGGTCAGGACGAGGATGAATTGTGATACCCTGTGCTCCAAAACGTTCAAGGTCTTTAGTAACCTCTAAAATATTTGGAGTATTAGAGCCACGGGCATTTCGAAGAGTCGCTAGTTTATTGATATTAACACTAAGTGAAGTCATTCCTTTTTTTGACAAAAATATGACTTCTACAGAGACTTGAAAAAAAAAAATTACTAAACTCTTATTATTTCTTGTTTTGTACCTTTAGGGGAAGTTTCATATTTATGAACATAGCGATTTATAATGCATTTTTCTCGCCTGACACTCTGGCCTATGTTAAAACGGTAGTTTCTTATTTAGAAGAACACGGCCATCAAATTATTATAATAGATCGATTAAAAAAACATTTTGGAGAAAATCAAGATCATTACCACTATTTTAGTGATAATAAAGTTTTAAAAGAGGATATTGATTTTTTATTTTCTATTGGTGGTGACGGAACTCTCTTAAGATCAGTAACAGTAGTTCGTGATTCTAAAATTCCAATTTTAGGAATTAACACTGGTCGGTTGGGGTTTTTAACTTCCCTCCATAGAGATGCTTTAGAGGAGGGGTTAACTTTATTTTTTGAAAAAAAATACACCTTCATAGAACGTTCATTACTTCAGGTTACAACCAATGATTCTGTAATAGCGTTGGAAGAAATTGGTTTTGCTCTAAATGAAGTAAGTGTTAATAGAAAAAATACTACTTCAATGCTTAGTATTGATGCAGAATTAGATGGTAAACATTTAACGACTTATTGGGCAGATGGACTTATCATAGCGACCCCCACCGGTTCTACTGGATATTCTTTAAGCAGCGGAGGACCAATAGTATCGCCAGAAACTGCTTGTTGGGTTTTAAATCCTATAGCACCGCATAACATTAATATTCGTCCTTTAATTGTACCGGATACTACTAAAATAAAAATATCGGTTTCGGGTAGGGATAAAACACATTTACTATCCTTGGACTCAAGAATTCTAACTCTTGAAAATGGTAATGATTTTTTCATCAAAAAAGCTGATTTCACCATTCAAACGGTTCAACTAGAAGGAGCTTTTTTTTACAAGACATTGCGAGAAAAACTTTTTTGGGGACAAGATACCCGTAATACACAATAAAAATAGGGTTTTTGGGTTTATATATCACGATCAATTCTTGTGTATACTCCAAGACTAAACTACATGCGAAAACAATTTTCGATCTTATTTTTTTGTTTTTTTTCAGGCTATGTCACTGCACAGTTTCACGAATTAGGAGCATTTATTGGAGGTAGTAATTATATTGGAGATATTGGAACGAATAAATATATTCATCCTAACTCCCCTGCGTTTGGGATAATTTATAAATGGAACGCAACAGATCGCTACTCCCTAAGAGCGGGAGTATCTATTTCTAACATTAAAGAAAATGAATTTAGAAATGATGATTTAAATCGCTTCAGTAGGTCTTTAAAACTTGAAAATAGTATTCAAGAGGCAATGGTTGGGATTGAAATTAATTTTTTTGAATTCAATCTCCATAATGAAACTATTACGTTTACGCCCTACATTTTTTATGGCATTAGCTACTTTAAATACACTCAGTTTTACTTAACTCCAAATGGATCCTTTGACCCTCCAACATTTAATGATTATGGAAAAGATCAAAAAATTGCTGTTCCATTTATTTTAGGATTTAAACTAAACCCAAATCCTTTATTTGTTATTGGAGTTGAAATGGGAGCACGCTATACACTTACTGATAATTTAGACGGAAGTAATCCTGAAAATGAATTTGCTGATGTACCCACCTATAAATTTGGGAATATTTCCAATAATGATTGGTATATTTTTACAGGTTTAACAATTTCATTTACCTTTGGCGATCTTCCATGTTATTGTAAGGATTAAATGAACAAACTACCAGAACATGTCGCTATCATAATGGATGGTAATGGACGTTGGGCCAAACAAAAGGGCAAGCAACGTTTCATGGGACATAAAAAGGGGGCAAAAGCAGTTAGAGAAGTTATTGAAATAGCAGCTGAACGACAAATTAAATTCCTAACACTTTTTGCGTTTTCTTGTGATAATTGGAATCGTCCTGAGGATGAAGTGAGCCTGTTGATGAAACTTTTAGTAAGCTCATTAAAAAAAGAATTTAATCACCTCATTAAAAATAATATTCAGCTAAAAACAATTGGGGATTTAAACAAGCTTTCTTTGACAGTAAGAGAGGAACTTTACCATGTTATTGAAAAAACAAAAAAAAATACTGGTATGGTACTTACACTAGCTCTCAATTATGGTGCTAAAGAGGAGATCACCAATGCTGTAAAAGCAATTGCTAATAAAGTTAAAAATAGCATAATTTCTCCCGAAAAAGTTGATCAGTCCACTATTAATGAGCATCTTTACTCCCATTATTTACCTCCTGTTGATTTGCTAATAAGAACTAGTGGTGAAGAGCGAATAAGTAATTTTTTATTATGGCATATAGCTTATGCTGAATTATATTTTACAAAAACATTGTGGCCAGATTTTACTAAAGAAAATCTACTAGAAGCATTAATAAATTTCAATAAAAGAGAACGAAGATTTGGAAAAACGAGCGAACAACTCATTGATTAATATGAAGTACAAATCTATATTTATTGTCCTATTATTACTTGTAGGAGGATATACTAAAGCGCAAACTAAAGATTTTGTTAAAGGAAAAAAATATGTTTTGGACTCCATTGGAGTCTCAGGACTCAAAACCTACAATGCCCAGACTGTAATTTCATTTAGCGGATTACGTAAAGGTCAGGAAATAAGTCTACCTGGAGATGAAATTAGCGGGGTGCTTAATAAACTTTGGGGTCTAGAACTGTTTAGTGATATTACCCTTTTTGTCACTAAAGTGGAGGGACGTAAAATAGCTGTAGAAATTGAAATCGATGAACTCCCTACCCTTTCAGATGTCAAAATAAATGGTATTAAAAAGGGCCAGACTGAGACAATAATTTCAGATACAGAGCTGAAAGCTGGGAAGAAACTTTCCGAAAGCTTTATGACCAATACACAAAACTATCTTGAAAATAAGTATCGAAAAGATGGTTTTTTAAATACTAAAGTTACTCTTAACACTATCAAAGACAGTATAGAGAGTAACACTTATAAAATGGTAGTTAATATTGATAAAGGCCCTCGTGTAAAAATTAAAGATATTAAATTTGAGGGAAATCAAATTTTCTCTACAAAAAAATTACAATCAAAATTGAAGAACACCAAGCACAAAACTTCGATTCGATTCTGGAAAAGGTCTAAGTTTATTGAAAAAAATTTTAAGGAAGATCTTGCTTCTTTAATTGATTTCTATAAAGAAGAAGGGTACAGAGATGCCAGGATACTTTCTGATACTTTAATCAAAAATGATGATTCTTCAAATACTATTGATCTAAATCTAAACTTAGAGGAAGGAAATAAATATTATTTTGGTGATATCAATTTTATTGGAAATACAATATATTCAAATGCGGTACTTCAACAAATACTGGGCTTAAAAAAAGGGGATGTTTACAATGGTGTTTTACTAAAAGAACGTATTGCTGACAATTCCAAGCCAGATGCTAATGATATAACAAACTTATATCAAAACACAGGATATTTATTTTCTAATATTAATGCCGTAGAAGTAAGTGCAATTAGTGATACTATTAATTTTGAAATACGAATTACTGAAGGAAAATTAGCCAATTTTAATAAAATTGTTGTCGAAGGAAACACCAAAACTAATGATCATGTAATTTATAGAGAATTACGAACCAAGCCAGGCGAGCTTTACAGTAAAGATAAACTCGTTCGTACTGTCAGAGAAATAGGGCAATTAGGCTTTTTTGATGCAGAACAAATTAGTCCTGAATTAGAAAATGTGGATCCAAACTCTGGAACAATTGATGTGCGTTTTGATCTTGTTGAATCTGGAGCAAGTCAAATAGAACTTCAAGGAGGATATGGACAAGGTGGCTTTATCGGTACCTTAGGTCTCTCTTTCAATAACTTCTCAATGCGAAATATTTTTGACAAGAAAACATATAAACCTTTACCTATGGGAGATGGTCAAAAACTAGCCTTACGACTTCAAGCTAGTCAATTCTACAGTACTTATAGTTTTAGTTTTACAGAACCGTGGCTGGGCAATCAACAACCTGTTCAGTTTTCTTCTTCACTTCAACACACGACTCAGTATCGATATGATTACTTTACGGGACTCGCGGATAAAAGTCAGTCTTTTGTGATAAGTGGAGTGACCTTTGGATTAGCAAAAAGACTTAAAGTACCTGATGACTTTTTCCAATTATCACAATCAATATCATTTCAATACTATAATTTGAATAACTACTTCACAGGGTTATTTACTTTTGGAGATGGAGAAGCAAATAATTTAGCTTACACAGTTAGTTTATCTAGAGATAACACTCGGATTAATCCAATATTTCCGACAGGAGGATCTTCATTCAACATTAGCGCAAAATTTACACCACCATACTCTCTATTTACTGGAAGAGACTTTTCTAATCTTGAAAATCTTCCTGAATTTCAAGATAGTAATGGAAATCCACTAATTGCTCTCATTGATCAAGAAAAGTTTAAATGGTTAGAATTTTATAAAGTAAAATTTAACGGGACTTGGTATACTAAAATATTTGCTGATTTGGTTCTAAAAACACAGGCAGATTTTGGTTTTATTGGAACATATAATCAAAGTAGAGGAAATATACCCTTTGAAAGATTTTTTCTTGGAGGAGATGGAATGGTGAATTATGCTTTAGATGGAAGAGAAAATATTGCATTAAGAGGGTATCCAAACCAATCATTATCTAATAGAGATGGATCTGTTATTTACAATAAATTTTCTCTTGAATTAAGATATCCAATTACATTAAAACCTAGTGCTTCGATTTATGCATTAACTTTTTTAGAAGCAGGTAATGGATATGATAGCTTTAGAACGTTTGATCCTTTTAACTCAAAACGATCTGCAGGAGCTGGAGTTAGAATATTTATGCCTGCTTTTGGATTGCTTGGGATTGATTTTGGATATGGCTTTGATAATCCTAACCCCAATACATTTACACCTAATGGATGGGAAACACATTTCGTTATTGGACAACGTTTCTAATTTAGAATATTATTTATCCTTTGCTAAAAAATAAGTTTGACACTTTTACGTTTTAAAAACTATGAGATCAAATCTAAACATCATAATAACTTTTAGTATTGTCCTTTTAATGAGCTTTCAAATTAATGCTCAAAGAGGAACTCGTGTAGGTTATATAGACATGAACGTTATTTTAGAGAGTATTGACGAGTATCAAGAAGCAGGGCTATTGTTAGACAAGAATATTAGTGCTTGGAAAAAAGAAATTGAACTTAAAAAAATTCAACTTAAACAATATCAAAACCAATTAAATACAGAACGAATTCTATTAACACCTGAACTAATAGATGACCGTGAATTAGAGATTAAAGATTTTGCTTCTGAAATAATAAGCCTTCAGGAAAAGCGATTTGGTCCCAGAGGTGATATGATTGTTCAGCGATCAAAACTAATACAACCCGTTCAGGATCAAGTCATGAGCATTGTAAAATTAATTGCAGAAGAGAAAAAATATGATTTTATTTTTGACCGATCTTCCAATATAACCATGTTATATTCCGCAAAAAATTACGATATTAGCGACCTAGTTATTAAAAGAATAAATAGGCAACAAAAAATACAAAAGAAAAAGGATCAAATTGAGGCCTTGAAATCAAAAATTACAACCTCAAACAATTAATATTTTAAAAAACACTATGAAACACTTATCAACTTTAATCGTTAGCTTGTTATTATTAGTTGCTCCATTGAATATAATGGCACAATCTAAGGTAGCGTACATTGATACGCAACAACTTATCAGTGAAATGCCTGAAGTAATTGCCGCTCAAAGCGAACTTAAAAAATTAGAGGGTCAGTATGCTCAAGAAATGGAAACATCTGTAAAGGAATTTCAAACCAAAGCACAAAATTATCAAGGTGATGCTCAAAATCAAACTGATTTAATAAACCAACAGCGCCAAATTGAAATTCAAGAGATGCAACAACGTATCCAAGAATTTAGAGAAACTGCTGCTCAAGAATTACAAAAACGTTCTGCAGAAATGATGCGTCCTTTGTATGAAAAAGCGCGTGTTGCAATTGAAAAAGTTGCTACAGCGAAAGCGTTTGACTATGTATTAGATTCTAGCCCAGGAGGAAGTGTTATTATGGCATCCGGAAAAGATCTTATGGCTGATGTGAAATCTGAATTAGGATTTTAATCAAATTATCAATAAAAAAAGCTACCTATATGGTAGCTTTTTTTATGTCTTTATTTAAACCACGATGCGTATTTTAAGTAGTTTTTTGCAATTCGTTTAATTTCACTATTTTGTGTAATAGCATCAATAACTTTAATCTTTTTAGCAGGAACTCCTGCATAAATTGATCCTGGAGGAATTATGGTGTTTTTTGGTACTACAGCTCCAGCAGCTATAATGCTATTACTACCAATCACACAGTGGTCCATTACAATACTCCCCATACCTACTAAAACATCGTCTTCTATCCTACAACCATGAACAATTGCATTATGCCCTATAGATACCCTATTTCCGATATGGGTCGGAGCGGTTTCAAAAGTAGCATGAATCACAGCACCATCTTGTACGTTAACTTCGTTACCTATTTTAATAGAATTCACATCACCTCTAATAACTGCATGATACCAAACTGAACAATGACTCCCCATAATTATATCTCCAATAAGAGTAGCATTTTCAGCAAAAAAACAATCTTCTCCATAAGAAGGTGAATAACCTCGAACTGATTTTAATAACATATTAAGTTCTTTGAGTCCAAAGTACAAAAAGATACTTGTTTAAAGATGTCTTTCTTTTCGAGCTATAATTCACTTTTCTTTCATTATTTTTGAAAAAAAAGATGAAGATTTATCGCCTCACTGCAAGTGCTGAAAAAGGGAATCCCTGGGCACAGTTTGAATTAGATCAACCTATTGGTCCAAAAGAGACGCGTCAATTTAAAAATATTGATGAGGCTAAGGGAGCGCCACTTATTCAGCAACTATTTTACTTACCCTTTGTAAAATCTGTAAATCTTTCTGAAAAAATAATATCTGTTGAGCGTTTTGATATCCTTGAATGGGAAGAAGTTATAGAAGAAGTTAAAGAACAGTTACAGACCTATTTAAATGAAGGTGGTGTGGTGTTAGAAGCTCAACGAAATGATAAAATCCCAGTGAGTGTCTATGCAGAAAGCACCCCCAATCCTGCAGTAATGAAATTTGTAGCCAATAAACCTTTAGTACCTCAAAGTGTTGAATTTAAAAATATTGATGAAACTAAAAATTCTCCATTAGCAAAACAATTATTCCATTTACCATTTGTAAAAGAAGTTTTCTTAGATACCAATTATGTATCCATTACAAAATATGAAGTGGCTGAATGGGAAACAGTAGTAATGGAAGTGCGTGAGTTTATTCGTTCCTTTATAGAGGAGGGAAATATTGTGCTTACAGAATCCCCTACCCCCTTAAACATTGAGAAAAAAAAACAGCCTGAGGCTAATTTAAATCCAATAGAGCAACAAATTGTATCCATTTTAGACGAATACATTAAACCTGCTGTTGCCTCTGATGGTGGAAATATTGTTTTTGATTCTTATGATGAAACTGAAAAATCAGTACACGTAGTATTACAAGGTGCCTGTAGTGGTTGTCCTTCATCAACTTTTACATTAAAAAATGGAATTGAAAATATGTTAAAAGAAATGATGCCTGGAAAAATTTTAACAGTAGTTGCTGTTAACGGTTAGTTATATTTCTTCGCAGGGGTCGTTTGAAAATCCTTAAGATAAAAAGGCTCAAAATATGCTAAGTCTTCAAAGTCTTTTGCATTAAATTTACTCCAGGCCAAAGTTATCATATCTTTTGCTAACGGATAATGAATTTCACTTGTATAAGATGCGTTTAATTTTGGCTGTAAAGTTTTAAATTTTATGGCTCCATCTCCTATAATTAAGCAAGGTTCCTTACTAACAATAGAGCTGAACGTTTCTTTAGTCAACACCTCAGCTGTAGTTTCTTGAATCCATTTTCTAGTTCCATCAAAAATTGCTGTATATACTTCCATTCTTCTGGCATCTAACATTGGGATGATAAACGAATATTGGGAAACTTCATGAGGCTGTACCATAATTTCCAATGTGTTTAATGCTATTAAGGGTAAATCTAAAGCAAAACATAATCCTTTTGCGGCTGCTACCCCAATACGAAGCCCAGTATATGAACCTGGACCCTTACTAATTGCTATTGCACTGAGTGAGGAAGCCTTTAGACCACTCTCTTTTAAAACTTCTTCTATAAATGGATGAAGCTGCACACTATGACTAAATTCTTCAGACAAAAGCTCTTTTTGAATCATTAACTTACCGTTTTGAGCCAATGCTACAGAACATTTTTTTGTTGTTGTGTCTAGGTGTAAGATATAATTCATCACTCAATAAAAAGGTTTAAAATACACTTCCAGTGCTTCCACCATCTACTTTTATCACAGTTCCGTTGGTAGCACTAGAAAGTGGACTACAAAGATAAGCAATCGTAGTTGCAACCTCTTCAGTTGACGCAAAGCGTTCCAGTAAAGATTGTGTCCTTTCTTTTCTAAAAAAGTCTGTCTCAACTGTTTTAGGGTTACTTCCTTCTTTTACTGCTTTATTTGCTATAAAATGTTTTGCACCATCGCTTAAAGTAGATCCTGGAACAACTGTATTGACCGTTACTCCAGTTCCCCTGGTTAGCTGAGACAATCCTCGAGACAAGGCGTGTATTGCGGCTTTGGTTGCGCTATATGATATCATATCATTAGGAACCAAGTAAGCACATTCACTCGAAATGAAAATAATACGTCCCCATTTTTTACAAAACATTTTTTTAAGGCATTGATTGGATAAACTCACACCACTCATTAAATTAACCTGAAACTGTTCTTCCCATTGTTTAGAAGTAGTTTCAAAAAAGGTTTGAGAATTATATATCCCAACATTATTGACCAACACATCTATTTCAGGTAATTCTTGAAGTAGTCGCATGACTTCTTCAGGATTTCTAAAGTCTGCTACTATCCCATATACTTCGTTACTTTCTGTGGTGTTTTTCAATTCAGTAACTGCGGTATTGACCGTTTCTTCTTTTCTTCCATTAATATACACCTTCATACCTTCTTCCAAAAGAATACGGGCGGTTGTAAAACCTATTCCAGAGGTAGAGCCTGAAATAAATGCAATTTTACCTTTTAAATTGAGATCCATTTTTTTTGCAGCTATTGTTTTACCAACTTTTAACACCTAATAGTTTTTCACCCAGCGAATTTAATTGTGCTGTAGAATAACGTTCTTGTTCCCAGTTTCTTGGGTCACCAGGAAATGCATAACCTTCTGGCGCTATTCTATGTTGCCATGAATTGATTCGCCATTCTTTAAGTGATTCATTTTGCTCTTCTGCAGGCATCATTGAAATATATTGAGCAATACGGACTTTGTCTTTTGATTGGTTTGGACGAATACCATGGGCTAACAAACTATTAAAAATGAGAAGATCGCCTGCATGCATTGATACTTTTTCTATTTTGTCTTCTAAACTCTTAATGTCTGGTTGAAACCGATTACGATTTTCTGGCTGGGTTGTTTTCCAGCTATCATAATTTTGATACAACCAAGGAATGCATTGAAATCCACCCATATTTGGGTCTATTTGATCAGATAAAGCAATAACTCCCTGAACATTTTCAGGTTTGGTTTCAGGGTCATAATCCCAATGAATAAATCCTTTATACTCAAACCCTTTTTTTATGGGAAAGTTAAGATTTGCACGATCAATGGTTACCCATAATTTTTCTGTACCCCAAACATCTACAAAGGCATCATAAACTTTTTGTGACTGTCTATTAGTCCATAAATATTGATGATTGTAAACCTCAACCATTCCTGTACCTGCTAGTTCTTTCATTTGCATTTCTGCCCTAGGTGCATGATACCATGATTCAGGTTTATTAGGTGATTTCTCCTCAAATTCCCACAAAAAAGAAGCCGTGTTATTAGCTTGTTCTCTTGAAATTGCATTTTTAATGACAACGTACCCATTTTCCCTCCAAAAATTCCACTGAGTCTCATTTAAAACACGTAATGGCTCATTATTTCCTCTTCTATTGAGCTTTAATGTACTTGTTTTTGACGTTGAAGGATTTCCTGGAATATCTTTATGATCACTTTCATAATAAGATTTAGCAGAAGTGTTCATAAAAGTCAGTATTTAATTATATTAATTTTTACTGAATTCAAGATATAAAAAAGTTGTGATATATAATTCTTACTATAATTTAAGCTTGACTCTTTGGAGGTAAATATTACAACTTAAGACCGAAATAAAACTCCAAGACTTTTAATTTAAAAATATAATCAAACTTAGCTCGAATGATATCTGAACTTGAAATTTGATACCTCTGTTTGGCCTGGATGAAATCAAAAGAATTCATCACACCTGCCTCAAATCGGTTTTGTGCCATCTCAAAAGCTTCTTTGCGAGCTCTTACTGTTTTCTCTGCAGCTTCATAAAATTTAAGCGCACCTTCTGTATTATTATAGGCTTGATTGATGGTGTTTTCTAAATCAAGTTTAGTTTGTTCAAACTGATTTTCAATACGTTCCAAATTCAACTTTCTTCTTTTAATATTGTTTCTAATGGATAGTCCGCTAAACACTGGAATATTTAAAGAAAGTCCATAGCTTTGACCATCATTTTGTCCAAATTGGGTAGCAAATGGGAGTGCTCCCGCTACAGAGCGTTCTGGAAATTGTGTTACCACTAAAGATCCATCATTTTTAACAAAACCAATCGGGGATTCAATCACATTTCCTGTTTCCGTAAAACGGTCAGAGTAAGAAATACGAGTATTGTAGTTGAAAAAGGCAGACAACGAAGGCATTAATGCTCCTTTGGCAATATCAATGTCTTTTTTGGCAACTTCAATATTAGCAACGCCCAACTTAATATCATTTCTTAGAGTAAGTGCTTTTTCAAAAATATCTTTTGGTTTTTGCATTAAAACATCTGAAAAAGGAATGTCAAAATCTTCTGCTGCAATATTAAAATTTTCGTAATCAGTAATCAATAACAATTGTGCTAAGCTGATTCGAGAGAGTCTATAATTATTATCTGCTTGAATTAAAGCTTGCTCTTGAGAGGCCAGGTTTGCTTCAATTTCATAAATATCTGCTTTTGTTAATACACCTGCTTCAATTCTAGCTTTTGTTCGCTCAAGATCTTCTTGCGTAAGTTCTAATTGAAATAGCTGGACTTGGGCTAACTCTTTATTAAACATAACTTGTAAGTAAGCATTTGCTACAAAAAGACTAATGTCGTCCTTCATGTCATCTAATTGATATTGACGTGCAATAATACTCAGGTTAGCTCTTGATAGTTGATTTATATTTTGTCTTCCATTAAATACAGTAACTCCAATGTTCCCTCCAAAAGAAGAAAATTGGGTAGTTAAATTTTCGATTAATCCATTGGTGATATTTTGACTCAATCCATTATTCCAAATATGTTGTGATTGGAGACTTAACCTTGGCATAAAATTACCTATGGCATCGTCTTTATCAATAGAGGCTCCCTCCAGATCTAATTCAGATTGTTTGATACTGATATTTTTATCTAAAGCTATGAGTACACATTCTTCTAAAGTATATGCTGTTCCCTGTGCAGAAACTACAAAGGATGTTATTGAAAGCAAGAAGGTTACAAATGTTTTCATCTGTTGTATTTTATTATATTAATTAGCTTTTTTTTATTAATTATTTCTACGCTTTCGCTTTGATTCATCTTCTTCATCATCACCCTTTTTTATGGGTTCTGTTTTATTCCAAACTTTTATTAAGTCGTCTTTAGTAATTCCTGAAATAACCTCAACATTTACGCCATCAGAAATCCCAACTTTAATATCTCTACGTTCAAACTTTTGTTCTCCAATAGAAACTTCGACATAAGGTTTTTCTGTTTTACGATCAAATTGTAATAATGATTCTGAAATTGCCATGATACTATCTTTTCTTTCTAATACCAACGAAGCATTAGCACTATATCCTGCTCTAATGAAAATAGAATCGTTTAAAAACAAATCAGCTTCAATAATAAATTGTACTGCACCTTGCTCTTCATTTCCTTTAGGTGCAATAAACTTTAGTTTAGCCTCAAGGGATTGGTCTTCAATAGCACCTAAATTAACTTCTAAAGGCATACCTACTGTTAACTTTCCTACTTCAGCTTCATCTACTTTACCTTCAAAAATCATTTTATTAAGGTCTGCAATAGTTGCAATGGTTGTACCTGCGTTAAAACTATTACTCGCAATCACCTGAAAACCTTCTTCTACAGGAATTTCCAAAATAGTTCCTGGAACAGTTGCGCGAATATTTGTATTGGCAGAAGCAGCACCTCCAGCAGATCCTAATCTTATAATTTGCAGATCAGAGCTCGCATTGGAAACATCAAGTTTTGATTGACTATAACGTAATTCAGAATTCTCAAACTCTTGTTTTGAGATAATACCTTTTGCATATAAATCTTTATTACGATTAAAATCTACCGTAGCGTTTTTCATTACAATTTTTGAATTAGCTAATCTACCTCGAGCACTATTTAAGCTTTGCTCATTTGGAACTACTTTGATTTTCGCTAAAAGATCTCCAGCTTCAACTAAATCACCTTCTTCAACAAATAGGTCTTGTATAATTCCTTGAATTTGAGGTTTAATTTCTACTTCATCTTCCGGAATCACCTTACCGGTAACCACTGTTTTTCTCTCAATTGAAGTTACAATAGAGGTTTCTGTTTCAAACTCAATAATAGATTTGTTATTGGTTTTAATAAAATAGGCAGCTGCAAATAAAGCGCCGCAAATTAAAAGTGCAATTCCAATATATTTTAAAATTTTCATAATAATTAATTGTATATAGTTATTTTATTCTTCTCTTAATGCGTCAATTGGTTTTATACTTACAGCACGTTGTGCTGGTATAAGCCCTATTAATGTTCCTAGGAAAACCATAATAAATAATGCTCCTAAAACAAACGGAATTGGTACTGTTGGATTTGTGTAGGGGAAGTCTGTCATGTCTTGGGTAGCCGCGTTTATTCCTGCTAAAACAAAAGCGCCTAATATAATTCCTAAAATACCTGCAATAACAGTCAAAAAGACAGATTCTAATATTATTTGATTTCGGACTTCTGAAGGGGTTGCACCCAGAGCTCTTCGAACTCCTAGCTCTTTAGTTCGCTCTTTTACTGAAATTAAAAGAATGTTTCCAATACCTATCACACCTGCAATTATTGTTGCTATTCCAACAATTAAAGAAAGAAGAGTCATCCCTTTTGAAAAGCCAACAATTTTATTAAAAATCTCTCCCAAATTAAAACCTCCGAAAGCACGCTCATCATCTGGAGAAACACGATGAATTCTTTTAAGAGCTACTTTAATTTCCTTTTCAACCGCAACCACATCTGCATCATCATAAGCAGCAATAGTAAACCACCCAACTTTATCACCAGTATTATAAATTTTTCTAAAAGTCTCAAAGGGTATAAAAATATCGCCATCACTTTCAAAACCACCACCAGGCACAAACTTGTGAACTCCGACAACTTGGAAATAAATATTGTCAATTCTTATGTATTGTCCAATTGGATCTTCATCTTCATCAAAGAGTTCAGTTTGTGTTCGTTCACCTATTACACATACTTTTCGCCGATATCGAATATCATCATCATTTATAAAACGTCCACCTGTATAAATCTTTTTAGTCGCAATTTTTGTTAATTCAGGATAATCACCATACACGTTATAATTACTAGATTTATTATTTCTAACGACAAGTGGAACTCCACCACCAAAAACACCTCTAGCATTTCTAGGAGCGATAAATTCAACTTGAGGGACACGTTGCTTCAAGTAATCTATATCTGAAAGCTTAAGCTCAACTCTTCTGCCTATTTTGAATCCATCATATGGAATACTCGTTCTTTGAGCCCAAATAAACATGGAGTTCATAGCTATATTTTCAAACTGTCTTTCAAAACCATTATCTAATCCTTTTGCTGCTCCAGAAAGTGCTATATAAATAAAAATTCCCCAAAGAACACCTATTACTGTTATGACGGTTCGAGTTTTGTTTTTAGATATGGACCCAAAAATTTCCTGCCATGTGTCACGATCAAATATTACTTTTAAACTATTCATCTCGTAAGGCAATTATAGGTTTAATTCTAGCGGCTCTTTTTGCAGGAATATATCCTGCAATTGCTCCAAAAATAATCAATATGATAGTAGCTGCTATAGCAGTACCCAAATCTATATATGGATTTTTAATGAAATAGTCTTCTAATTTTAAGCCGATATTTTTTAAAAGAAATACTCCTAAGATTAGTCCTGTATAGCCTGAGATTGTGGTAATAAAAACTGATTCTTGAAGAATCATTTGAATGACTGATTTTGGTGTAGCTCCTAGTGCTTTTCT
Source organism: Flavobacteriaceae bacterium (assembly GCA_018675855.1). Taxonomy (GTDB): domain Bacteria; phylum Bacteroidota; class Bacteroidia; order Flavobacteriales; family Flavobacteriaceae; genus MS024-2A. The sequence goes on along the minus strand of JABGXI010000048.1, from coordinate 17,115 downwards.
AATGCCTAATTCTTTTGTCCGTTCTTTAACTACAAACACCATAATATTTGAAATGCCAATAATTCCTGCAATTAATGTTCCTAACCCAACAAAACTTACAATATATTGAAGTACTACTGCAAATTGCTGGGTTTGCTTTAAATCATCAGTAAGGTTTCGAAAATAAATTCCATTTGGATCTCTTGGATCAATAGATTTTTTGTCCTTGAAATATTTTTTTAAAGAACTCTCAAAAGCTAAAGCACCAGTATGTCCTAAATCCTTATTAAAGGTTACAATTATTTCATCTACCTTATCATTTCCTTTTTCAAGCAACTGGCGTGTTGAATAAGGGATATAAATATTTCGTTCTTCGCGATCTCCACCATCATCTTGAAAAACTCCTATTACTTTAAAAACACTAGATCCAATATCGATATACTTTCCGATAGGATCTTCTGCTTTAAAAAGATCTTTAGCTACTAAACGACCTATTACTGCATATTTAGCTCTTATAGTAATGTCTTTTTGATTTATAAAACGTCCTTTCATCAAAATTGTTTTTTCTACAAATTGATGAGCAGGTCCAACCCCACGAGTAGTATATGAATTGCTCTGACTTTTATATCGTGTTAAAGCACTTCTTGAAATTCTAGGTGTAACGTATTCAGTGAATAAAGTGAAATTATTTTTAATGTCTTCAACATCTTCGATATCAAATTCAATTCTTCTGTTTTCCTTAAACCCCTTATAAGGCATCGATGTTTTTCCAGGATATAGGAAAATAGCATTACTAGCATCGTCTAAAAAAAATTCTTGAAATGAATTTTTTAAACCGTTTCCTAGACCAAATAGAATGATAAAAATAAAAATTCCTAAGGCAACAGTAAAACCAGACAAAAACGTGCGTAGTTTGTTTTTACTTATTGTGTCAAAAATCTCTCTCCAGCGATCTCTATTAAACATAAGAAGAAGCTAATACTTGTTTTACTTTTTTATCTTCAACGATAACGCCATCTTTAAGTTTAACAATACGTTTACACATTTGTGCAATATCTAATTCGTGGGTAACAACTAGAATTGTTTTTCCTTCTTGATTAATTTTTTGAATTAAATCCATTACCTCATGAGAGGTTGTTGAATCTAAAGCACCTGTTGGCTCATCTGCCAAAAGAACTTTGGGTTTTGAAGCTAGGGCACGAGCAATTGCCACACGTTGTTTTTGACCACCAGATAATTCACTAGGCAAATGTGTTGCCCAATCTTTTAATCCAACTTTTTCTAAATAATTTAATGCAGATTGTTGTCGCTCTTTACGAGGAATTCCTTGATAATATAAAGGAAGTGATACATTTTCTAAAGCAGTCTTGTAATTAATTAAGTTAAAGGATTGAAAGACAAAGCCTAAAAATTTATTCCGATATTTCGCTGCTTTGGTTTCATTCAAATTTTTAATGGGAACATTGTCTAAAATATAGTCTCCCTCTTCAGCAACATCTAACATTCCTAAAATATTTAATAAAGTAGATTTTCCAGAACCTGAAGATCCCATAATGGCAACCAACTCACCCTGCTCAACATTAAAGTTGATTCCCTTTAAAACATGAAGGGAAGAAGTTCCCATTTTATATGATTTATGAAGGTTTTTTATTTGAATCATTGGTTTTTATTAATTAAAACTTGAGCGAAAATACAATCAATTTTTTTGTATCCTAAAACAATTAGACTAAATAGATAGCTAATTGTTACATCGTATATCAAAAAATAATTTCTGTCATCCATTCTTTTTAAGTGTAATTAAATTTTTAAAAAATTCTTCAAATTTAATTTTCCCTTTTTCTGTGATTGAACAACTTGTTTTAGGGTAATTATTAGTAAATTTTTTTTTAATGTTGATGTATTTTTCTTCTTTTAATTTTTTAAGCTGAATACTTAAATTACCTTGAGTTGATTCAGTGATTTTTTTTAAGTAATTGAAGTCACATTCACTATTATTAATTAAAGATGACATGATTTTTAATCTAATTGGATTAAATAATAATTTATTCATCGGATTTATTGTCAGACTTAGAATAAAAAAGTGATATTCCCGGGACTAGCATTCCTAGTGAAACTCCAATTATGTTAACAAGTAAAAGATTAATTCCAGGGTTAAAATTTAGATAAAATGTAAATATTGTCAAAAATATTCCGCCTAACGTAATGGGTTTGAATTTAATAATCAACCCTGTAATAATTAACATCATACCTAATAAAAATAAAATAGGAGGAACTGGATGAAAACTTTTTAAAGTAAACGAAAGAGCGATAATGTATATCCATGATAGATTAAACACTCCCCAAATAATTTTTACAACCCTATTTAGATAAGTTTCATATCCTGTTTTATTTCTGTACTTAATATTGTAATAAATAGTTAATATCATTCCAATTAAAGGCAAAACTGTCCAAAATAAAGTCGCTGAATGTTGAGTTGATGCAATTAATGATGGAAAAGCATAGTTAAACAAACTCATCACAATAACTAAACAGCCCCAAAAAATGAAATTAATACTTAAAGGTTTTAAATTTTCTCTTGTGTTATTAATTACACTTGCTATTGCTTGAATTTGATCTTTAGAAGAATTCATGACTAAATTTTACACAAAGGTAAACTAGTTTATTTTATAAACAAGATTAATGTAAACTATTTTTTTAATATCTGAAAAACTTTCCAACCAACAACACCTACTAACAGATATGGAATTGCCATAAGGTATAAGATACCTTTATTAATTCCTTTGGCTGTTTCCTGGCCTTCTTCAGACTCCAAGACCGCTCTACACATTGAACATTGTCCGTAGGAAGTCTCTATAAAAAAGAGGAAGATGATAAATAAAATAACAGGGAAAGGATGTCGCATATTAAATATAGTATGGGGAAATCATAAAGTATACAATAACACCTGTTACCGCAACATATAACCATATTGGAAAAGTATAACGTGCAATTTTTTTATGATCTTCAAACTGTTTAGTAAACGCTCGTACATACGTGAATAAAACCATTGGAATGATTCCTATGGAGAGAATAATATGAGAGATCAAAATGAAAAAATAAACATAACGAATAAATCCTTCTCCACCATATGGAGTAGAATCTGAAGTCATATGATAAGCTACATACATCAATAAAAAAGCCAATGATAACGCAATTGCAGTCTTCATTAAGTTTTTATGAAGATTTATATTTTTACTTTTAATAGCCTTCAAAGCAAGTAGTAAAATAACTGTTGTTATTCCATTAACTGTTGCATAAATTGGAGGTAAAAAACTGAGGGATGCTACATTTGGAATTCTAACGGTAAAAAGAATGGCAACAACCACAGGAATTACAATGGATATGAGCCAGATATAAGGGGTGAATTTATTTTTTTGGGTCATGACTTATTCGTTTAATAATTTATTAATATCCTCCTTAAGCATATCTACGTCTTGAATCTCCACATTTTCTTGGTCTAAACCCATATAGTACACAATTGGATTCCCAAACTGATCAGTTCGTGAGCGAATAAAACCTTGTTTGTCAATCAGCGCAAAATATCCTTGATGCTCAAAACCACCTTCTACTTTAGAGTTTATTGATGCAAAGATATTAAAACCTGTATTTGCTAATGAATAAATATCCTCTTTTTCACCGGTCAAAAAATGCCAGTTTTGAGAAAATACGCTATAATCTTCTGCGTATTTTTTAAGTACTTCAGGAGTGTCATGCTCAGGATCAATTGTAAAAGAAGCAATACCAAAATCATTTCTTGTGCCATAAGAATCTTCTAAACGTTTCATGTTTTTATTCATTATGGGACAAATGCTTGGACACGATGTAAAAAAAAATTCAGCAATATAAACTTTCCCTAAAAAGTCTTCATTTGAAATAAACAAGTTGTCTTGATTTGTAAAAGCAAAAGAAGGAACCTTTTTAGGTTCACCATTTAAGACAATATAGCTCAGGGGTTCTGCAGATTGCGTTCGGTTACTTTGAACTATTGTGTTTGAAGATACACGATCAATAATTTTTGGGATAAATAAAATACCAAAAATAATAATGATTAAAAAAAGACCTACATATTTTAAATTAGGCATAGAAATTACTTTTCACGATTTGAGTTGTAAATTTTTAAGGCTAAGCGGTATTCTGCTAAAATGACTTTAACATCGTCTATCATTTTTTTATTTAATTGAGCTACAGAACGTGCATCAAATCCATAGAGGGTTCCCTCATCCTCATCATCGTTTCTTCCTCTCAGATTACGGTCTTTATCAATTATGAAAACATAGGGTACACTTCCATTAGTTTCAAGTGATAATGGTGTGTTAAGTGAGTTAAAGTGTGTTTTAATTTCTTGAGTTGTGGCAGAAATAAAATTCCATTTAACAAGCTTAGTTCCAACCCCTTCTTGGAGGGCTGTTTTTAAACTATCAACTTGGCCTAAACGTTCTTCATTCACTAAAATAACAAATTGAAAGTCTTCAAATTCGTAAAAGCGTTTATATATTTTTTCATTCAGATTTAAAGCTTCTGCTTTTTTGGTGTCTAAACTTCCTCCCCAGTATCCTAATACCGTAATCCTATCTTGTAATTTAATAGAATCGTCTGTTATAGAAGCTAAAGAAGAGAGCTCATTTACTTCATTTGTGAGTATAGGAAGCTTTGCAAAATTATTTTTACCGGAAGCAAAAAACAAGTAGACCACAATAGGGAAAACAAATAATAATCCCAACACAATTTTTTTCTGAATCTCTTCCTTCTTCATAATGCAAAAAAAAGCGGTTTTGAAACCGCTTGATTATTTAATTAAAAATTCCATGCTACAAATCCAGTTTCCATGACATCAAAAATATAATCCGCTTCAATTAAAAGAATAAAAGCTAAATATGGAATTAAGATAACTAATGGAAGTACAATCGCATTTTTTAACCCACTTTTCTCATCTCTAATGTGCATAAAGTCCCAAGCGATATAATAAGCCTTTACAATGGTTAGTATAATGAAAATCCAATTTAAAATTTTCATTCTTAAAAATGATCCTGACAAAATTTCAGGTTTAATGATTCCCAGTGCTACTTCAATGGTAGTAATAATAGAAAGGAAAATTAATACTCCCCAAATCTTTTGTTGGTTTGATTTGAATTTTAAAAGTCCTCTAAAGATGGCTAATTTATGTCCTTCTGCGGCCATTTATTTTGTTTTAAGTTGTGTTAAACTAGATAGAAAAAAGTGAAAACAAATACCCAAACTAAGTCGACAAAGTGCCAATATAGTCCTACTTTTTCCACCATTTCATAATGTCCTCTTCGCTCGTAAGTACCTACAATTACGTTAAAGAAAATAATAATATTAATAACGACTCCCGAAAAAACGTGAAAGCCGTGAAAGCCAGTAATAAAGAAGAAAAAATCTGCAAAAAGACGATTTCCATACTCATTCCGTATAAGGTTTGCACCTTCAACTACTATGGTGGCATCTTGAATCTTCAGGAGTGATTCTGCCCTAGAGAGAACTACTTTACGTCCCTTTTCGTCAAGCTGCTCTGTACGAATCACTAAATTACTAGTTGCAGCAAATCCTTTATTTACCTCTGCTAAAGAAACGGTAGGTAAAGAGGTTTCGCTTTTATACCAAATACCATTACTTAATTGGTGGGTTGTCCTAGGGGAATCTATACCTTGGGCAAACTCTTGGATAGCAGCACGTTTTCCTGTATCTGCATTTACGAATTGTAAAATCTGACCCCCTTTTGTTTCTAATGCACCATATTCACCTTTAATAAAGTTTTTCCATTCCCATGCTTGTGAGCCAACAAAAATAGCCCCCCCAATAACAGTTAATAACATGTAAAAAGTAACTTTAGATTTTTGCATATGATGCCCAGCATCAACCGCAAGTACCATTGTTACGGATGAAAATATCAAAACAAAGGTCATTAAGGCAACATAATACATCGGCGCATCTATACCGTGTAAAAAAGGAAAGTGTGTAAACACCTCATCTGCAATGGGCCAAGAGTTTATGTTTTTGAATCTTGAAAAGCCATAGGCCACTAAAAATCCTGTAAAGGTTAATGCATCTGAAACTATGAAAAACCACATCATTAGTTTACCATAACTGGCGTTGAATGGCTTATTGCCTCCCTCCCATATAGGACCTTCTTCGGTAGATGCTTTAGCAGTTACTTCCATATTTTCATTTTGAATTCTGTGCAAATTTATTAATTTTTAACCGTAGAATGAAACGAATAAAAATAAATATACCCAAAGAAAATCCAGAAAGTGCCAGAAAGTTAAAGAGAGCTCAAATCCTAGGGTATTTGTTGGATTATATTTTTCTTTTAAAGTGTTAATAAACACATTCAATACAATCATAATTCCAGCTGTTAAGTGCAACAAATGCAATAAAACCAAAACATATAAATATGATGTTGTAATTGAACTTTCTGGCCCTGTAAAATAATATCCTTGCTCTATAATTGCTGCAAATCCCTGGAACTGAAAATATATAAAAGTTAATGCTAGTGCAAAAGTAATTGCGAGCAGACCCTGTGTTGCTATTTTATTCTGAACTTTAAGCATTTTCAATGCCAAATAAAAGGTACCGCTACTTAAGATAATAAGAAGGGTGCTTATTGTAAAAGCAAAAGGGAGATCGATTTGCTGGATCCAATCAGATCGCGAACTGCTCACAACATAAGCACTCGTCAAACCAGCAAAAGTCATACTCATACTTATCATGCCAAACCACAGCATCATTTTTTTTGCTCTATTATTTTTTTCTATTAAAGAATCGTTTGTATTCATTGAAATAAAAATTTATCTAAAACATACACTAATTGTATGCCTGTTATATATAAAATACTTGCTCTAATTAGAAAGCGAGCAGCTTTATCATCTTTTAAAAACATTAGTCTAAGGGCATAAAACAAAAAAAAAGCGCCTAATACCCCCACCATAACTACTGAAGGGAATGTCAATATTAAAGAACCTGTAGAATAAAAAGCAGGTAATAATGAGATAAGAACCGTCCAAAGAGTATAAAAAACTGTTTGAAAAGCGGTAGACTGATCTCGTGCTCCAGAGGGAAGCATCTTAAAACCAGCAGCTTTGTATTGATCATGCATTAACCATCCTATAGCCCAAAAATGTGGAAACTGCCAAAAGAATTGAATCATAAACAAAACTCCTGGTTCAATGCCAAATTCATTTGTAGCTGCAACCCATCCCAACATAAAAGGAATGGCACCAGGAAAGGCACCTACAAATACAGACAACGAGGTTTTTTGTTTTAATGGGGTATATACACAAGCATACAAGAAAATAGATAAACTACCGAAAAAAGCAGTCTTGACGTTTATAAAATATAGGGTAGAAACCCCAACTAAGGTTAAAACAACCCCAATTAACAAAGCCGTGCTTGATTGCATTCGCCCAGCTGGTAATGGACGGTTTTGAGTTCTGAGCATTAATTTATCCAAGTCCTTTTCAAATACTTGATTAAAAGTATTTGAAGCTCCTACCATTGCATAGCCACCAATAATAAGCAATAAGAGGGTCGGGAAATGAACTACTTCTACGGCTAAAAAATATCCTGCGATAGATGATATCACAACGGTAATGGACAACCTGAATTTTGTGAGTTGTGAAAAATCACTTAAAGTTATCTGTCTATTAGGCGAGGAAAGGATTTCATTTTGGTGCATGGTGCATCATCTTTCAGGCCATAAAGATAGTCGAGAAAAAACCAATGAACAATCAAAAATAGTATTTAGATAAAAAAACTTTTTAAAGCTTAAACAAAGTCAAAGTTTAAAGCAATATAAGTCTTAAGAATATTTTATCTGTTAGTAATAATTGGTGGTAAAAAATATGAGTCAGTAGTTCTGTCTCACTTTTAAATAGCGCACTATAAACATCTATAGTGCTGGTTTTTTAAATTGAAAATGATCTTTACTGTAATCTAAAGGTAATTGGAATAGAAAAAGGAACACGTACTGGCCTACCTCTTTGCTTTCCTGGTATCATATTTGGTAATTTAGCAATAATTCGTTGTGCTTCTTTTTCTAGATTTTTATCTGGCCCTCGCATTCTAATATTTGTAATCTGGCCATCTTTTGCTATAATAAAATTGACATATACACGTCCTTGAATTCCCATTTCCTGAGCAATTTCAGGGTATCTAAAGTTTTTACGAATATGCTTATTCATTTGTTCTTGAAAACAATTACGACGCTCTGATTTAGAAACCCTTTCACAACCAGGGAAAATAGGTACATCTTCGATAACTGCAAATGGAACATCAACATCATCAAATTCTTCTTCTACTTCAACAATCTCAACTATTTCATCTTCGTTTGTTTCTGTAGATTCAATAACAGTCTCTTCAACTTCCTCTTCATCTTCTACAACCTCAATAACTTCAGGTGCTGGTGGCGGTGGAGGAGGAGGAGGTGGTGGTGTTTTAAGCTGTTCGGTGATAGGGATTTCTTCGTCATCTTCATCATCTACATTTAAAGCCTCATACCCATAAAGATCTTTCTCATAGGTTTTCCACTCGATAGCTTGCCATGAAATAAATAAAATTGTCGCAAGTCCAATAACAAAGTATAGACTGCTATTTTTAGTTAAATCAACTTTTTCGTTTTTTTTGGGTTGCATAATAAAACGTTATTTAGATAGCTAAACTAAAAAAAAATATACTTAAAACACATTATTCTTTTAGAGAATCGACAAACAATCTTTGAATCATTATGATTCCACATAAACTACCTATAAAGTTAGCCGCAATGTCGGCAACATCAAAGGTTCTCTCAAAAAATGGGATTAGTTGTAATAATTCCATTAAACACCCAATAAAAAAAGAAAGTAAAAATGAAGTTTTAATCGCTGATTTATATTTAAATAAAGCAGTAAAATAAATAACCGTAAGTGAAAAATAACAACTAAAATGAAGTACTATGTCTTTTCTAAAAAAAAGGAAAGTCCAAGGGTTAGATTCTTGACCTGGTGGCTTTAAACTCAGGTAAAAGACGATGAAAGTTGTAAAAAGAGCTAATATTTTAAAAAATCTGTCAGCCTGTAACCAACCTAGTATAATCCGCTGCATTAAGTAAACCTTTAATCGCTGAAGGGTCTGTAAATTTAATCTTAATCATCCATCCTTCTCCGTAAGGATCTTCATTTACCGTCTCCGGAGTATCTTCTAATGCCTCATTAAAAGCAAAAACTTCTCCTGTTAAAGGCATAAATAAGTCTGAAACGGTTTTAACCGCTTCAACAGTACCAAAAACAGCATCTGCCTCAAGAGTATCATCTAAGGTCTCAACCTCAACGTACACTATATCACCTAATTCACTTTGAGCGAAATCAGTAATTCCTATGGTCGCTATATCACCTTTTATTTTAACCCATTCGTGATCTTTGGTGTATTTTAATTCTTCTGGTACATTCATTAGTGAAACTTTAATTTTGACAAATTTAATTGATTTATTTCATGAAAAAAGATTTTTAATTTCCAAAATTATAACGAATTGTAAAACCTGAACGAATACTTGTTTGAGGAAAGGCTGTGGAAATAGCAAATTCAGAAAAATTATGGTCATAAAAAAATTGAGCTGTTAAGTTTCGTGTCAATGCATAGTCCGCCGTAACCTTGATAGCCATAAGACGTTGCCCAGCGGTAACTTGATTGTTGTCATATTCCAAATTACGCAAGACAGTTATATTATCACGATATGAAATATCTGCTTTAATATTTAAATCACCTTTTAAAATTACACGTCTTCCTCCTATACTTGTTCTAAATCGAACATCTTTAACGCGATAACCCATTCCAACAACATATTCATCTCCCCTAGACTCTGTAATAAGGTTATTGTCAAGACTTAAAGATATAGCTCGTTCTTTTCTTAATTCAGCTAAAAATTTAAAGGAATTTATCAACTCCACATCTAACCTAATAAGGGGATTAAACTGTTCTACTAAATTAATATTAGAAAATAAACTTTCAGGAATTAAATTTCCTAAATTATCTGTTTGTTCAGGAGAAAGTGGATTATAATCAAAATTAGATTGAAAATTTGTAAGGGTATAACTTGCTCTATAAGCATGATTTAAAGACAACCGTTTAAAAATTTTAGCAACAGACTTTAATCCTGTGAGTCCCGTAAACTTGATATTCCAATTAGGTAGTGGTGTATTTCGTACCGGATTTAAAGATATATTTTCTGGATTCACACCTGAATATGCAGATAAAAAAGAGTTTATTAATACCCCTTGTTGGTTCTTTCCAAACCCAACAGGGTATCCATCAACGTTTTGCTCAAGACTTGTGAAATTACTGTTTTGTGCTAGTCGATTTGCAATAATTTTTCGTGCATCTCTGAATTTCTCAAAATTTGATCTCCCTGATCCTCTTGAACTACTAAAAGCAGTTTGAATTAAAATAGTAGACATCCCAAAATTTCCATACAGATTTGAATTTTGAGATATATAATTTTGTGATTCAACCTTAAAATTTTCTAATATATTTTCAGAATAATCACGCTCTGCATTTAAATCGATTATCAAACCTTTTAAAGGGACTACTTGTGCTGATACTTGAAGTCTACTTGAATGCAATTGGGTAAAAGGCTGATTAAAATTTGGGTATTCCGTTAACCACCCCTGTCTGGCTGATTCATAACGAATATCTGCTTGACTCCCAAAGGTATACCCTAAAGTGGGTCTTAGTCCACCAGCAAAACCTACTGTAGGAAGGTATCCGGGGAGAACGGAGCCGTTGTTTTCTTTATAATTGGCTTGAACGCGTTTTATAGCTGTTAAAATATCGACCAATTGCGTTAAGCCTTTTTTCAAAAGTGGGTACTTTTTCTTTGCTATACTATCATTCGGAACACTTTTTTTGACTTGAGCATTAAATGGAATCTTTTTAGACTTTAATCCTAAAATAGAATATAGTTTTGCAAATGATAATGCCCCTGTTAAGGTTTTGGTGTTATTATTTTGAATAGTGTTGACAATACCTAAAGGAATTCCATCTTCACTTACCACTTGCGAGAGTGCTTCTGAACCCCTGATCCAATTAAAATTACCTGTATAATTATAGGTAGCATCAATAAAGCTAAGTAAAGGAATATATTGAAAGGGTAATTTATAATTGACAACTAAAGATTGTATATGTGTATTAGGTTCTCCTGGATTTAGAATTCCCTCCCACAAAGCTCTTGAACTAGATTTAGACACAGAAGTACCTAAATTCCCTCCAAAAGGATCTAATTCTCTAACAATACTACTTGTTGCGGCATTGAAATTTAAACGTAGCGAACGACTTAAATTGTGGGTAAAGGAATAATTGTAATCAAATAAAAAGTTGCGTTGCTGTAAATTGGGTAGATCGCGTTGAATTTTTGAATCTACTCCCTCTAGGTATACTTGTCTGAATTTCTGATTATTTAATATGCGATTAATATTTGCAGCTCCCTCAATTGAATTAGGTAGTAAATTGAAGTTTAATTCCTGAAGCCATTGCAAGTATTTTTTTTGATTTAAAAATGTTACCTTTTTAAAAGGTTCAATCGGTTTGCTAGAAAAAGAATGTCCATAATTTGCTCCTAAAAGGAGATTTATTTCTTGATGGTTTTTTATTTCATAATCATGATGCTCTAACTCATTATATGCATAGTTTAAATCAAAATTTTGGGGACTATAAAAGCGCGTAGGACCGTCACTATTACTGTTCTTCCTGATGCCAATTAAACTAATACTTTTACGTCTTGTATAATCAATAGATTGATTTCTAATAGAATCCCGTTGTGATTTTCTTTGAGCCGTATCTAGACGATCACTTAATTTTATATCTTGATAAAAAGGATCATATTCTGGGGTAATTAAGGTTTCTCCACTAGCAAAACTTAAAGGAATTTGAAGACCCCACTTTTGAGGAGTTAATTGCCCTAAATTAACATTTGAAACTATATCATATTGTAATAAATCTTCTCTTGTTCTTTGGTTGGGTGTTTGGTCTACACTACCAAATCCAATTGTAGAATAACGCCCTGTGGCAGAAAAAGATGCGAAATCAGCAAGATTAGCATCTAAGGCTCCAATAGCTGCCCACCCCCCTTGACTATCTATACCTGAAATTCTCAATTCATTAAACCAAACTTCTCCACATAAAGACTCTCCTAGGGTAGTTGACGGGTTTTTAACTCCAATCATAAGTGTTCTAATAGCTCCTAGGGAAGGATTTCCTCTTATAGCAAACTTGTACTTGTGGTCTCCTGGTAAACTACTAATGGGAGTAAATTCATTAATAGGATTTAATGTCTCATCAAAATATAAAGTTTTTCCAAGTCCCAACTGCTGCAAAGCAAGTGCTTTGAGTTTCGTAAGGACATCAATGGGAACCTCCAGTGAATTCGAATCTGGATTCCAAACTTCTTCTGCAGAAAGTTTATTGGAATTATTATCAGTGTAAGCCGATGGCTTTAAAGGTACTTCAATTTGATAAAAATTATCTTGGTAATCTGACCCTAATCTAATAAAAGCCACCAAGCGTTTGTCAAATTCTTCTTCTGAACCTTCTCCAGGCAAAGGTTCATTTCCTGGAAGAGATTCTGCATGGATAAACATTCGAAGTTTACTGTATTGTCTCATGTCTAAATCCAAACCTTTATAAACTCCACGAGAATCTGAAGGCTGTAGATCACAAACTCTAAAAGCTAAAGATTGTTCATTTTGACGAATAATGGTATTGTTGTTGTTGATCTGCTCCCTTCTTATTTCTGGTGGCAATACGTAGTTAATAGGAATACGATTTTCATTTTCAAGAATGTTGACGGTACTAATATCTAACGTAGTATTTTGATTAACTAAAATTTCTTCATTTAAAGGCTTATTATATCTTCTCCAATCACCACGAACAAGATCTAAAGTCCCAAATCGGAAAACTACTTTTTTTTCAAAACCATTTAAAACCATTCGCATAAAACGAATAGATCGCAAATCGTTAATTTCATTTACTGCCTTAAAATAGTTATTGTAAGAAGTATTTTCATAATAATCTTTCTGGATAGGTATTTTAAATTGGATCCAGCGTGCCGAAATTTGATCTCCGTTGGGAACATTTACATTAATGTTTTCACGAACATCGGTAATAAAAGGATGGTTTCCTACCTGCATGTTTTTAGAAATAGGAACACGATATTCAAAATAACTATCAATCGTATTCATACTCTGATCACGATTAATATCTTCTGTATCAGGTTCTGTTGTATTTCCTCTATCTAAATCACTAAAGTTTATTGGGGTATTCCCTTCTAGTCCATTATAGTTTTTATATCGATCTAAAATACCTCCTTCCCCTTGTAAAAAATATTGATAATTATCACCTGCAGGATCATTACTAGGCCCGTTGGTAAAAATTGTTTGTTCTTGTGAATCTGCTAAACCATCTAGACCCACATCTTGAATAGAACGGTCTTCAGCTACAGAATTAAAGGCATAAACTAAGGATTGATTTGCTGGAACTTTTCCCCAAGGTGATTTATAGGTTGGAGTTGCTTCGGTCGATGAGGGGAGTCCGTTTTCAAATTGTTTTCTTCCATCGCGCAAAATATCTTCAGATATATTGCCTAAATGAAAAACTAACTCTCCCAAATCATTTGATGGTGAGCTGTTTTCAGAAAATGTATCTAATAACCAAAACTCAATAAATTCAACATTAGATTGCTCAAAATTAGTAGCATTTAAAGAACGCATAATACCTCCCCAATTATTTTTAGGATCAATTGAAAACTTATCTATAGAAGCATTATTATAAGGACCTTTTTCTTCGGGATAATAAGCTAAATCAAATGTAGGTAAAGTACTTGGTGTCCCTTGAACTATATCCTGTTCAGGGAATAATTCTTTTATGAATATACGCCGAGTTTCATTAGATGAAATATCATCATTATTTATTCCTTCTGGTGGCTTAAAATAGAATACTTGATCTATAGAATACCAAGCTAATTTGGATCGTGCAAAACCACTTGCCAAACCATCTAGAGTAGCTCCCGGAACATTATTAACTGGAACACTTGAAAGATTCCAAGCATTAAAACCCTTTACATCAATATTGGTTTGAGCCCCTTCAAAATCATCAATATACACATTGGTTTCACCGTTCAATTGAGTATTTCTAGGGTCTTTGGCGGCTAAACTTGCAACTTCTCCTCTAAAAGAAATTTGAGAAGGAATGGTAGATTCAACTGTTGGTAATTTATTTACTAAACGTGTTAAAAAAGGAATTTCAGTAGAAAAATTAGTATTGAAACCCATCATGGTGTTATTAACCGGTTCTGTTCCATAATTAGCTTTTTGAGTTAAAGGATTTTCACTCAAATTAATTAAGGTTCCTCCTACAAAAATCTTGTCACTAATACGATGATTAATATTAAATCCGGAAAAGCGCTTGTTTTGCTGATTAAAAAACGAATTATTCTCTACCGAAATATCAATAGGAATATTAGAAGCTTTTAGGCCTTCATCTAAAATTTTCACTCTTCCTATTTCGTAATTAACAGTATAATCCATTCCCTCTTGAAGTACCCTTCCACCTGCTGTTACCTTAACAGAACCTCTAGGAACATTAAATGCCCCGATATTAATACCATCTCCTCCTTCAGACTTGTACTTTCCTTTAAGTTGAAACTTGTTTTTTTCTGTAAACTCTAATGCAGATGCCTTTGTAGAAGAATACATTTGATTGAATACATACTTCTTTTGATTCTTATTAAAACTACTTTCAATATCATAATCCTCTTTAGAAGATTCTGGATTGTCTAATAAATTAAAAAGAAATTCTCCAAAAGGTTCTGCTTTAGGAAAAATAATACGGCCATACCTAGGGTCAATAGTTATTCCTGGTACATAGTCAAAAAAACCATCGCCACGAGCCACTAGATCTTGATATGCATTTAAACGGTCTAAATCCATGGTATTTAATAAAACCTCTTGATCTAAGGATTCTGGCCAGATAGAAGCGTCAACAGGGATCATGTAATTGATTGGTGAAGGATCAGTATATAAAATACTGAGTTTGAAATCTTCTTCAGACAATTGAAAAGCCCCAGTGTTATAGATATTCTTCATCATCAAATCCCACAAAGGTTGACGTACATCGGTCAAACTACTTTTAAGCAATTTAACCACTAGATTGTTTGTTTGAATGGTAGGTGCCTGCTGGGGTTGAGACGAAACATCATTTTGTAACAAAGAGGTGCCAGGTATGTCGCCATTGGCAAACTCTCCTACTTGATATACTTTTCCTAAATAAGTATACTGAAAAGCGATTCCTAAAATCTCATCATTACTTAGACGTTGATTTAAAGATATATATCCTAATTGTGGATGAAAAGTGTATTCTTGAGTATTTAGTTTTCTTGCACTTTCTAGAACCGCATAATCTCTCCCTTCAGTAACTTTAGTTGTACCAAATCCGTTTTTTACTTTCGAAATATCACGAATATTAGATGTTAAAATCCCACCAAAACCAATTTCATCAGGATCTAGTTTGTTAACTTTATTACTTGGAGGAAATAAGGGATTTCCTTCAATAAAAAAAGAAGAAACCGAGTCATCCAATCGAGAATTTTCAGGATTAGCCTCTCCCAAATCTTGAAGAGCTACAATATTTCTAACATTTTGAGTTTGATAACCTCTATTAGTAATCCAAACCTCAATTCTAGTAATCTGAATAGGTGAATTTATGTAAGGATAAGTGTCTAAAAACGCATCGTAATTATCTCTAAAATAATGACTAATAAAGTAGTGCCTATCTTCTTCGTAATCTAACGCAAAAAGGCTAAAATCCTCAAGCTTCCCACCTCCTTGTGAAGTAATATTCTGAGACTGAGAACGTTGCTCCGAAAAAATTCCTGAAATTGTAGTATTACCAAATTTCAAATCTGCTCTTACTCCAAAAAGACTTTGTGCCCCTTGTATTAAGTTACTATTTAAGGGCATACTAATATTACCAATGTCAATATTCTGAAGAATAGCATCTTCAGTAACCTTTCCTTTTAAATAGTCTGCCACTCTATTTCCGACTTGTTCAGAATTGTTTGGGAGTTTGTTAAGGTTCTCTTTTAAATCATCAATTTTTTGTCTTGCTTGATTTAAAGTACTTTTAGCTTCATTGATTTTTTGTTTAACATCGGACACTTTATTTTGGATTGACTCAGCCTTTTGTTGGAGTCCACTCAATGTTGAACCCACTTTTCCTGGTATCAAATTCTTAATTTCCGAAAGTTGAGGTTTATTGAATTGGATTTTAATTAAATTTTGAAAATCAAAAGTAGATTCAGTATCATAATTTGCAGTAATTTGAAGTCGTTCTCCAATTTTTCCCAATAAGCTTAAGCTTATTCGTTGGTCAAAATCAAATCCATTATTTCTTCTATTTACTGGTGATGCATTTGGATTATCATTTTTTTGATAGCGATATCCTAAATCTATTCCTATGGAACCTTGGGGAGAAATATTAATAGCATCACTGCCGAAAATGGATTGAAAAAATTTATTGTTCACATACAATTCGGGTAATAAGTTTTTTTGAATCTCTTCTAGATTAGAACCTCTTCCACTAAGTACTTGTAATTTATCCTGAAAGTATGTTTTCATTTGCTCTTTAAGCACCAGAGCCTCATATTCTTTGACAGAAAGCATCAAAGGAATGCTTATTGGATATCCGCCAATTTCTTCTGTAAATATATATCGATCAGTATCTGCATTATATCGATACTGACTAGATATATTGCTTGAATTAGGAGGAGAAATATTTCCTAAAACAGCACCTTCTTGAGCAGACAAAACACCACAGGATAAAAATATCCATAATAGGATAAAAAGTGAAGTATGGGGTGCCTTTAAAATTACATATCGAGTTGTCTCAATCAAAGGGTTTTTATAATTTATTCAGGGCTGCCTTTATAAGATCTTCTACAGAACTATCAGGAGCACTCTGAATGGCGTTATCTATTACTTTTTCAGATTGCTTTCTTGAATAACCAAGAACCTCTAATGCTGATAACGCTTCTTCTTTGATTGTATTGTTTGGAAAAGG
>JABGXI010000008.1:0-4795 GCA_018675855.1 Flavobacteriaceae bacterium | reverse complement strand
TGGTTTTTAAATTACTATTAAGTTTGCCTCTATTCTGAACTTGTTTCAGCTACTATTCGATCCCAAACCTTAACCTCGCCGCTTTTTTGATTAGTCCATGTCATACGATTGTCATTATTCGAGTAGATAACTAAGTTCGTGATAAATTGTGCTCCTTGAGTGAAATCATATAAATCTGTTTCAGGATCAATTGCCCATGTAAAAATTGTCAAGGATGGACTTAAACAACCCCGGCTTTCAACGTCGACATTAACAAAACTTTCTGTTGCAAGTTTTGCGTTAACTGATAATGTATAGCTTAAACAAGAGTATTCGGGTATTAAATCTACCAAAGATGCTTCTAGTTCGTCCCAAATAATGGTAGCATTGGCTTCGTCAGTGAAAGAGTAAATTGTCCATTCACCAACAATTCTATTGTCAATGGGTGCGAGCTCTTCTTTTCCACAACTTAAAAAGAATGTTAACGTAATGGCAAGAATAGATGCTTTTAAAAATTGTGTCTTTTTCATTAAATATTTTTTATAAAAATAATCAAATTTATTTGGAAGTTAGAATCTTAAATTAAATTTAGTTGAGATGTAACATTTTTAAATTATTTTCGCCTTCTAAATATTAATAAATTAACTAACTAAAGTTTTAAATACTCTTAAATGAAAAAATTCCTTCTCTTGTCTACATGTTTTTTAATTAGCTTTAATATGATTGCTCAAACAAAAATTGAGGCTAAAGAACTTACTAAAAAAGAATTGAGAGCTCTTAAAAAGCAAAAAGCTTTTGAAAAACAAAAAGTGCGCTATGAAAAACGTGGGTTAAATGCATGGGGGATTAATGAAAATGCTCCAAATGTTGTAATGGCTATTCGAGAACATTTAGGGTCTGCAAGAATTGACACCCAACGTGGTTTAGTTATTATTAGACAGTCTGAGTCGCTTACTAATTCACAAGCTTATCCACTTTGGATTATTGATGGACAACAATATAATTTTCCTCCGAATTCATTGGCACTTCAAAACATACGTGAAGTAACCGTTTTTGAATCTTTAGCAGAAACAAATATATGGGGTCAGCAAGGTCGTGCTGGAGTTATTCAAATAAAGACAATAAATTCTTTAAATTGATCCTGAGGGATAAAATTGCAAAACTTGAAGCCTTTTTAATAGGAGGCTTTTTTTTTATAATTCCAATATTTACGTTTGCCCAACAGTCAAATAATACTCCTTATTTAATTGTTTTGGGCACAGTTCAAGACGGAGGTTCGCCCCACTTAGATTGTAACAAAAATTGCTGTAAAGCACTTACCGTTTTCCAAAAAGAAGCTCGAAAAGTCACTTCGCTTGCTGTGATTGAACCAAAAAGTAATTTTAATCTCCTTTTTGAGGCTACTCCCGATATAATTTCACAATGGAAGATGCTCCCCAGCGCTCCAAAAGCAATTTTTTTAACCCATGCTCATATGGGTCATTACACTGGCCTTTTACAATTGGGAAGAGAGGCTTTAGGCGCAAAAAACATTCCCGTACATGTTATGCCTAGGATGGCAGACTTTTTAATGAAAAACGGGCCTTGGAGCCAATTAATCAGCCTTCAAAATATTAAGCTCTTCCCAATAGTCGCAAATGAATCGGTAAATTTTAAAAGTGAAATAATTATAACCCCGCTTCTTGTTCCGCACCGTGATGAATTTTCTGAAACTGTAGGGTATCGAATTCAAGGACCTAATAAAACGGTTCTTTTCATTCCAGATATAGATAAATGGTCTAAATGGTCTAAAAGCTTAAAAGTCATATTAGAATCGGTTGACTATGCTTTTTTAGATGCTACTTTTTTTGATCCAGAAGAAATAAACTATCGCCCTTTAGAAGAAATTCCTCACCCCCTAGTAAAGGAAACTATTGCTTATTTAGATTCTGTATCTCAAGAGCTAAAAAACAAAGTTTACTTTATTCATATGAATCACACAAATCCTTTACTTGACCCAAAAAGTAATGCCTCCCAATGGGTACTTTCTAAAGGATTTCATGTTGCCAGAAAAGGGCAACGATTTAGATTATAAATAGTCCTTATTTATCCTAAATACTGCAATTAGTAAAGGATTATTTTTCAATTCTTTTGGAATAATTTTTTAACTTAGGCTAATGAAATCATCCATAACTTCATGAAAAATGAGATAAAAAAGAATATTTCTTATGGTTTACTGGGCTTTTGCTTGGGCCTTATTTATCTTTTCTCTAGTTGTTCCTTGGAAATTCCAAAAACAATAAATCTAGAAATGGCAGGACTTCCAGATGAAATAGATTTTAATTATCATATAAAACCCATCCTTTCAGATCGTTGTTTTAAGTGTCACGGCCCTGATGAAAAAACAAGAAAAGCAGGTCTTAGATTAGATGTTGAAACACTCGCTTTTGCTAAATTAGCAAGTGGTAATACTGCGTTTTCAAAAGGAAGTGTTTATAGAAGTGAAGCTGCCCACAGAATTGTAAGCACAGATCTTGAGGTAAAAATGCCCCCTCCAGATTCTAATCTACTGCTTTCAGATAGAGAAAAAGCAATGTTTATTAAGTGGATTGATCAAGGTGCAAAATGGAAAGAACATTGGTCATTTACTCCTGCTAAAAAAACCAAAGCATCTCCGCTTTCAGTAAAAAATAATAAACACGTTATTGATCAATTTATTTCAGATAAATTAATCGAAAATGATTTAAGCTTTGAAGGAGAGGCTACCAAAGAAACCTTAATTAGAAGGTTACGATTTGATTTAACAGGAATCCCCCCATCCATTTCTGAAATAGATGCTTTCTTAAAAGATACTATTCCAGGGAGTTACGAGCGCTTAGTGGAACGTTTAATGGATTCTGAAGCTTTTGCTGAACGTCTTTCGCTAGATTGGCTTGATCTTTCTCGTTATGCAGATTCTCATGGATTACATGCCGATGGACTCCGAACTATGTGGCCTTGGCGTGATTGGGTGATTAATGCCTTTAAGAAAAACATGCCTTATGATCAGTTTGTTACCTGGCAATTAGCTGGAGATTTACTGCCAAATGCAACCAAAGAACAAAAACTAGCAACCGCTTTCAATCGAAATACTCCCATGACTGCAGAGGGAGGAATTATTGACGAGGAGTGGCGTTTAAACTATGTTTTTGATCGAACAGAGACTTTTAGTACTGCATTTTTAGGACTGACCATTGCCTGTGCAAAGTGTCATGATCATAAATTTGACCCAATTTCTCAAAAAGACTATTACCAATTAAGCGCTTTTTTTAATAATATAAGGGAATTGGGGATGACAGGAGATGATGGGGATTTTGGCCCCCTCCTATACTTGCCAACAGAAAATCAAGAAGTACAGCTTGAAAAATTAAAAACCCTCATTAGCCAAACACAAACAAAATTAGATCTCTCCAAAAAAGAATTAGCAGAAGTTTATCAATACATAGAAAAACTCCCTTTAGAAAAAGGACTTGAAAAAAACTTGATTGGTGTCTATCCGTTTGATAAAATCACACCAATAAGATCTCGTAAAAACTCAACTTTTGTTATTTCTAATAATACCGTTGTAACCCCAGAATACTTCATAACTGATAATAATAAAAATGTAAAATCAAGTCAAGCCCCACTTCAAGTGAAGGGTGTAAAAGGAAAAGCTCTACGTTTTAAAAGTGATTACGATAAAATTTCTATTGATAAAGAAATTCCAAGCTTTGAATGGACAAATCCATTTTCAGCAGCAATATGGATAAATACGGAGCAACAAAAAGAAAACGCAAGACAATATATTCTAGGAACTACAGGTGGCAAAAATAACTGGTGGAGAGGATGGGATTTCTATCTTGATGATCAAAACCATCTTAATTTCCGCCTGGTGAATATGTCCCCAGGGAATATGATTCATGTTCGTTCTAAAGACAGTATAAAAGTAAATGAATGGACCCATCTTAGTTTTTCATATAACGGTAATGGAAAAGCCAATGGAGTTCGCTTATTTAAAAATGGAACTCCCTTTTTAGTTAACAATAAAATTAATAATCTTTCGAAATCCATTAAACCTGTTTCCACTAGCGGGATAAATCTAGAAGAACGCGCCGTATTAATTGGTAAAACTTATGAGGGATCTACAGGTGATAATGGTCTTTTTGTTGGAATAATGGATGATCTTAAAGTTTATGATAAAGCCTTGTCGGCACTAGAAGCCTTATTTATTTTTAATCAATATGAAGAAGAAAATTCTTTGCCTAATGAAAGTTTATTAAAAGAACATTGGATTCAAAATCATCCTAAATTTACTGCTGTCGATAAAGAGTTAAGAAAAAATCTAAGCTCCTGGAGAAAAGCTATTGATCCTGTTATTGAAGTGATGGTTATGGAGGAGCTTGAAGAAGGTCGTACTACCTACCTATACAACCGTGGAAACTATTCTGAACCTTCGCTTAAAGTTGAAACAATAACACCGTCAGCACTCCCTGCAATGGACAAGAAACTGCCAAAAAATAGACTCGGATTAGCAAGATGGCTATTTAATGATGAAAATCCTCTTACTGCTCGTGTAGCAGTAAATAGGTATTGGCAAATGATTTTTGGAAATGGCCTAGTCGATACACCCACTGATTTTGGTGTTCAGGGTTCTTTACCATCACATCCTGAATTATTGGACTGGTTGGCTGTAGATTTTAAGGAAAATAATTGGAACGTTAAAGACCTTATTAAGAAAATGGTATTGTCCAAGACCTACAAACAAAGAGCACAGTTTTCCCAAGAAAAAAATACATTTGATCCAAATAATTTACTTCTA
>JABGXI010000047.1:0-17518 GCA_018675855.1 Flavobacteriaceae bacterium | reverse complement strand
TTTCTACTTTTTGTTGTTGAATAAAGGCTGCTGAATTTTTACTTTCTTCTGAACTAGAAGGAGGAGTAACGCCTTGTTCAGTAGTCGTATTTGATTCTGATTTTTGTTCTTCTACAGGTCCATTCCTGTATAACATCCAAGTAAGGATTAATGCAATAAGGATAAATCCTATAAACTGGAGGGGGTCAAACTTCTTTTCTTCCATAGTTATTTTTCAAAAGTTAAGCCTTTGATTTATTTGTTAAACTGGCTTGTATGAATGATACGAATAAAGGATGTGGAGTAGATACTGTACTTTTATATTCAGGATGAAATTGAACTCCTAAAAACCAAGGATGTTTTTTGTATTCTATAATTTCTACCAATCCAGTTTCAGGATTGGTTCCAGTCACCACAAAATCCTGATCAAAAATTCTTTCCTTAAAAGCATCATTGAATTCATATCTATGGCGATGTCGTTCTGAAATCGTTTTAGAGCCATAGGCCTTATGTGCTAATGAATTTTCTAAAAGAGAACAATCCCATGCTCCCAGTCGCATTGTTCCGCCTTTATTGACAACACTTTTTTGAGATTCCATTAAATCAATAACGGGCGTTTTGCAGTTTTCGTCCATCTCAATTGAATTAGCCGATGATAGGCCTGCTGTATTTCTTGAATATTCAATAACAGCCATTTGCATTCCTAAACATATTCCAAAAAATGGGATTTGATGTTTACGGGCATAAGCTATTGCTGTAATTTTTCCTTCGATACCTCGCTCTCCAAAACCAGGAGCTACTATCACTCCGTCAAGAGTATTCAATTTTGTTGCTACATTTTTATCATTGAGTTTTTCAGAATGAATGCTGATGACCTGAATTTCTGTTTCATTAATGGCCCCAGCATGAATTAAAGATTCTAAGATAGATTTATATGAATCTTGTAATTCAACATACTTTCCAACTAAACCAATTTTTAAACTGTGTTTTGGGTTTTTAAATTTGTATAAAAACTCATTCCAACGTGTTAAATCTAAAGTTTTCTTAGGCTGTAATTGAAGTTTATTTAAAACAACTTTATCTAGACCCTCCTCTAACATCTTTAAAGGAACATCATATATAGTATCTACGTCAATTGACTGAATAATTGCTTCCCGCTTAACATTACAAAACAAAGCTAATTTTTGACGCAAATCTTCAGAAAGTTCATGCTCTGTCCTACAGACTATAATATCTGCAGAAATTCCACTTTCCATTAATGTTTTAACGGAGTGCTGGGTGGGTTTTGTTTTTAATTCTCCTGCTGCTGCTAAAAAAGGAATGAGGGTTAGATGGATTACAATAGCATTTTCACGACCTAAATCCCAAATCATTTGACGAACTGACTCTATATAGGGCAGTGATTCAATGTCCCCAACAGTTCCACCAATTTCTGTAATCACAATATCAAACTTATTGCTTTCTCCTAAAAGACTCATACGTTCTTTTATCTCGTTGGTGATGTGTGGAATTACCTGTACGGTTTTTCCTAAAAACTCACCACGACGTTCTTTTTCAATTACACTTTGGTAAACCCTTCCTGTGGTTACATTATTGGCTTGAGAAGTATTTACATTGAGAAAACGTTCATAATGACCTAAATCAAGGTCAGTTTCTGCCCCGTCATCAGTGACAAAACATTCACCATGTTCATATGGGTTTAACGTTCCAGGATCCACATTAATGTAGGGATCAAATTTTTGAATGGTAACACTAAAGTCTTGAGACTGAAGTAGCTTAGCTAAAGAAGCTGCTACTATACCTTTACCTAAAGATGATGTAACCCCTCCGGTTACAAAAATATACTTGGTGTTGGACATCCGGTTGTTTTTGACAGTTAACCTACCGGGCTCAAATTTACAAAATCAATAGTAACTTCTTGCCAGTATTATCTATTCTTTTATCTCTAATATTTCATAGCCCTTATGCTGCAAAATAAAAAATGCTTCATTAGAAAAGGACTCATTAATGTTTTTATGATATAAAAAACGATTAGAAGAATATCCTGTTTCTCCTAATTCTAGAGATTTTTTGAGGTCTTTCGCAACTGCTGTTCGTAAAATAGCATCAAGTGTTACATCATACCCGCGAAGTGCTTCTTTTGTTGGAGGTTTTCCATAATAATTGATGTAATTCTCAATGAAAGCTCGGGATGAGTCCTCATCCATTGGCCTAAAGCCTACTGGATAAGTAAATTTCACCCCCCCCAACATACTGAGTGATAAATTTTCATTGTCATAAGCATTTCCCCTGAAAGTAGTAAAAACTTGAACTTCTCTATTTTTTGAGTTCTGCGCATTAAATTGAGAGATAGCACTGGCAATGAGCGGAAAAGATTTAGACTCAAAAAGTACTTTATTAGGCAAAGAATCAACAAGCAAAGAGTCTACTAACTCCGGTAGAATATAATCTTGTAATTCTGGACGAATTGTAATAGCCCAGGGAAACTTCAACTTAAGCTCTTTTTCTATAACTCGATGTGAGGAGTCAGCCACAATAACTACATTTTGAGTAGTATCAATAACGGATACTAGATGTCTATACATTTTAGATCTAAAATGAGCTTCTTCGGTAACCGATTGAAAAACATTTTTCCTTAATACAACTGGAACAGAAGAAAGAGGCGCAATTTTAATTAGTTGGCTCAAAGAAGGCGCATTCGAAATAATATTAAAATTTTTAGGTATTAGAGGTCCCACAATAAAATCTAAATCTTTAAGCACGTTAGAACGAATAATTTCTTGAATAATTGTAGGATTATTTTCAGTATCTAAGGTGGTAAGCTCAACATCAATTCCCTTAATAGCTGCTTTTTTTATCGCAAATTGAACCCCTGTATAAAAATCAAGTGAAATGGTATGAAGATTTCTTCCTTCCAGAATTTTTTCTGTGTCTACAATTGAATCGAAGACAATTTCACTAGCTCTAAAGGGTAACAAGACACCCAATTTTATTTTAGCTTTCTGAAGTGTGGAGTCTAATAAATTAACTCTTTCTACCAACAGATCGTTTTCAACTTTTAAGACACCGCTTTGCATTCCTGGAATTTTTAGAATCATCCCTGGTTGAAGACCAGTAGTTTCTATATTAGGGTTCAAAGAATCCAAAACACGCTTATTCACTCCTAACTTTTTTTCAATACGATAAAACCCTTCTTTAGGAAGCACTTTATAATAATTGAAAAGTGAATCTTTTTCTGGAATAATTTTAGCAGCAACAGCAGTCGGCATAATTAATCGTTGTCCTATTTTTAGTCCTTCTTTTATTTGAGGGTTTAAAGAATCTAAAATTTTAATAGTAGTATTGTATTTATATGCTAAGCGCCACTTTGTTTCTTTAGGAGCTACCAAATGAATAAAACTATCGATTTCGACTTCCTTAATTTCAAGTGTCTGTTCACTAATTAATAATTCCTTTTTGTAAACTGGAATGCGCAGTGTCATCTTTCTTTTAATCCCAACTCGATCCACTAGTGGATTGTACTGTAACAATTGAGTTTTAGAAATACCATACCTCTCAATTATAGATGATAAGGTTTCCTTTTTACCTACTCTATGATTACGGAATTTTTCTGGAGTTTGTGCTGAAAGATTCAAGCTTCCCAAAAAAAGAAGTAATGTAAAAAGTATTTTAATTTGTTTCATTCCTTAATTATTAGCAAAAACTATTCCCATTCAATTGTTGCAGGTGGCTTAGAACTAATATCATATACCACTCGATTAACACCTTTTACATTATTTATTATCTCATTAGATGTTTTCTGTAAAAATTCATAGGGTAAATTAACCCAATCTGCAGTCATACCATCTGTAGACTGAACTGCTCTCAAGGCCACACAACTTTCATATGTCCGTTCATCTCCCATTACTCCTACACTATTGACAGGAAGAAAAATAGCTCCTGCTTGCCAAACTTCATCGTATAAATTCCAAGCCTTTAGGCCTTGAATAAAAATAGCATCTACTTCTTGCAGCATTCTTACTTTTTCTTTTGTAATCTCTCCTAAAATACGAATGGCTAAACCAGGTCCAGGAAACGGGTGTCTTCCCAAAAGTTCTGAATCCATTCCCATGCTTTTCCCAACTCTTCGAACTTCATCCTTAAACAGCATTCGCAAGGGCTCTACTAATTCTAATTTCATATAATCTGGCAGACCACCAACATTATGATGTGATTTTATTGTGGCTGAAGGTCCATTTACAGAAATAGATTCTATAACATCTGGATATATGGTGCCTTGAGCTAACCACTTTACACCCTCTACTTTGTTAGCTTCAGAATCAAAAACATCAATAAATGTTTTGCCAATAATTTTGCGTTTAGTTTCAGGGTCTGAAACACCATCCAAGGCATTTAGAAACATTTCAGATGCATCAACTCCTTTAACATTAAGTCCCATTCCTGAATACTGATCCAACACTTGGTCAAATTCGTTTTTTCGAAGTAACCCATTATTCACAAAAATACAATTGAGTTTGTTTCCAATAGCTTTGTTCAGTAGGATTGCAGCAACAGAAGAGTCAACTCCTCCCGAAAGACCCAGAATTACCTTACCATCACCCACTCTATTTTTAATATCTTGAACGGTCATGTCCACAAAAGAATCAGGGGTCCAGTCTTGATTTACTCCGGCTATATCAACCAAAAAGTTTTCTAAGATTTGTTTTCCTTCTAGAGAATGGTATACCTCAGGATGAAACTGAATTGCATAAGTATCTTCGTCCTTTAGCTTGTATGCTGCGTTTTCAACATCTTCTGTGCTTGCTAATAATTCTGCACCTTCGGGAAGACTCAAAATAGTGTCCCCATGGCTCATCCAAACTTGACTATTATTACCTATTTTTTTAAAAAAAAGAGCTCTAGAATCTATGTTTGTTAGATGTGCACGACCATATTCACGGGTATTTGATGGGCTAACTTTGCCACCGAAAAAATGGGCAAGATATTGTGCTCCATAACAAATACCTAATAGGGGTATTTTTCCTTTAATTTTTTTTAAGTCAGGGCGAGGGGGCTCATCACTTCGAACTGAGAAAGGAGAACCTGATAAAATTACAGCTTTAAAACTAGTGATATTTTTTGGCGGATTGTTGAACGGATGAATTTCACAGTAAATGAATAATTCACGGACACGGCGTGCAATTAGTTGGGTATACTGAGAACCAAAATCGAGAATAAGAACTTTTTCTTGCATGAGCAAAAATACAATTATAGCCGAATAAAACAAGGAGACTGGCTACCAACAAAAAAATCAACCTATTTTTCTGTGGCTAATATTCCAGTAAAACAAAATTTGGATTCATAGGATCCAGTGCTTCAAAAAGAGTTGGCAAAAAAGCATCTCCAATCTTAAGATAAAGAGATACAAAATTTATGGTTCGCTCTTGGAGTGTGTCATCAGGAAAAAGCTGGTCGTGAATATCTACAAGGCGGTTAACTTTATCTTCAAACACCTTTTTTTGTGCCTTTAATAATCGTTTCTCTAGATTAGAAATACCTTTTAGCTGTTTTATATTTTGAGCAGTAACTGCACCTTCAAAAGACTTATCTGTTTTTGCTACTAATTTATTTAAATAATCAAATTGTTTGTTTAATTGAGTTTTCAAGAAGGATAAGTCAAGATCAATATCACTAACTTCTCGAATCTTTTTGTTGATTATAATATTTCTTTTTAAGAAAAAATCTGACACATCTAAATCTAGGTTTTTGATTTTTTTAGCAGTTTTTTTAGAATAAATGACTGCCGAGTTCCTCAAAAGTAAAACAGGAAAAGGAATCTTTAAAAAATCAAAGTGATTTTTTAGTTGAAACCAATAGGCAATCTCTCCACCACCACCAATGTAGCATAAATTAGGTAAAATAACCTCTTGATAAACTGGACGTAAAATAACATTTGGAGAAAAATATTCAGGATGAATTTCTAAAATTTTTAAAAAACTAGCTTCAGAAAAACGCTCTTCAGTTCCATTTAACGAAAATTCTCCAGCTTCTTTTTCAATCCGATAGCGATTGTTTTTTGCTAAATAAAATAAATTTATTTCTCTTGGATTCACTTGAGGAATGAACGAGGCACTATACGTTTTTTGTATATTTTCTACTTGACTGTTTACATTCTTAAAAGAATGTTGACTGGTAAGTTCTGCTTTTAAAATAGGTATGAATAATTTTTTTAATGCAGGTTTGTTTGGTTCTAAAATTATTAGACCCTTGTCACCAAAAAGTTCATTAACCAAACGAAAGGTGGCTTCAGAAAGGTTATGAGAAGCACGGTAACTTTCAGTGATCCATTTACGAATTGTATTTGAATTTTCTGAGGTGCCTATATACTGTTCAAAAACATCCAAAACCTCTTGCAAATCATCTAAAGGAATTTCACCAACAGCCCCCGCAGAATCACGATGCCAATTAATACGTTTATCTTGAAATCGAAATGAACTAATTTCCTCAAAATCATGATCTTCACTGGCCATCCAATATACTGGAACAAAATTTGAAGAAGGGTATTTAACTTTTAATTGTTCACATAAATTTATAGTACTAATGATCTTATAAAGGAAATATAAGGGTCCTGTCATTAAACTCAATTGATGACCTGTAGTGATAGTAAATGTGTTTTTTTGAGCTAAAAGATCTAAGTTTTCAAGTACTAAAGAAGAGGGTGTTATTATTTCATATTGCTCTCGAAGAGATTGAACCAATACTTTTCGATGGGTAGCTGAATAACTTTTAGTTTTATCAGTGATCTGAGTTTTAAAATTATTCAGGGTTGGAAACAGACCATAGAAAGGCTTTAAAGTATTATTCTCTGATAAATAATCACAAATCAAACTAGAAAAACGACCTGTATCTCGAAAAGGAATATGTTGTTTGTTCATGAATGATTTTGTGTAAATATATTCGTTTTTTAGGAAAAGAAATTTAGAGTTTAATTAGAAAGTGTAAATTTAAAGTTCCAAAAATAAAATTATGTTCAAAAAGTCTCTTAGCAACCTCTTTTTATTATTTACACTTGTTCTTCAATCGCAAATTCAATCTCCAAAAGAATATTTAGGGTATTCCCTAGGCACCAAATTCTCGAGACACCATCAGGTAGTTGATTATTTTAAACATTTAGAGAATGGATCCGAAGCTCTTCAGTTGCAATCTTACGGAAAAACCAATGAAGGTCGCTTACTGCAACTGGCTTTTATTTCTTCTCCTGAAAACTTGAAAAATCTTGAGTCAATCAGAAAAACACATTTACAAAATAGTGGAATAGAAAAAGGGCCTTTAAATAATGAAAAAGCAATAGTATGGCTTAGCTACAATGTCCATGGAAATGAGTCCTCAAGTACAGAGGCTGCAATGAAAACTGCCCATGCCTTACTCACAAAATATAGTAATTGGCTGAAAGATACCATTGTGATTATAGATCCGTGTATTAACCCTGACGGGCGAGATCGTTATGTGAATTTATACAACCAGACTAAAAGCACACCATATGATAGTAATGGCTTAACTCGAGAACACAGTGAATCTTGGCACAGCGGGAGAAGTAATCATTATATGTTTGATTTAAACCGTGACTGGGCTTGGCTAACCCAACTAGAGTCAGAACAACGTGTAAAAAAATATAATCTTTGGTTACCTCATATTCATGTTGATTTTCATGAACAAGGAATTAATAATCCTTATTATTTCGCACCAGCAGCAGAACCACTTCATGAAGTTATAACTAATTTTCAAATTGACTTTCAAGATGCAATTGGCAAAAACCACGCAAGTTATTTTGATAAAGAAGGATGGTTTTATTTTACTAAACAAAATTTTGACTTACTCTATCCTAGTTATGGCGACAGTTATCCAATGTTTTTAGGATCAATTGGTATGACTTATGAACAAGCAGGAGGGGGAGTTGCTGGCTTAGGTATTGACAATAATGAGAATATTGAGTTAACGCTCATTGACCGAATTGAACACCACTATACTACAGGAATTTCTACTGTTGAAATGGCTGTGAAAAATAAACAAATACTCAATGAAAATTATCAAGCATATTTTAAAAATAAAAAATTAAAGTACAAAAACTTTGTGCTAGAGGGTAATGTTGATAAAATTGATGCTTTGGCTTCACTTTTAAATAAACATGATATAAAAAGCTATGCATTAAAGAAAAATAATACTCTAAAAGGATTCAATTATCAAAAACAAAAAATTACTAATACCTCCTTTTCGAAAAATGCACTTGTAGTTCCTACCTATCAGCCTAAAGGAAAAATGGTACAGGTCCTCTTAGAACCACAAACTAAATTAAATGATTCGCTTACATATGACATAACAGCATGGTCTTTGCCCTATGCATATGGTCTAAAAGCAATTGCCACAAAAGAAGAAGTCGAAACCAAAGCTGTAAAGATTAATACAGAAACAAATAGTGTGCTTTCAGAGAAAATGTATGGGTATGCACTTTCCTATGGTAGTTTTAATGACGCAAAATTTATAGCGGCATTACTTAAAAAAGGAATTGGAATTAGATACACTAGCCTACCCATCTCAAATAGTGGGAAAAACTGGAATCCAGGAAGTATTTTTATTCTTAAAGGAGATAATTTAAACCATGAAAATTATCTTAAGAAGATAGCTAGTCTTGCTAAAGAGTTTAACAGAAAATTACACCCTATAACAACGGGATATTCAACTTCGGGACCTGATTTAGGTGCGAATGAATTACACTTGATTAAAGCACCTAAAATTGCTATTCTTAGAAGTGATGATGCTTCAACTTTGAGCTATGGAGAAGTATGGCATTATTTTGAACAACAATTAGCGTATCCTTTAATGCAAATTGATGAAAATAAGTTAGGAAGTGCATTATCAGAAATTGATCAACTAATCATTCCAAATGGATATTATAAAAAGTGGAAAACTAATAACACTAATGATAAAATTATTGAATGGATTCGAAAAGGAGGGAAAATTATTGCTGTTTCTGGAGCTTTAAATAAGTTTGCAAATACCGATTTTTTTAAATTAGAAAAAAAGAAAAGTATTGTAAGTGAAATGACACTAATTCCCAAAGGAGAACAAGAAAGAAATGAGATTAGTGAGATTACAACGGGAAGTATTTACGCAGTATCTCTTGATAAAACTCACCCATTAAGTTTTGGTTTAGATAGTTACTATAGTTTAAAATTAAACGAACAAGCATATTCTTTTTTAGAAAACGGTAACAATGCAGCCTTCATAAAAGAAAATACTCTTCCCTCAGCTGGATTTATTGGGTATAAAGCAATTGAACGTCAGAAGAAATCACTGATTTTTGGAGAAGAATCTCTAGGCAGAGGAAATATTATTTATCTCGTTGATAATGTGCTTTTTAGAAGTTTTTGGTATTCAGGTAAAATAGTGTTTGCCAACGCTCTTTTCTTTTGAATAGAGCCTAATAAACTATTTAATGGGTATTCCTGTTAAGTCGAAGTCTGAAGCCTCAGTGATTAATAAGTCTACAAATTCACCTTGCTTTAGATAATGAGTGGTTGCATTTACTAATACCTCATTATCAACATCTGGAGAATCCATAAAAGTTCGCCCTACATAATTCTCCCCTTCTTTACGATCAATTAAACAACGGTAGGTTTTCCCCACACACGATTGGTTGTGTTCCCAGGAAATTTGTGACTGAATTTCCATAATGGCATTGGAACGTTCTTGCTTTACCTGTTCAGTCACATCGTCTTTTAATTGATGGGCATGGGTATTCTCCTCATGACTATAAGTAAAACAACCTAGGCGCTCAAAACGCATTTCTTTAACCCAATTTTTTAGGGTTTCAAAATCTTCTTCTGTTTCTCCGGGATATCCAACTATTAATGAAGTTCTAAGAATTATTCCAGGCACCTCTTTACGAAATTTCTTTAACAAATTGGTGGTCTTTTCTTTTGTGGTACCTCTTCGCATTGACTTAAGAATGGGATCGGCAATATGCTGTAAGGGTATGTCTAAGTAATTACACACTTTAGGTTGCTCAAACATCACTTCTAAAACATTTTCAGGAAAGCCAGTTGGAAAAGCATAATGCAATCGAATCCATTCGATACCCTCAACAGCCACTAGAGCTAAAAGTAAATCAGCTAATTTTCTTTCTTTATAGAGGTCTAATCCGTAATATGTTAAATCTTGCGCTATCAACATCAATTCTTTTACACCTTCTTTAGCTAATTGACGCGCTTGTTTCACGACTTCTTCTATTGGTGTTGAACGGTGGTTACCACGCATTAAAGGAATAGCACAAAAAGAACATGGACGATCACAGCCTTCAGAAACTTTTAAATAGGCAAAATGCTTTGGAGTTGTTAGAATTCGCTCCCCCACTAATTCATGCTTATAATCTGCTCCTAAAACCTTTAATAATTGTGGAAGGTCTGTTGTTCCAAAATATTCATCAACTTGAGGGATTTCTTTTTGCAAGTCAGGCTTGTAACGCTCACTTAAACAACCTGTTACATAAACCTTGTCGACTTTTCCTGCTTCTTTATTTTTAACTTGCTCAAGAATGGTATTAACTGATTCTTCCTTAGCATTATCAATAAACCCACAGGTATTTATTACAACTATATTTCCTTCCTCTTGATGAACTACTTTTTTATCGCTTGCACGCAACTGACCCATAAGTACTTCTGAATCATAAACGTTTTTTGAACAACCTAAAGTAATAACATTGATTGTATTTTTTTGAGTAGATTTTGTTCTCATAATTTAATGAAACCTATTTAGGTTTATTAGGCGTTATTATTTTTGATAAAAAAGCTAAAGAAGCTTTTGTTACAACATCGTAATATTGGGTTGATATATATGAAGTAAGAACATGATCACCAACCTCAGGAAATGCTTGTTTTAGCTTTAAAGAATCTGGCGTTCCTAATTGATCATACATCTTTAACATGGCAGGTACAGAAACTACATTATCTTGTAAACTATCGTTTTTATAATAATAGGCTAAAAACACAGGAACTTTAACTTTTTTAAAGACAGAACGCCTCATCTTAACATCTAAAAACTTCTGCATGTGAGTCATAGCCTCCAAACGAGTTTTAGTAGACCAATACTTTTTCTTTTCATCATTAGCTTCCCACTCATGATAGTTTCCTCCCTTTACTAAACGACCAATTTGTAATCCCCAAGGTTTTGATAATAATTTAGCTTTGGGGTCAAATACAGCTATATTAGGGCCAAATAAAAGCATGGCCTCTATAGAAGGATCATCCCCTAAAGCAAGTGCTAATGACCCGCCATGGCTTGTTCCCAAAATAATTACTTTTTCACCTAGTTTTTTAGCAACTTCTAGGGCCTCTTTTCCTGATTTCCAAAAATCATCATTATTAAAATTCAACATCGACTCTTCTTCTTCAAGACCGTGTCCAAAAAGCCTTGGTATATATAGATTTGCTCCAAGGACATTTGAAATATCACGATGAACAGGATCTCCTTCCATTCCGGATGCCGTAAATCCATGATAATAAATAACACTATATTCTGTTTTCTGGGGAATAGAATCGTTAAAAATTATTTTAGAAGCATTACCTGGACGAACATTCCCCTGAAGAATTTCTTTTGTATTAATCCACTTTTGAAGTTTGACTAAATTGTCAGGAACCCCAGGGATTTCATTGCTAAACTCTGGAGTCTCAACCCTAGGCCCTACAAGATAAATAGCACCCAGTATTAAAAACACTGTGGCTATTACTTTTAATGTTTTTAAGATATAATCTTTAATCATAATTAGCTAAAAAGAGTTTTTATGTAGGCTTTTGGGTTAAAAACTTGAATATCATCAATTCCCTCTCCCACACCTATATACTTAACTGGAATCTGAAACTGATCAGATATTCCTAATAATACTCCTCCTTTGGCCGTACCATCTAATTTTGTAATGGCCAAACTAGTTACATCAGTTGCGGCGGTAAATT
This sequence comes from Flavobacteriaceae bacterium, assembly GCA_018675855.1. Lineage (GTDB taxonomy): Bacteria > Bacteroidota > Bacteroidia > Flavobacteriales > Flavobacteriaceae > MS024-2A. The sequence goes on along the minus strand of JABGXI010000047.1, from coordinate 5,555 downwards.
GTTTTGCCTGTTCAAATGCATTTTGACCCGTTGAACCATCTAAAACCAAAAGGACTTCATGAGGAGCATCTGTAATAATCTTAGACATTACTCGCTTCACCTTAGTCAATTCATTCATAAGATTCACCTTATTGTGTAAGCGACCTGCAGTATCAATAAATACAATATCGCAACCTTGTGCTTTTGCAGACTCTAGGGTGTCAAAGGCTACAGAGGCTGGATCACTTCCCATCTCTTGACGCACCAAAGGAACCTCAACACGATCTGCCCAAATCTGTAATTGATCAATTGCACCGGCACGAAAAGTATCTGCTGCCCCTAACATTACTTTTTTACCTGCTTTTTTGTATTGATGAGCTAACTTTCCTACTGAGGTTGTTTTACCAACACCATTTACTCCTACAACCATAACAACTTGAGGTTGGAATTTAAGGTTGTCCTCAAAACTACTTTGAGTATTATTCTCTGAATTAACCAAAAGTGCAAGGATTTCTTCTTGCATTCTCTGAATAAGATCTTCTGTTTTTAAGTATTTATCTTTTGCTATTCTCGCTTCTAAAGCAGCAATTATTTTTAAAGTTGTCGCAACACCAACATCTGACTGGATTAAAATAGCTTCTAATTCATCTAGAACATCTTCATCGATTTTTGTTTTACCAATTACAGCCGTACCCAGTCTTGAAAAAAAAGATTTCTTAGTGTTGGAAAGCCCATGATCAAGCTTATCTTGGTCTCGTTTTGAAAAAAAATTACTAAGTTTTCCCATAACTTTATTGTATAAAAAAAGCTACCTTAAAAGTAGCTTTTTTTTTAAGATTTATAAAATCTTATTTTTTGTCTAACCATTTAACGGCATGATCTGGTGCAATAATAGTTTCAACAAAACTATATGAGTTACTACCTTCCTTTTTCACCATCTTAATGGCTTTGGTTAATCTTTTTGAACCTGTCTGTAATGATGCTACGGATTTCTTTGCCATGACTTATTTAATTTCTTTATGAACCGTCATTTTTTTCAAAATCGGGTTGAATTTTTTAATTTCCAGACGCTCAGGAGAGTTCTTCTTGTTTTTAGTTGTTATATAACGAGAGGTACCCGGACGACCAGTTTCTTTATGCTCTGTGCATTCTAAAATAACCTGTACTCTATTTCCTTTCTTTGCCATTGTATTACCCTTTATAATGTCCTTTCTCTCTGGCTTCTTTCAAAACAGGAGAAATTCCTTTTTTATTTATTGTTTTTAGAGTCGCTGTTGATATAGTTAGGGAAACCCACTTATCTTCTTCAGGAATGTAAAAACGTTTTTTAATAATATTCGCATCAAAACGGCGTTTAGTACGATTTAAGGCTTTAGAAACATTGTTTCCAAACATTACGCGTTTTCCGGTTAATTCACAAATTTTTGACATTTTCGTCTTTTTTTACGTGGGTGCAAATTTACTGTTTTTTATAGAGTAACAAAATTGTTTGCCTAAATTTTAAAGAGTTTTTTGAATTTTAAATATAAGAATGTTTGTATGATTTAATTTTAACACGTTAAAAAGCCTCGCTAGAAAAAAAATAAATATTATTGTTACTTAAATGATTTGATTCATTAGTAACTCAAGGGCTTTGTTTACGGACTTACCGATTACTCGTTCACGGTGTCTTCCAAAAAGAAACTTTTCAGTAACTATTTTGTCTTGAGTAGCTATAGCTATCCAAACAGTCCCAATTTCTACATCAGAGTCCCCTTTTAATGGGCCTGCATTCCCAGTAGTTGATAAGCCAACTGTAGCATTGAATTTTTTTCTTGCATTTTGAGCCATTGCTGAAGCAACTTCTTTACTGACAACAGAATATTTATTGATTAAAGCCTCTGAAACTCCTAACAAATCTGTTTTACTTTGTGTGTGATAAGCTACAGCACAGCCCTTAAAATACCCTGAAGCTCCTGCTACTTGAGTCAAACGAGATGCAATTTCACCTCCTGTACAACTTTCTGCCAATGCTAATGTTTTTTGTTGCTTAACAAAACCTTCTTTTATTTGAAGTTCCAAAGAAGTCTCATCCTCAAAACCAACAAAAATATCGTTTATAAGAGGTAATAACTTCTCTATTTCGCTATCAATTGCATCTTTAAGTAGCTCCTCATTTGACCCCACCGACGATAAACGAATTCTTACCCTACCTAAGTTAGGGAGGTAGGCTAGCTTAATTACTTGTGGTAAATTATTCTCCCACGCTTCAATACGCTCTGCTATGGCACTTTCACCGAGACCATAAGTCATAATTGTTTTGTGTAAAATAAAAGGACGGGTGAAGTGCTTTTGAAGTTGTGGAATTACACTTTGATTCATCAAAGATTTCATTTCAAAGGGAACTCCAGGAAGCGAAATAATGATTTGGCCTTTTTTTTCAAACCACATACCAGAAGCTGTTCCGTGATCATTTTTAAAAATACTTGCTTTTGATGGTAGGAGTGCTTGTTGACGATTATGATTATTTATAGGGGTATTTACATATTTTTTAAAAATCTCTTCTATGTGGGCAAGAATTTCCTCATTTTCTATTAAAGTATCGTTAAAATATTCACACAGTGTATGCTTTGTTAAATCATCTTTAGTAGGACCCAATCCGCCGGTAAGAATTACAACTTCTGCTCTTTTAGCTGAGGCGTCTAAAGCTTCAATAATATGTACTTTTTGATCGGAAATACTTGTGATTTGTGCAATTTCTATTCCAATTTTATTTAATTCTTTAGCTAAAAAAACAGCATTTGTATTAATAATTTGCCCAATTAAAATTTCGTCTCCAATAGTTATTAATTCTGCCTTCATATTATTTTATATTAACCGAAAAGGCTTGTTTATTTTCAATAAAACCAACCAAACGGTCTTCTATTGCAACTGGACCGACACCTGCTGGTGTTCCTGTGAAAATCACATCTCCAATTTTTAGAGTAAAATATTGTGAGCAATATGAAATAAGTTCATCAATTTTCCAAAGCATATATGCTGTTGTAGTTTCTTGAACTGTTATACCATTTTTATCTAGTCGAAATGACAATTTGTCTAAGGATTTAAAGGTCTCTTTATCAAACCAATCTCCTATTAAAGAAGAGCCGTCAAATGCTTTAGCTTTTTCCCAAGGAAGTCCCTTTTGCTTTAATTCGTCTTGAACAGTTCTTGCGGTAAAATCAATTCCCAAACCAATTTGAGAATAATATTTAGAAGCAAAATGAGGAGCTATATGTTTTCCTAACTTTTCAATACGAACCAAAATCTCAACTTCATAGTGAATATCATTGCTAAAATGTGGAATAAAAAAAGGTTGGTTTTTCTGAAGTATAGTTGTATCGGGTTTTAAAAACAAGACTGGATTCTCTGGTTTTTCATTTCCTAACTCTTCTATGTGAGCTGCATAATTTCTCCCAATACAAATAATTTTCACTTGCTTATTCTTTAGTATTCATTGCTTGTAATCTGATTTCTGTCAAAACCTTTTTAGTATAGCGAGGAAAATCAGCATTTAAAACCCATCCGAAATACCCTGGCTCTGACGCAAGAATGTCTATTACCTTTTTACCCCTATGTTTTCCAAATCCAAAACAAGGTTCCCCTGTTTTATCATAAACAACGAAACCAGCAAAGTCAGCCGTTTTTCTGCGGGTACTAAATTCATTTAAAAAATCAATGTTAGGCTCTAAATCTTTATAGCGGTTAAGTTGAGCGATAAGAACATCGTGTGTCGCTTTTGTATCAGCATGAGCAGAATGAGCATCTGTAAGATCTTCGTTGCAATAAAAACGAAGGGCTGCAGTGAGGGTGCGTTGTTCCATTTTATGAAATATCGTTTGAACATCAACCGTTTTAATATTCTTGAAATCGAATTTTACTTCAGCCCTGAGTAACTCCTCTACAAGCAAAGGAATATCAAAACGATCTGAATTATATCCAGCAAGATCACATCCTTTTAAAAAGCTATATATTTCAATTGAACTTTCTTTAAAAGTAGCTTCATTGGCAACCATTTCATTGGTAATTCCATGAACAGCTGTTACTTCTGGTGGAATTGATTGCTCAGGATTGATACGCCACTCTTTCTTGTCTTGAGTACCGTCTGGGTGTAATTTCAAAATAGCAATTTCTACAATTCTATCCTTTGAAATATCAGTACCTGTAGTTTCTAGATCAAAAAAACAAAGTGGAATAGAGAGTTGAAGTTTCATATAATGTTTAGGTTTTAATAAGGAAGGTTTTCTTCCCAATTTTCAAGATATTCTGCAACACGTTTTACGAAAAGGGCACCAGCTGCTCCATTTATAATTCTGTGATCAAAACTATGAGATAAAATTACTTTATGTCTAATACCAATAAAATCGCCCTCAGGAGTTTCAATTACAGCAGGCATTTTGCGTATAGCTCCAATTGCTAGAATACCAACTTGAGGTTGATTTATAATTGGTGTACCCATAATAGAACCAAAATTTCCAATATTGGTAAATGTATAAGTTCCGTCTTGAACCTCGTCGGGTTTTAAAGCGTTATTCCTAGATCTTTTTGCTAAGTCGTTAACAGCTTTGGCTAAGCCAACTAAGTTAAAATGATCTGCATTTTTAATTACGGGTACAATTAAATTCCCATCAGAAAGTGCAGTTGCCATTCCAAGATTGATAGCCTGTTTAATAATGATTTTTTCTCCTTGAATACTACTATTTAATTCAGGATAATCACGAAGTGCTTTAATAATTGCTGTCATGAATAAGGGGGTAAACGTAAGTTTCTCATTTTCACGTTTTTGAAAAGCATTTTTAGCTTCTTCTCTCCAATTCCATAAATTGGTAACATCAACTTCTATAAATGATTGAACATGAGCTGCAGTTTGTATACTTGACTTCATGTGATTTGAAATCAGTTTTTCCATTCGAGTCATTTCAAGAATCTGATCATTTCCTGTCAAACTAATCCCTTTTTTACCAACAGCTGTTTCATCTGCTTTAGTTTTTGAAATAATGGTTTGGGTCGACTTTTCATTTATTAATATTTCAGCTGAAGAACGATTTTTAATAAATGTTAAAATATCTTTTTTAGTAACTCTCTGGTCTTTACCAGTTCCTATTATAGTTTGAAGAATCTCATGGGAAATTCCTTCTTCTTGTGCAATATTTCTAACTAAAGGAGAATAAAATTTTGAAGATTCTTTTGTGATTATTTGAACCGTTTCTTGTGCCATTTTAATTTCATCTAAAAGAACTTCTGTAAATTCTTCCTCTAAAGGAACTAATTCTTCTTCCTTTGCATTTTCCTTAATATCTGGTACTTTATCTTCGAGTAATTCCAAGGAGGAATCGGAAGAATGCTGCACTGATTCACCTTCAGTTTCAATAACTGCCAATACGTCACCGACGGCAACTACCGCATTTTCTTCAAAACGTTTTTCAAGTAATATACCAGATACTTCAGCAGAAACATCTGTATCGACTTTATCAGTTGCAATTTCGACAATAGGATCATCTAAAGAAATAGAATCGCCTATTCCCTTAAGCCATTTAGTTACAGTAGCTTCGGCAACG
>JABGXI010000046.1:0-6302 GCA_018675855.1 Flavobacteriaceae bacterium | reverse complement strand
TGGAAGCTTTTTTCAAATACTAATAAGGTTTGGGTTATTAAAGCTCCTTATTTGAGAACTTCTTATCAAAACAGAGGCAAACCTATTACTAAAATATTAAAAGAAACGCTTCCAAATACTGCAATTTTAGCTTTATCCTCTATGATTATTGCAATTGTAATAGGTATTTTTTTTGGGATAGTAGCCACCTTAAATAAAGATACATGGATAGATCGTTTTTTACAATTAATAAGTACTCTGGGAATGAGTGTTCCATCATTTTTTAGTGCAATTTTATTCTCATGGTTTTTTGGATATGTTTTACATGATTACACAAAATTAAATATGACCGGTAGTCTATATGAATTAGATGATTTTGGTGAGTCATATTCTATAGTATGGAAAAATTTAATATTACCCTCTTTTGTATTAGGGATTCGACCATTGGCTGTAATTATTCAATTAATGCGGAGTAATTTGTTAGAAGTGCTTTCTCAAGATTATATACGTACAGCATATTCTAAAGGCTTATCTAAATATAAAGTGATATTTAACCACGGATTGAAAAATTCATTAAATCCAGTTATAACTGCTGTTTCAGGATGGCTCGCTTCTCTTTTGTCAGGCGCAATTTTTGTTGAATACATTTTTGGTTGGAAGGGTTTGGGTAAAGAAATTGTGGAAGCTCTCAATCAATTAGATATTCCTGTAGTAATGGGTGCTGTTTTAGTCATTGCCCTTCTCTTTATTATCATTAATATTGTGGTCGATTTTATATACGTATATCTGGACCCAAGAATTAAAACAATCTAAACATGAGAGATCAAATAGTAGCTGGTAATTGGAAGATGAACAATGACCGCAGAGAAACAGAAATATTATTAAATGCATTAACCGTTCACTCTAAACCTAAAGATGTTCGTGTTATGGTAGCCCCTTCTTTCACACAGCTTTCACAAAGTATTGATCTCTTAAAAAATGATTCAATTACCGTTGTTGCTCAAAATATGAATGCTGCAGCCTCTGGAGCATATACTGGTGAAGTTTCAGCAGCAATGTTAAAAGGAGTAGGGGTAACAACGGTCATTTTAGGTCATTCAGAAAGACGTTCGCTATATCATGAAAACAATAGTTCCTTGTCAGAAAAAGTAAATACTGCAATATCTGAAGGAATAGAAATTATATTTTGTTTTGGTGAACAGCTTGAAGAACGAAAAAAAGAAAGACATTTTGAGGTAGTCAAAGATCAGCTATCAGAAGCTTTATTTGCGCTTCCTGAATCTGCTTGGGAGCAGATTGTTTTAGCATATGAACCCGTTTGGGCTATTGGTACTGGAGAAACAGCAAGTCCTGCTCAAGCACAAGAAATGCATGCCTTTATTAGAAGTCTTATAGTGGAACGTTATTCTCTTTCTTTGGCTAATGAGGTAGCTATTCTTTATGGTGGAAGTGTAAAGCCAAGTAATGCAAAAGAAATTTTTTCTATGAAAGATGTTGATGGTGGTTTAATTGGAGGCGCTTCTTTGAATGCAGAAGATTTTATGGCGATTGTTAATGCATTTTAAATGCCCAAAAATTATATAGAATATAGTTTTTTAGTTCTGCCCAGTGATCCTTGGGAAGAGATTTTATTAGCGGAACTACAATCACTTCCTTTTGAAAGTTTTGAAAACAGTGAAGGCTTCTTAAAGGCTTATGTCCCAGAAGACCTTTATTATGATTCATTTCTAGATTCTATTAATCTTTTAAATAATGATAAAGTCACCATAACCTTTGAAAAAAAAATAATTGAACTCATTAATTGGAACGCAAAATGGGAGTCAGAGTTTCATCCTATCTTAATTGGTGAAGATTGTGTTGTTAGGGCTGATTTTCATAATCCACAAGAAAAAAAGTTTGAATTAGTTATTAATCCAAAAATGAGTTTTGGTACGGGTCATCATCAAACAACTTTTATGATGCTTTCTTTTGCCTTAGATGAAGATTTTAAAGGAAAACGAGTTCTAGACATGGGTTGTGGAACAGGAGTACTGGCTATTTTAGCCTCTTTAAAAGGTGCGAAAAGGACAGATGCTATTGATAATGATCCTTGGTGTATTGAAAATACAGCAGAAAATATCCAGACGAATAATTGCAATAATGTTTATGTTTCTTTGGCAGAGTTGATTTCTGTATCCGAACCAACGTATGATATTATATTTGCTAATATTAATCGAAATATACTTTTAGAACAAATACCAACCTACTATACTGCACTGAAGCCTAAAGGTTTTTTATTTCTTTCAGGATTTTTTGAAGCTGATATATCTGTCTTAAATGAATGTTGTCAAAATGAAGGATTATATTTAGTAGATAAAAAACAAAAAGACTCCTGGAGAGCATTGAAATTTGTTAAATGAACAAGGAAAATCCAGAAATAAATCCACAAGAAATCACTAAGGTAAACACCTTAGCAGAAAGAGAGCACGAAATCATTTTATACAATGATGAGGTTAATACTTTTGATCATGTTATTGAATGTTTAATTAATATATGTGAGCATACATCTCTTCAGGCAGAACAGTGTGCTTATTTAGTTCATTTTTCCGGAAAATGTGGAGTAAAGTCTGGTAGTTTGAAATTTCTAACCCCTCGTTGTTCTGCTCTTTTAGAAGCAGGCTTATCTGCTGAGATTGTTTAAATTAAGAACTAATTTTTTTCTTTAGATGAAATCAGCGACATTTGAATAAATAATATAAATGAAATCAATAAACATAACATTTCTAATTTTTATGATCGCTACACTATCTGCTAAAAGTCAAAATGAACAAGACACTACAATTTATCAGTTTAAGGTTGAAAGCCTTGAAGGTGAGGAATTTGATTTTAATAATTTGAAGGGAAAAAAAATAATGGTTGTAAATACGGCCTCAAATTGTGGACTTACCCCACAATATAAAAAATTACAAGCTTTATATGAAAAATATAAGAATGATAATTTTATCATTATAGGTTTTCCTGCTAATAATTTTCTTTTCCAAGAACCTGGAACAGATGAAGAAATTGCTGTTTTTTGCGAAAAAAATTATGGTGTAACCTTTCCCATGATGAGTAAAATTTCTGTTAAAGGGTCTAGCATGCACCCAATTTATTCTTTTTTAACTCAAAAAATTAAAAATGGTATTCTTAATTCAAGTGTTTCTTGGAATTTTCAGAAATACCTTATTAATACTAATGGAGAGTTAGCAAAAGTAATTTCTCCACGTACCCAACCTGATGATCCTAGTGTAACATCTTGGATTGAAAATTAAATGAAAGATAAAACTGATTTTAAAACTCTTTGTGTTCATGCAGGCGAATTAACAGACACCCAGTATGGAGGTGCTATTTCCCCACTTTATCCTTCTACTTCTTATGGATTTATTGATCAAGAGATTAATCAATACCCGCGTTATTTTAATACTCCAAATCAAATTGGTTTAGCAAAAAAAATTGCTGCTTTAGAAGGGGCAGAAGCAGGTATGATTTTTGGATCTGGAATGGCAGCTGTTAGTAATGCATTATTTTCTCATCTTAAGGCAGGTGATCATGTTATTTTTCAAGACGATTTATATGGAGGTACACGTAATTTCATAAAACAAGAGTTTCCCAAGTATGGGATTGAATTTAGTTTTACAAAAGGATTAGCTTCTGATGATTTTAAAATAGAAATCAAAAAAAATACAAAAGGAATTTTCATTGAAACGCCAAGTAATCCAACACTTAAGATAATTGATTTAGAAGCGATAAGTAACTTAGCTAAAAAAGCTAAACTTTGGACTATGATCGATAATACATTTGCTAGTCCCGTAAATCAAAATCCTATTAACTTTGGTTTTGATACAGTAATTCATAGCGCAACAAAATATTTAGGAGGTCATAGTGATATTACTGCAGGGGTTATCTTAGGATCTAAAAAATGTATGGAACTTGTCTTTAAATCAGCAAAAAACTTCGGTGGAAGTTTAAGTGATCATACTGTTTGGTTACTAGAACGAAGTGTAAAAACACTTTTTATTCGTGTTAAAGAACAAAATAAGAATGCCCAAAAGTTAGCAGAGTTTTTGGACGCAGAAGAATGGGTAACAAAAGTATATTATCCTGGATTATCGTCACATCCAAATCATTTGCTTGCAAAAAAGCAAATGCATGGTTTTGGAGGAATGCTTTCTTTTGATCTGGCAACAGGAATTGATTGTGAAAAGTTTTTATTAAATTTAGAATTAGTAAAACCTGTAATGAGTCTAGCTGGAGTTGAAAGTACGGCTTTAAGTCCCCGTTTAACCTCACATGCATTATTGACAGAAGCAGAACGTATAGACCAAGGAATTTCTAGTCAAATGATACGATTTTCATCAGGTATTGAAGCTTTTTTGGATATTAAATCAGATTTGTTAAATGCCCTTAAAAAGTCTTTAAAATGAAATTAGATATTCTGGCTTTCGGTGCACACCCGGATGATGTTGAACTTGGTTGTGGTGGAAGTATAGCACTTTCAGTATCTCAAGGAAAATCAGTAGGAATTATTGATTTAACTGAAGGAGAATTAGGAACTAGGGGCAGTACTATACTTCGAAAAGAAGAAGCAATTAAAGCCGCTCAAATCTTAGAAGTTTCCTTTAGAGATAATCTAAAGTTTCGAGATGGATTTTTTCAAAATAATGAGTACCATCAATTAGAGGTTATAAAAAAAATAAGAACCTACCGACCAGAGATCGTTTTTTGTAATGCTTTTCATGATCGCCATATTGACCATGGAAAAGGGAATAAGCTAATTAATGATGCTTGTTTTTTAAGTGGTTTATCAAAGATTAAAACTCAAAATCAAATTGGTAAATATCAAAAGGAATGGCGACCTAAAATTGTTTTAGAATATATTCAATGGAATGATATTGAACCTAATATAATTATTGATATTTCGGGCTTTTTAAATAAAAAAATAAAAGCAGTTACTGCTTTTTCGAGTCAGTTTCATAATAAAAATTCAAAGGATAAATCTACACCTATTAGTAGTTTAAATTTTTTAGAAAGTGTTTCTTATCGTGCAAAAAACTTTGGACGTCTAATTGGAACAAAAGCAGGTGAGGGTTTTACTTCAAAACAGCCTCTTTCTATTGGTGATGTTACTGATTTAATTCGTTAATTCACCAATACCTATGCGAGTAATTAGATGGGGGATTTTAGGGTTAGGTAAAATAGCAAATAAGTTTGCCTCTGATTTGCTATTAGTAGATCACACAAAACTTACAGCTGTAGCTTCCACAAATTTTGAGCGTGCAAAGTCTTTTGCCTCACGTTATGGTGCTGATAAGTTTTACGGAAGCTATAATGAACTATTTGAAGATCTCGCTCTAGACATCATTTATATTGCTTCATTGCACCCTCAGCACGCTTCTTTAAGTATTAAATCTCTCCTAAATGGAAAAGCTGTTTTGTGTGAAAAGCCTCTTGCGATGAATGCAATTCAAGTTAAAGAAATGATTACTATTTCAAAAGAAAAAAACATCTTTTTAATGGAGGCCCTTTGGACTCGATTTAATCCTGCTTTTTGTCAAGTAAAAAAATGGATAGATAAAGAATCTTTAGGTTCTATCCATTATATAAATGCAACCTTTAGTTTTAATGGATTAGATAAAGGAGAAGATTCACGATTATTTAACCCAATAAAGGGTGGCGGAACATTGCTAGATATAGGTATTTATCCAATATTTTTAGCTTATTATTTACTTGGAATACCAAATAACATAAAAGCTTCTGCACATATAACGCCAAAAGGAATAGATAAGCAGTTAGCCATTATATTAACATATGAACATGCACATGCCTTACTCTATTCCAGTTATACACACAACGAAGAAATGCGTGCAACAATAGCAGGTGAGAAAGGTGAAATTTATATGGATGATAGGTGGCATGAATCACCAAATTTAAATTTAGTACAGTCTAAAGTAAAAACACCTAAATCATTTAATTTTTTGGGACTTGGTTATTCATATGAAATAATGGAAGCCAGTCAATGCCTTAGAGAAGGTGCTATTGAATCTTCTAAATGGTCTCATCAAAATAGTTTAGAATTAATGAAAATCATTGATTCTGTTAGAAAAATAGCAGGAATTTCTTATCCTAGCGATATTTGAAAAAAAATAAATTTCTTTATTAGCAATTATTGTTTAGTCGCTGAAAACAGTTAAATTCGCACATGTAAATGGTGGTTGTAGCTCAGTTGGTTAGAGCGCCTGATTGTGGTTCAGGAGGTCGGCGGTTCGAGACCGCTCTTCCACCCTTTTAAAATCAAAGGATTGCAG
>JABGXI010000045.1:0-3214 GCA_018675855.1 Flavobacteriaceae bacterium | reverse complement strand
TTAATTACAGAAAATCTTTTTGGGGATATCCTTACCGATGAAGCTTCTGTAATATCAGGTTCTATGGGTCTAATGCCCTCAGCTTCTGTAGGAACTGAAAATGCATTGTACGAACCTATTCACGGATCGTTCCCCCAAGCTACTGGCCTTGGAATAGCTAATCCTCTAGCAACAGTACTTTCTGCGGCTATGCTTTTTGAAATGAGTTTTGGATTAACTGAGGAAGGAAGTGAAATACGTCGTGTGGTAAACCTTTCACTTGCTGAGGGAATTGTAACTGAAGATTTAAAAGGAGAAGGCGAAAAAGGAAACTTAACTACTGAAGTGGGCGATTATTTAGTGCAACAAATTATAGGGTAGTCTAATTTATATAATAACTATGCTTTAAATGAAAACTAATTGTGAAAGCTGTAATAAATCTTTACAAACCAATAGTCTAGAGGCTTTCATATGTAAATATGAATGTACGTTTTGTATAGACTGTGTGAAAAATATTTTAAGAAAAATGTCCAAATTGTGGTGGGGATTTTAAGCAAAGAATGCCTTTAATATCTCAACCTTAACAATTTAGTAATATCAAGCCAAAAACTAATAAATAAAATAATGAAAATAACAGTCGCTTTACTAAGTTTCGTATCACTTCAAACTTGTATTTCAAACTCTCCTGCATCTAATCATACAGAGCCAGTTTGGACACCACAAACTGAAATGCAGCAGGGATTAAAAAAAGCGTATTTTGCTTCTGGATGTTTTTGGTGTGTAGAAGCAGTTTATGAAAGTGTCAAAGGTGTTACTGAAGCCTATTCTGGATACGCTGGAGGTTTTACTAGAAATCCCAATTATAATCAAATTGGGACTGGAAAGACAGGGCACGCAGAAGCTATTGAAGTCATTTATGATCCTAATGTGGTAAGCTTTAGTACTCTTTTACAAGTGTTTTTTGGTTCACATGATCCTACAACACCCAACCGTCAAGGGCCAGATCGAGGATCACAATACAGATCCATCGCTTTTTATACATCACCTGAGGAACAAGAAATTATTGTCAAATACATTGAGCTCCTTCAAGAAAAAGAAATCTTTAGCAATGAAATTGTGACCGAAATAAAACCGTTAGAAAAATTCTATTATGCTGAAGAATATCACCAGAATTACGAGAAAAACAACCCTAACAATCCTTACGTAAGACAAGTCTCAATTCCACGTCTTCGTAAATTTCAAAATGCCTACCCTGAACTTTTAAAAGAGAATCATTAAATCGGTGCAGGTCAAAACATTAGAGAATGAAAATTTAAAAGCTGTATTTTTAGATTATGGTGCTGTCTTGCACCAACTTTGGGTTAAAGACAAAAACGGTATTCCTATCAATATTATCATGGGATTAGAAACCCCTGAAGACTATCATCATGATAATTGGTCAAGAGGTGCTGTAATTGGTCGGTTTGCTGGGCGACTAGAAAATCCTATTCAAATAGGTTCAAAACAAATTAGCATAGAACATTCTGAAGGTGTTTTGTTACATAGTGGCAGCAGTGGATGGGGTAAAAAAACATGGGACATAGTAACTCAAAAGTCGAATCAAGTTTCATTCCGATATATTTGTAGGGAGGGTGCTAGTGGTTTTCCTGGTCAAGTGGTAGCTCATATTCATTACCGGCTTGAAGAGGATAGCTTATCACTTGAATACCATGCCCAAACAAATATAGATACGCATATTAACTTAACCAACCATGCCTATTTTAACCTCAACCCTGAAGGGAAGATTGATAGACAATACCTTTGTATACATGCCGATGAAGTTTTGGAACTAAAACCTTCCTTAGTTCCAACTGGGCTGAAGAAAGCTGTAAATCAAACTTCTTTTGATTTTAGAAAACAAAAACAAATAGGAGAAAACCGCATGGATGATTATTTTGTGCTGAATAATAAATCAAATGAAGCTGCAGTGTTGTTTTCATCAGAGACAGGAATAGAGATGAGAACCCATACAGACCAACCTGGAATAGTTGTATTTACTCCTCCTCATTTTGATGCAATTTGTTTTGAAACACAAAAATTTTCAAACACTCCCAACATCAAAAATTTTCCCACTACCCTAGTAAAAAAAGAGGAAGCCTATAGGCACAAAACGCTGTTTAAGTTTCGTCTAAGAACTTAATGGTAAAAAGTTTCCACGATTTATGGAACACATATCCTATTAAGCTTCCTATGAGCATTCCACAAAAAATATCTAATGGAAAGTGAACACCTATATAAATCCTACTATAAGCAATTAAAGCAGCGATAAATAAAAGTAAATAAGGGAAAAGTTTGGAATATTCTTTGAGTATCCCACTAAAAAAAATAGCTAGTGCAAAAGAATTTGAAGCATGTCCTGAAAAAAAACTAAAACGACCCCCACAAGTCGGTTTTACTAGTCGTACTAATAATTTAATTTCTTCATCATAACAAGGTCTTAGTCGAGCAAAAGAAAATTTAAATAAATTTGTGAGTTGATCTGTACATAAAATTAATAGTCCCGAAAACATTAGAAGGTAAAGTCCTTTTTTCCAGGAAGTTTTCATGGAGATGAAAATCCATAGAATTAGGTACACAATCACATTTGATTCTCGGTGGGTCATAATCATCCAAAAGTTGTCAAACTCTGGAGAACCTAATCCATTAAGCCACAAAAAAAAAGCTTTATCTAATGAAATTAATGTTTCCATCGTTTATTCTAATGATTCAATTTCATTATCGTAAAATTTAAAAGCTTCTTCTATCAAAGATTGTGATTCTGATTTAAGTGAAGCTTCATCTTCCTTATCAAACTCCTCCATCCAATGCACTTCATCATTAGAGACATTTAGAATAAAGCGAGGGTATTCTGTGTGAACGATAAAAAGATCATCTTCAAGTTTAGAATTATCGGCAATTAGAAATTTAGGTAGTTCCATTAGAATTATTTAAAATTAATTTTTGAGTCATATAATTGAAGCGAATAAGAAGTAGAATAGCAGATGTGGTTAGCCCTGATAATAATCCTATCCATATTCCGGTTACACCCAAGGGAGTGTGCAAGCCTAAATAAAAAGATATGGGCAAACCAAATATACCATAAGCGAAGAATGTAATAAATGCTGGAATATTAACATCCTGTAAACCACGTAATGCTCCCAAAACAACTGCTTGAATTCCATCTGAAATTTGAAAAAATGCAGATACGATTAATAAG
>JABGXI010000007.1:0-23358 GCA_018675855.1 Flavobacteriaceae bacterium | reverse complement strand
TTTATTCATAATGATTTTAAGTACGATAATTTGATTCTTTCTAAAGATGGAAGCTTTGATATAAAAGGTGTTTTAGATTGGGAAATGGCCACCCTTGGTGATCCTTTAATGGACTTGGGTACAACCTTAGGATATTGGATTGAAGAATCAGATCCTGATTTTATGAAAGAAAATAGAATGAATATTACTCTTGTAAAAGGTAATTTAACTCGTAGTGAGTTGGTAGAGCTCTATGCCAAGAAAAGTAATATTGAAATGATTAATATTCCTTTTTATTATGTTTTTGGTCTTTTTAAAATTGCTGTAATTATTCAGCAAATCTATTTGAGATATAAAAAGGGATTTACAACTGATATACGCTTTAAAAACTTAAATCAAGCTGTGCAAATGTATGGCAAGATGGGAGTACAAGCCTTTCAAAAAAATAAAATAGATAATTTATATTAAATAATAACAGATGGAAACGAAAATCAGTACTTCTTTGAATGATTTTAGAACAGAAACAAGGGCTTGGCTAGAGGCCAATTGTCCAGCTAGTATGCGACAACCAGTTAAAGATCCTTTTGATCTGTTCTGGGGAGGACGTAATGCTAAATTTATTTCAGAAGACCAAAGACTTTGGTTTGAACGCATGCTTGAAAAACGATGGGTTGTACCCTATTGGGATGTTAAATATGGAGGAGCTGGATTAAGTTCTGATGAAAACAATGTTTTAACACAAGAAATGACCCGTTTGGGATGTAGAAAACCTCTCTATAGTTTTGGAATTTCTATGTTGGGCCCGGCGTTACTTAAGTTTGCTACAGAAGATCAAAAACTACATTATCTTCCGCAGATTGTAGAGGGAAAAATATGGTGGTGTCAAGGCTATAGTGAGCCCAATGCAGGAAGTGATTTGGCAAGCCTTCAAACAAAAGCAATTGACAAGGGAGATCATTATGAAATCACTGGTTCAAAAGTTTGGACTTCTTATGCCGATAAATCAGATTGGATATTTTGTTTAGTTCGCACAGATTTTGAAGCTACAAAACACAACGGAATTAGCTTTATATTAATTGACATGGCTTCTAAGGGAGTAAGTACTAGACCCATAAAATTGATTAGTGGCAAATCACCTTTTTGCGAAACGTTTTTTGACGAGGTTAAAGTGCCAAAAGAAAATTTAATAGGGAGCTTAAACCAGGGGTGGACCATAGCAAAATATCTTTTGACTCATGAACGTCAAATGATCGGTGGTATTGGAGAAACAGATGTAAAAAAAGAGGTGCATTCTGTAGCAATAGATAACCTTCCTATTAATAATGGAGTAATCACAGATGGCATTTTAAGAAATCAAATTACCGATTTTGAGATGAATGAAGAGATTTTTGATTTAACAATTCAGCGAGTTACCGATGAGGCTAAAACAGGAAATAACTCGGGGGCACTTTCCTCTTTTTTTAAATTTTATGCAACTGAGCTAAATATATCACGACATGAATTATTGATGGCTATTGGTGGATCAGAAGCTCTTTTTTGGGGTGAAAATGAAAAATCAGATGGGGATTTAGCTCGAAAATTTTGTCGTTCCAAAGGAAACTCAATTGAAGGAGGAACCTCAGAAATCCAATTAAATATTATTTCTAAACTCATATTGGGCTTGCCCACCAAATAACATTATTATGGCATTAATTATAACAGAAGAACAAAAAATGCTTAAGGATTCTGCCTCAGAACTTTTTATGGCAAAAGCAACTGTAATTCAGATGCGAAAACTAAGAGACACCCAATATACTCCATTTGATCAATCCTTATGGGAAGAAATGGTTGCAATGGGATGGACTGCATTAACCGTTCCAGAGAATTATAATGGATTGGATTTTGGATTTGTAGGATTGGGGCAGATTTTAGAAGAAGCAGGGAAAAATCTTTCAAAATCACCATTGATTTCTTCGATACTACTAGGTGCTTCTGCTCTCAGATTGTCAGATAATGAAGCTTTAAAGGTAAGATCATTTCCCGGAGTAATGGAAGGGACCTCTCAGTTAGCTTTTGCGATTCAAGAGGGGAAACACCATCAAACAACTTCATTTAAAACTCAAGCAGTTCTAGAAGGTGAAAACTACATTATAAATGGGTCAAAAACAATAGTGATCGATGGTTCAACAGCCAGCCAACTTATTGTTGTATGCCAAGTTGATGCGAATCTTAATTTATTTATTGTAGATGCTAATTCGGAAGGAATTACAATTTCAAAAAAAATATTGATGGATGCAGGAACCTATGCAGACATAACTTTTAAAAATGTTAAAGTTCCTGCTGAAAATCAACTTAATATTAAATTAGATGGTCGCCTACTTTTAGATCGTCTCATGACAATTGCTTATGTTGGAATTTCGGCGGAACTTCTAGGAATTTGTAAACAGGCATTTGATGTTACTATTCAGTACTTAAAAGAACGCCAACAATTTGGAGTAGTTATTGGAACATACCAAGCCCTCCAACATCGGGCTGCAATTCTTTTTTCTGAAATTGAATTATGTAAGTCAATTGTTCTAAAAGCACTACAAGCCATAGATAATAATGACCCTAAGGCCGTAAAATATGCTCATTTAGCAAAGGCAAAATTGGGTAAAACGGTGAAATTAGTAACCAATGAAGCGATACAATTACATGGTGGAATCGGAGTTACTGATGATGCAGATATTGGATTTTATCTAAAACGGGCAAGAGTTGCGCAACAACTTTTTGGAGATTATAATTACCATTTAGACAAATTAGCAAAGCTTAAAGGGTATTAAAACAATATAATTTTCTTTTAAAAAAGCTTTAAAAACTACTCTGTATTTAGCAGGAACCACATATATTTGCAGCTTAAAATAAACGTTAAAGTATATTAAAATGGCTCAAAGTATAGGTACCGTTTCACAAATTATTGGACCCGTTGTAGATGTTCAATTTATTGGAGAAAATAATCCACTTCCAAGAATTTTTGACGCTTTAGAAATAACAAATTCCAATGGTTCTAAGCTTATCTTAGAAGTTCAATCTCATATTGGTGAAGAAACTGTTCGTACGATCTCTATGGACTCTACAGATGGATTAAGTAGGGGAACAGAAGTAAAGGCAAAAGGAAGTCCGATTCAGA
The DNA here is from genome assembly GCA_018675855.1 of Flavobacteriaceae bacterium. Classification (GTDB taxonomy): domain Bacteria; phylum Bacteroidota; class Bacteroidia; order Flavobacteriales; family Flavobacteriaceae; genus MS024-2A. The sequence continues at coordinate 20,231 of JABGXI010000007.1, read as the reverse complement.
TGCCCGTTGGTGAAGATGTTTATGGACGCTTATTTAATGTTATTGGTGATGCCATTGATGGAATGGAAAACCTTCCAAAAGAAAACGAACATGGTCTTCCGATTCATCGAGACGCTCCCGCGTTTGAAGATCTTTCGACTTCAACAGAAGTACTATTTACAGGAATTAAAGTAATTGATTTAATCGAGCCTTATGCCAAAGGAGGAAAAATTGGACTTTTTGGAGGAGCTGGTGTAGGTAAGACAGTATTGATTCAAGAATTGATTAATAACATCGCAAAAGGTCACGGTGGACTTTCAGTATTTGCTGGAGTTGGAGAACGTACTCGAGAGGGGAATGACTTACTTCGTGAGATGCTAGAATCAGGGATTATCAAATATGGAGATGATTTCTTACAATCTATGGAAGAAGGCGGATGGGATCTAACAAAGGTGGATAAAGCCGCAATGAAAGAATCCAAGGCCACTTTCGTATTTGGTCAAATGAACGAACCTCCCGGAGCACGTGCTCGTGTGGCACTTTCGGGACTTACCATCGCTGAATATTTTAGAGATGGCTCTGGAGATGGTCAAGGTAAAGACGTATTATTTTTTGTAGACAATATTTTCCGTTTCACTCAAGCTGGTTCAGAGGTTTCTGCCCTTTTAGGTCGAATGCCCTCTGCAGTGGGATATCAACCTACTCTAGCCACTGAAATGGGAGCCATGCAAGAGCGAATTACATCTACCAAAAAAGGATCAATTACATCGGTTCAAGCGGTTTATGTACCTGCAGATGATCTTACGGATCCTGCACCGGCGACTACCTTTGCTCACTTAGATGCAACTACAGTTCTTTCGCGTAAAATTGCTGAGCTAGGAATTTATCCTGCAGTAGATCCATTAGACTCAACTTCTAGAATTTTAACAGCAGATATTTTAGGGGAAGAACATTACAAGTGTGCTCAAGATGTAAAAGAATTGTTACAACGCTACAAAGAATTACAGGATATTATTGCCATTTTAGGAATGGATGAATTATCTGAGGAAGATAAATTAGCAGTATCTCGTGCAAGACGTGTTCAACGATTCTTGTCTCAACCTTTCCATGTTGCAGAACAGTTTACTGGAATTCCAGGAGTTTTAGTGGATATTAAAGAAACTATTAAAGGCTTTAATATGATTATGGACGGTGAGTTAGATCACCTGCCAGAAGCAGCGTTCAACTTAAAAGGAACGATTGAAGAAGCTATTGAAGCAGGAGAAAAAATGTTAGCTGAAGTTTAAGTCTATGCATCTCGAAATTGTATCTCCCGAAGCCAAATTATTTAGTGGTGAAATAGAAAGCCTTACAGTACCAGGTGTCTCTGGGTCTTTTCAAGTATTAAACAATCATGCTCCAATTGTATCTACATTAACTACCGGAAAAGTTAAAATTGAAGGTAATATAGCCATTGAAAAGGATCAAGAATCTTTGTTTAAACAAGAAGGGTCAACTACTTATTTTGATATTAAATCAGGCGTATTAGAGATGAAAGATAATAAAGTGATTTTATTAACGGATTAGATTTTTTATAATCTAATTCGATTCATTTTATGTTTTTAAGTCATTCAGGCTTGCATAAATTTTTTCTTTTTCCCAACCTCTATAAATCATGTAATCTAGAATCTTTTTTTTTCTTTCATAAAGCGGATAGTGATCTACACTTGCTTTTCTTTTTTCGAAAAGTGTATAAAAAGTTTCAGTATAGTCTTCATTGGAGATTTCTTTCAGGCCTTTTTTGATATTATAATCAGAAATTTTTCTGGCTTTTAATTCTCGAATTATTCTCTCTTTCCCCCATTTTTTTATTCGAAACTTCCCACGAGCAAAACTCTGAGAAAAACGAGTTTCATTTAAATAATTTTCTTCTAAAAGTTTAGTTATAATAATTTCTTGTGCCGAAGAAATCATATTTAATTCTCTTAATTTTTGCTCTACTTCATAATGACAACGTTCCTGATAGGCACAGAAGTGTACAAGCCTTTTTTGAGCTTCTTCAAGTGTAAACGAGTTTTTTTTAAGCACCCTCTAAGATAAAAAATCTAGTATATATTGATCTAGACTTTGGAACAGATTTTTTTATGATTAATAAAAACAATTTACACTACATTTGAATTAAAATCCACTTTTAGTTTAATAGCTAATACCCATTCAATTTACAATAAAATGAAACAGATATATACAATTAAAGGGATGACCTGTGGAGGCTGTAAAACTTCTGTTGAAAAGCATTTAGGGAGTATTGAATTAGTTACAAATGTTGAGGTTTCATCTGAAATGGAAGAAGTTACGATTACTCTTGAACATCCAGTTTCAATTGATGTCTTTAAGAAGGTATTACCTAAAAAATTCAACCTGTTTGAAAAACCCAATAATAACAGTACTCATAAGATCACTTCAATTTTTGAAAAGGGACAAGGGGTCTCAAAAGCTAAACAGCTCCAACCTCTATTTATTATTTTTTTTTACCTAACTACAGTCGTTATTTTTTTAAATTATAAAGATTGGGACCTCAGGCGAATGATGTTTGATTTTATGGGTTTATTTTTTATTGTATTTAGTTTTTTCAAGATGCTTGATTTAAAGAATTTTCCAAAATCTTTTAGTATGTATGATCCTTTGGCCAAAAAAATACGTTTTTATGGCTGGATATATCCTTTTATTGAGACACTGCTTGGGCTATTTTTTTTAATGCGAATCAAACTATTTAGCGCAGTAGTTATAACAATTATTATATTAGGAATTACAACGGTTGGTGTAATTAAAACTCTCATGAATAAGAAAAAAATTCAATGTGCTTGTTTAGGGACCACTTTAAAATTACCAATGACTGAAGCAACTTTAATTGAAAATACACTAATGTTGAGTATGTCTATTTTCTTAGTCCTAAGCTCGTAAGCTTAAAAATGGCAGATCTACTTTAGATTTCCCTTATTTGTTTAATCAGCGACAAGGTTTCTTTCACTTTTAAGGTTAACCTATCATATGATTTAGCGGAAAGAATTTCTTTTGAAATAAGTTTAGATCCGATACCAACGCAGGTTACACCAGAATCAAACCAACCTTTAAGGTTTTCTTTTTCGGTGGACACACCTCCAGTAGGCATTATTGAGGTCCAAGGATGAGGACCTTTAACGTCTTTTACAAACTCAGGACCATAAATGCTACCAGGAAATAATTTAATAATTTCGCATCCCATTTCTTCTGCTTTTGCAATTTCAGTTAGAGAACCACAGCCAGCAGACCATAATACTTTTCTTCGATTACAAACTACCGCAATGTCTTCTCTAAATACTGGAGTAACAACAAAATTTGCTCCAGAGAGCATATACTGTGAAGCAGCTGCGGCATCGGTAACAGAACCTACTCCAAGTATCATCCCAGGTAGTTCAGCGATTGCGTATTTAATTAACTGATTAAATATTTCTAACGCAAAGTCTCCACGGTTTGTGAATTCAATTAATCGTGCGCCACCGTCATAACAGGCTTTTATTACTGCTTTTGCTACATCAGCATCATGATGATAAAATAGAGGAACCATTCCTGATTCTTCCATTTTCTTAACAACGTATAATCTTGTGTATTGTGCCATAAAAAATTATCTAGAGACACGCCCAGAGGCGTCTCCTCCCATTAGTTTTTCAATTTCCTCAATAGTTACCAAATTAGCATCTCCTTTTATGGTATGTTTTAAACATGATGCAGCTACTGCATAATCCAAGGCCTTTTGATTGTTATTTGAATAATGAATTAGACCATAAATAAGAGCTCCCATAAATGAGTCACCACCACCAACTCGGTCAACAATATGCGTGATTTGATATTCGGTACTTTCGTATAGTTTTTTCCCATCATAAAGAACACCTGCCCAAGTATTATGAGAAGCTGAAATAGATCCTCGTAAGGTCGTAATCACCTTTTTCGCACGTGGAAATTTACGCTGCATTTGTTGGCAAACTGAGAGGAAAGCTTTTGCTTTTACATGTTCTGCCTGAGTAGTAATATTAAGGTCTTCAGGTTTAATACCAAAATGCATTTCAGCATCTTCTTCATTTCCTAAAATAATATCGCAATAGGAAGTTAGTTGGGTCATTATTTTTTCTCGATTCCCTCCATAATTCCACAATTTAGCTCTATAGTTTAAATCTGTAGAAATAGTTATCCCCAATTCACTTGCAACTTTAACAGCTTCAAGGCAAGCGTCTGCTGCACTTTGAGAAATAGCAGGAGTGATACCTGTCCAGTGAAACCATTGAGCGTCTTTAAATACCTCTTTCCAGTCAATCATGCCTGGAGCTATTTCAGACATTGCAGAATAAGCACGATCATACACTACTTTGCTTGCTCTACTCACTGCTCCAGTTTCTAAGAAATAAACCCCTAGACGATCCCCTCCTTCAATAATATATCGAGTACCAACTCCTCTTTTTCGAAGCTCCATAAGCGCACATCGACCAATGTCATTTATGGGTAATCGTGTCACAAATTCAACGGGTATATTATAGTTTGCTAAAGAAATAGCAACATTAGATTCTCCTCCACCATATACTATATCAAAGCTATTGGCTTGGGAAAATCGTAAAAAATCAGCAGGTGCTAATCTCAGCATGATTTCTCCAAAAGTAATTACTTTTTTCATCTCTATAAATATAGAATTTTTAGTTTATTGATGTGCCTGCTTTAGGATCAAAATCATTATTCATAAAAATTATGAAATAAAAAAACCGCCTAATCAATTGACTAGACGGTTTTTGGGTATTAATTACGGAGTCTTCTTCGCTCTTTATTCAAGAAACGAAACTCCAAATATTGATAAGCATGGCGTGGAACAATACGAATCCACTTTTTATATTCAAAATACCATTTTAAACGCTTGGATGGAATCCCGCTTAAAAGGTAAGCAGCAATAAAAGGATGTACATGTAAATGTATTTTTTCCTTTTGGTTGCGCTTGTTCATAGTAATTTTACTAAGCTCTGTGTTGATCTTGTCAATTAAAATAATAGGAGCCTCTACTTCACCATTTTGGTTCGGGTTAGGCTCTTTAGTTTTGATATTCATTTCAGGTCTCACACGTTGTCGAGTGATCTGAATGAGTCCAAATCTACTAGGTGGCAGAATCTTGTGTTTAGTTCTGTCAGTACTCATTTCCTCACTGAGATGTTCAAAAAGTTTCTTCCGATTCTCGTTAGAATTCAAGTCAATAAAGTCTACTACAATAATTCCCCCCATGTCTCGCAATCGCAATTGTCTAGCAATTTCTGTTGCAGAAATCATGTTGACTTCTAAGGCAGTTTGTTCTTGACTTTTAGAACGATTTGATCGATTTCCACTATTGACATCAATTACATGAAGCGCTTCTGTATGTTCGATAACTAAATAGGCACCTTTTGACATTGAAACTGTCGTTCCAAATGCAGATTTAATTTGCCTTTCAATCCCAAATTTTTCAAAAATGGGGAGGTGGTTATCGTACAATTTTACAATCGATTTTTTATCAGGGGCTATGGTTTCAATATAGTCTTGAATTTCGATTTGCATTTCAGCGTCGTCCACATGGATACCTGTGAAGTTGTCATCAAAAATGTCACGTAGAATACTTGAAGAACGATTGATTTCACTCAATACTTTTGCTGGATATTTATCAATCTGCTTTAATTTGGCAGATAAGTTTTTCCAACGAGTTAGAAGTTGTTGAATGTCAGCATCAAGACCAGCTACTTTTTGCCCTTCAGCTACAGTACGAATAATTAATCCAAAACCTTTTGGACGTATACTTTGTACTAGTTTCTTGAGGCGATTTTTCTCTGCTCTATCTTCAATTTTTTGTGAAATAGATACTCGATCAGAAAAAGGCATTAGGACCATGTAACGGCCAGCTAATGATATCTCTGAACTTAATCGAGGACCTTTTGTAGATATAGGCTCTTTAACTACTTGAACCAAAACGGTTTGTTTTGGTGATAAAATATCACCAATATTTCCGTCTTTATCTATATCATTTTCGTAACGAAATTGTTTTAAAAGATAATCTTTGTTTTTACCTGTGCTTATCTGTTTAATATATTTAACTAGTGAAGGAAGTTTGGGACCGAGATCATGATAGTGTAAAAAACCATCTTTCTCGTGGCCAACATCAATAAATGCGGCATTTAACCCAGGTATAGCTTTTCTGATTTTACCGACGAATATGTCGCCTACAGAAAATTTATTGTCTTCTACTTCTTTATTTAGCTCAATTAACTTTCCATCCTTGAGCAGCGCAAAATCAACAGCAGAGGAATGCGAACGTATAATTAATTCTTTATTCACTCTGAATTATTTTTATGTCATTTCAAGCTAGGCTTGCAATAACGGATTAAACAATATTTTCAGGATTTTCCTGTAGCAGCTTTCAAACTTTTTGATAGCTGCGTTTCAATGAACTTTTAGGTAATTTTTTGAGTGTTTAGCCTAACACTATTTTTTAGTTTTGTGGCGGTTAGCTCTACTACGTTTCTTACGTTTGTGAGTTGCTACCTTGTGTCGTTTACGTTTTTTACCACTTGGCATATGAGATTGTGAATTAAAATGTTACTAATTTATTTTGAAACTGGGACTTTAGACTTAACCCCTTGAACGAAAATTTTTGCAGGCTTGAACGAGGGTATATTGTGTGCAGGAATTTTAAGAGCTGTATTTTGTGAAATGTTACGTCCAGTTTTTTCCGCACGTGTTTTGATAATAAAACTACCAAATCCTCTCAGGTAAACGTTTTCACCTTTTTCAAGAGAAACTTTAACTTCTTTCATGAATTTTTCTACGGTAGACTGAACATCAGCACGGTCAATCCCTAATTTGTCAGAAATATTGGATACGATATCTGCTTTTGTCATATTTTTATTTTATTTCTAAATAATTTAAGGCTCGCAAATATATAAATTTAAATTATAAAATGCTCTGTGTAAAGTTTTTATATTATACTTGTCCGACTTTATTTAATAATTATAAAATCAAGTTATTTAACTTTGAATTGGACAGAAAAACTTCTTTTATGGTATTCAGAAAACAAAAGATCCTTTGTGTGGCGCTCCACCAAGGAGCCTTATCATATTTGGATATCTGAAATTATTCTCCAACAAACAAGAACATCACAAGGGCTTCCTTATTACAAAATTTTTTTAAAAACCTTTCCATTAATTTCTGACTTAGCAACTGCAGATGAAAACGAAGTTTTAAAACTTTGGCAAGGATTAGGTTATTATTCTAGAGCACGAAATCTTCATGCAACTGCTAAATACATTCATTTTGAATGCGGAGGCATTTTTCCTTCGTCTTTTGATGATTTAATTAAACTTAAGGGCATAGGTGACTACACTGCAAGTGCAATTTCCTCTATCTGCTTTGACATTCCTGAGGCGGTTGTAGATGGAAATGTATATCGCTTTTTAGCTCGTTATTTCGGTATAGATACTCCTATAAATTCTAGTCTGGCACATAAATTATTTAAGGCTAAGGCAATGGATTTAATCGATAAGCAGAAACCGGGGGATTTTAATCAGGCCATAATGGAATTTGGGGCTATTCAATGTACTCCTCAAAACCCAAATTGTCAAGTTTGCCCATTTTCTATAAAATGTGTTGCATTTAATCAAGACAAATTAACAGTTCTTCCTGTTAAAATTAAAAAGCCTAAAATAAAAAAGCGCCATTTTAACTATTTGTTAATTTCAGATAAAAAGAATAGATATTTGATAGAACAACGAACCCAGAAAGGAATCTGGAAGCAACTATATCAATTTCCATTATTAGAGAGTGATCAAGAAATAAACAATATAAATTCATTGATTAATCATCATGATTTTCCTTCAATACAAGGCTTGTCAGAAAGTGAAATAACACTTTGGAATTCTGAACCTATTCTACATAAATTGAGTCATCAAATTTTATTGGTAAATTTCTGGATCTTACCAACAAATGAGCCCTTGAAAGAGGGGCTCTCATTAAAACAACTGGAATCTCTCCCAGTTCCAGTTATAATTCAAAACTTTATGAAGAATTTTTTTTCATTTGCTCCTTGATTGATTAAATTTACTGTTAAAACCAACTTAAATTATTAAAACTATGAGCGGCACATTAAATAAAGTAATGTTAATTGGACATTTAGGCGATGATGTGAAAATGCATTATTTTGATGGAGGAGGAGCCATTGGTCGCTTTCCCTTAGCCACAAATGAATCTTATATTAATAAAACAAGTGGAGAAAGAGTTACAAATACTGACTGGCACAACATAGTTGTAAGAAATAAAGCTGCTGAGGTATGTGAAAAATACCTATCTAAAGGAGATAAGATTTATATTGAAGGACGTATTAAAAATCGAAAATGGACAGGAGAAGACGGGAACGACCGTTACTCAACTGAAATCAATGTGAATGAATTTACCTTCCTTTCAACTAAAAAAGAGGCTGAGCAAGTTCCAGCTTCACCGCCATTAAAAACCACTTCTACAGAAGAAACTCCTCCCACACCAGATGATTTACCTTTTTAACAATTATTTTTTTGGATCCTGACCCTCTACCCTTGTTGAGTTTACCATTAATCCTTTCTAACATAATATGGGTTCAATTTGGATTGGTAGTTTTTTTACTAATTTGTTCAGCTCTTGTTTCAGGTGCAGAAGTCGCTTTTTTTTCTTTACAACTAAAGTCTTTGGAAGAGTCTAATGAAACAGAAAATAAAATAGAAGTTACCAGAGTAATTAAATTATTGAAAAAGCCGAAACGTTTATTAGCTACCATTTTAGTTGCTAATAATTTTATTAACATAGCCATTGTTTTGCTTTTTTCAATCCTGAGCAATACTTTTTTATCAACTATAGAAAATTCAGCTGTATTACTTTTGGTTGAGGTGGGTATTATCACATCACTTATTTTGATTTTTGGAGAAATTTTACCTAAAGTATATGCAAATAGAAATGCGTTAGCATTTTCAAAAAAAATAGCACCTTTGATTGTTGTTTTAGATTCTTATCTACTATTTTGGATTACTTATCCAATGAGTAAAATAACTTCTTTTTTAGAACGGCGTCTTGGAGAATCTGGAAATCAATTTTCTGTAGATAAGCTTTCTCAGGCTTTAGAACTTACAAATAATGATGAAACTACCTCAGATGAGCAGCGAATTTTAGAAGGAATAGTAAACTTTGGAAATACAGATACTAGAGAAGTTATGTGTCCTCGTATGGATATGTTCGCTTTATCAGATACTCTTACTGTTGAAGAAATTATTCCAATAATATTAGATCAAGGATTTTCAAGGATTCCTGTCTTTACTGAAAAAAAAGATGTTATTAAAGGAATTTTATATGTTAAAGACTTACTTCCCAATATTCATGAAAAAAAATATAAATGGCAAAAATTATTAAAACCTCCAATTTATGTTCCTGAAAATAAAAAGTTAGATGATTTGTTAAAAGAATTCCAGCAAAAGAAAATTCATTTAGCCATTGTAGTAGATGAGTATGGTGGAACTTCTGGGCTTATTACTTTGGAAGACATTATGGAAGAAATAGTTGGTGACATTAGCGATGAATTTGATGAAGAAGATTTAAGTTATTCAAAACTAGATGATCATACTTATGTGTTTGATGCAAAAATCAATTTAAAAGATTTTTTTAAGATAGTTAATCTCGAAGAATCAGAAGATTTTGAATCTGTAAAAGGAGATGCTGAGACATTAGCAGGGTTATTACTTGAAATTGCTAAAAAATTTCCCAAAAAGAAGCAGGTTATTAGTTATTCTAATTATTCTTTTAGTATTGAAGAAATTGATGAAATGCGGATCACACAAGTAAAAGTAATGTTGCCTAAACAAAAGAAATAATGAGATTAGCATATATTATAGCAGTATTTTTAATGCTAGGGTGTGCATCAGAAAGTCAGCCTAAACCAAATGGATACTTACGTTTAGAATATCCTACACCTTCCTATGTTCCTTTCACTTCACTCATTAATTTTTCAATAGAATATAATTCACTGTCAGAGTTGAAATATATAAATGAGGACATTTCAAGAATTGTATATCCTGGGATGAAAGCAACTCTTTACTTGAACTATGCAACGGTGGATAATAATCTAGATTCCTTGTTAAATGATGCTTACAAACTTCCATATAAACATATTTCAAAAGCAGAATCGATACCTGAAAAGATTTTTATTAATAAAAGAAATAAAGTTTATGGAACTTTATTTTCTGTCGTTGGAAATGCTGCATCACAATATCAGTTTTTTTTGACAGACAGTTTAGATCATTTTTTAGTGGGTTCTTTATATTTTTATGCCCGGCCAAATTATGACTCTATTTACCCCGCGGCAGTTTATCTTGAAAAGGATATTGTCCATTTAATGGAAACATTGAAATGGAAATAAAATTTAATGAATAGTTCTGTCTAAACTAATAATTTCTGAAACTGAATAAGTAGTCCCCGTTGATTTTACAATAGAGCTTATTTCATCTAGATTTAGCACATTAGCATCATAGGTTACCCATCCAGTATTAGTTTCAAAATCTACTTTTGCACTAACAATACCTGAGGTTTTTTTTAATTCCTTTTCAATGATTACTGCACAGCTAATGGCGCAGGCCATTCCTTTGATACTTAATTTGGCAAATGCTTCTTTTTCAGGAGTTTTAATTTTTTTTATATTCTCTTGAGATTTTGCAATTTCTATAACTTTTGAGGCCAATTTATTTTGACAACTCCCTAAAAAAACAATGCCTAAAACTATAAAAAAGGAAAGTGAATTTTTCATACTAATTTTTTATAAAAATACAATTTTGATCAACACATATTTATTAAAAATATTGATTTTTGTAGTTATATGAGTAACACGATTAAAAAATGGACTTTTCTTATTTTATTATCAATTATATGGGGGAGCTCATACATTTTGATTAAAAAAGGATTGATTGGCTTAACTCCACTTCAATTGGGGAGTGTTCGTATTTTAATGACGACTATTATACTCTCAGTTTTTGGATGGAAACAACTCAAGAAAATTCCTAAATCAGCATGGAGTTGGGTGGTATTTACAGGATTTTTTGGCACTTTTTTTCCAAGTTATCTTTTTGCCTTTGCAGAAACAGTAATTGATAGTTCTGTTGCTGCAGTTTTAAATGGGATGACACCACTTTTCACAATACTCATAGGAATTTTTATATTTGATTCTAAGTCAAAATTAGCTAAAATATTAGGGGTCTTAATTGGTTTTGGAGGAACATTAATTTTAGTTTCAAATCAATTTACCATTAAAACTGGAGCTGAAAGTTGGTATGCACTTCTTGTAGTTTTAGCAGCCTTATGTTACTCCATAAATGTAAATGTAATTAAGTATAAACTTCAAGGTGTTTCAGCCTTAGGAATTGCCTTAGGGAATTTCATATCAATTTCAATTCCTGCAGCTATAGTACTTTTGTTTTCAGACTTCCCATTTGATCAACTCGGAAAAGACAATGAAGTAACAGTTTCCATCAGTTATGTTTTTATTCTTGCTCTTTTTGGAACCGCTTTAGCAAAAGTGATGTTTAATACATTGGTGTCCATTTCTACGCCTGTTTTCTCAATATCCACTACCTATCTTTTACCAATTGTAGCCATTGGATGGGGAATTTTAGACGGTGAAACTTTTAGTCTAATTCAGTGGGTTGGATGTGGTTTTATTCTATTGGGAGTTTATTTAGTAACCGAAAAAAATTAGAAAATAAAAGTAATTTATATGTTCGTTAAACAAAGTTTTAAAAATTATTTCCTATATCTATAAAGAATATCAAATTTAGGAAACCCCTTTCTTATTTAATATATTTGAGGATAACTATAACATTTAAGCTATGCGCTATTTATTTACAAGTTTATTATTTCTAACAATAAATTTAATTTTTGGTCAGGCGAAGTACACAAAAATTTTAAAATCAATTCAAGAAAACAAATCAGTTTATACAACTGTTGCTCATCAAATTTGGTCTTACGCAGAAATGGGTTATCAGGAAGAACAGAGTAGCGCTTTACTTCAAAAAACATTGAAGTCAGAGGGCTTTGATATAACCACAGGGGTCGCTGAAATTCCTACTGCTTTTGTTGCAAGCTATGGCTCAGGAGGACCGGTTATTGCGCTCTTAGGTGAATTTGATGCATTGCCGGGTTTATCCCAAAAAGCACTTCCATATAAAGTTTCTAATGATGCAAAAGCGGGGCATGCTTGCGGCCATCATTTGTTTGGAACTGCCTCAGCTGCGGCTGCAATAGCCTTAAAAAAATATTTAATTGGACAAAATATCTCAGGTACTATTAGGTTTTATGGATGTCCCGCAGAAGAAGGGGGTTCAGGAAAAGTGTATATGACACGCGCGGGCCTTTTTGATGATGTTGACATAGCACTTCATTGGCATGCAGATAGTAAGAATTCTGCCGGAATCAGACCTGCCTTAGCTAACAAGTCAGCTAAATTTCGTTTTTATGGAGTCTCTGCACATGCTGCTGGTGCTCCTGAAAAAGGGCGCTCCTCCCTTGATGCTGTTGAAGCTATGAATAATATGGTAAATATGATGCGTGAACATACTACGGAAAGTACACGCATTCATTATGTAATTACAAAAGGAGGTGAAGCACCTAATGTTGTACCAGACTTTGCAGAGGTTTATTATTATGCACGTCACTCTACTAGAAAAGAAGTAGTTAATGTTTTTGATCGTATTATTAATGCTGCTAAAGGCGCTGCATTAGGAACTGGAACTTCTATGGAATACGAAATGATCGGAGGCACTCATGAACTTTTACACAATGAAATTCTTCAGAAAATTGTTCATAAAAATTTGGAAACCGTTGGGGGTTATTCTTATACTTCTGCAGAAAAAGTATTTGCAACAAAAATATCAGAAAGTCTAGGGCTTGTTTTAGACACAAAATTTACAGAAGGTGTTGAACCATACAGTGATAAAGGAAAAGCAGGAGGATCAACAGATGTTGGTGATGTAAGTTTTGCAGTTCCTACCGTTGGATTAAGAGCAGCTACATGGGTTCCAGGCACACCAGCTCACAGTTGGCAAGCAGTTGCTGCAGGCGGGACTGATATTGGAAACAAAGGAATGATGGTTGCAGCGAAGACACTTGCATTAACGGGAATGCAACTTTTAGATAATCCTAAAACTATAAAAGCAGCGAAAGAAGAATTTATTAAAAAAAGAGGAGTAGATTTTATATACACCCCTATGTTAGGTGACCGTAAACCGGCATTAAATTATAGAAATTAAATAAATGAAACAAATTCAATTTTTACTTATATTTTTTTGTTTTGGCATAAGCTACTCCCAAGTTTATACATTTAAAAGTGAAGATAATGGTACTATAATTACCCATAGAATTTTGATGGATGATGAGTATCTTATTGAGACTCAATATATTGAAGAGCCCCCTCAATTTGTTCTTACCCGAGGCGGATTTTATAAGCCAAAGGGTAGCCAGTTTATGGTAAATTTAGAGTTTAATTCTAAGTTTGAACAGGACGGTATGAAACAAATGAACATTGAATCCTCAGTTAAAACATGGGATAAAATTTCAAAACCACAACTTGAGTTAGACGGAAAGTGGTTAATGGCTGGAAGGATACGAGACAATAAAGAACAGAGAAGAGATATTACCCGATCAAGAAAAACAATGAAGTTTTTAAAAGATGGTTTTTTTCAATGGATAGCTTTTAACACAGAAACATTTCAGTTTTTTGGAGCAGGAGGGGGCTATTATTCTGCAAAAAAAGAACGTTACACTGAATATATTGAATATTTTTCAAGAAACAATACAAGTGTAGGAAGAGTTTTGCCTTTTGAATACTCCATCTCTGGAATAGAATGGCATCACCAAGGTTTTAGTAGTAAAGGCGATCCAATACATGAAATATGGAGCATACGGGTAGGGCATGAAAATGAATAAAATAATTTATGATTGATCTTAAATCTTTACTAGATATACTTACGCTTGAAAAAAAAGATACCCATCATTTTGTAGGTCAAAATTATAAAACAGCATGGGGGCGAGTTTTTGGTGGTCAAGTATTAGGGCAATCGTTGCATGCTGCATATCAAACAGTGCCAGAAGATCGAAAGGTACATTCTATGCATGGCTATTTTATTTTGGGAGGAGATATTGATATTCCTATTGATTATCACGTTGATGCCATTAGAGATGGTAAAAGTTTTACTACTCGAAGAGTTGTTGCTTTTCAAAATGGAAAAGCTATTTTCAATATGGCAGCATCTTTCCATTTAGCTGAAGAGGGTGTAGACCATCAAATTACAATGCCTAATGTTCTAACGCCAGAATTGCTGCTTACTGATATTCAACAAGCAGAATCGCTACAAAAGCAAGATCCAATTCGATATCAATACTTAATGAAGGCACATCCAAAAATATTTGAATTTAGACCTGTTGGAAAAGCAATTTATTTACAAAACCGAAATGCACCACCTCTTTCACATATATGGTTTAAAACCAAAGAAAAAATAAAAGTAGATATTGCATTACAGCATCAATTATTAGCTTTTGCTTCTGATTATAGTTTGTTGTTATCAGCAACCTTACCACATAGAAAAAATCTTGATCATGAAAGAATGTATTACGCTAGTTTAGATCACGCCTTGTGGTTTCATAGAGACTTTAAAATTGATGATTGGTTACTTTATTCCATTGAAAGTCCAAGCGCTTCTAATGCAAGAGGATTTGCCAGAGGAAGTATTTTTAATAGCGATGGCTCACTGATTGCTTCTGTTACACAAGAAGGATTAATGCGAAAATATAAATAATGCGAATTAAATTTTCTCCCTATTTTGGGGTATTATTATTTACAACAATTATTTCTGCTCAAGAGTATGAAAAAATTAATGGAGCGTGGAACGCTGTTTTTTTTGATTATGGTTTAAATAAAAAACTTAGCTTTCGCTCAGAATTTCATCTCAGAACAGTTTCTTTTTTTGACGTATGGGATCAACAAATTTTAAGACCTTCAATTACATATAGTCAATCAAAAAATTTAAAATGGACTGCAGGATACAGCTTTATAAAAAATTTTAATAGCGATGTGTCTTCCATTCCAAGAGTAAGAAGAGAAAATAACTTTTGGGAGCAGCTGGTATATAATACACCATTAAAAAAGGGACTTATAAGTTCTCGTTTAAGATTAGAACACCGCTTTCAAGAGAAGCTTCCTTTACAAGCAAATCGATCGCTAAGAAAATTCACTTTTTCAAGTCGCATTAGATATCGTTTTACTTACCAATATTTATTGACCCAGTCAGACGTAAAAGTACCCATTAACCTGGTAATTTTCGATGAAGTATTTATATTTTTAAATCCGAATGGAACTCCGTATGGATTTAATCAAAATTGGACCTTTTTAGGATTTAAAATTCAGTTTAATAAAAAATTAGTATTATCGGCTGGCTATCAGAAAATTACATTTAAAAGGAGTGATAACGACTACTTTAAAAATAGACTTTGGACTAATACCTTAGTCTATGAATTATAAATAAATGACATTAATTTTGTAGCTTTCCTAATAAAATAAAGAATATGAATCAACGATTATTTCCTTTTTTATTTATTTTTCTTTTGTCTGTTAATAAAATTTCAGCTCAAAGACCTTTCTTTAAATCAGTTCCAGGGGCACACTGGGTTAGTACAGATTTACATATCCACACCGTTTTTTCAGATGGTGCTGTATGGCCAAGTATTCGGGTTGAAGAAGCAAGAAGAGAAGGTCTTGATTTAATTGCAATGACAGAGCACCTAGAGTACCAACCACATTCAGATGATATTCCACACCCTAACAGAAACCGTTCTTTTACAATTGCAAATGGAATGATTCAAGCTGGGGAGCAATTACAGGTGATTAATGGTTCAGAAATTACTCGTGAAATGGCGCCCGGACATATTAATGCTGTTTTCATTAAAGACGGGAATAAACTACTTCATGCTGATTCTCTTTCCGGGATTATAGAAGCAAACAAACAAGGAGGTTTTGTTTTCTGGAATCATCCTAACTGGGATTCACAAAGAAAAGATGGTATTGCTAGATTAGATCCTTTTCATAAATTTTTAATTGATAAACATCTTTTACACGGAATTGAAGTAGTAAATGAGGATACGTATTCTGATGAGGCATTAAAAATTGCGTTGGACAATAACCTAACAATTTTGGGAACTTCAGACATTCATGGTTTAACGAATTGGAAGTATGAGATTTCAAAAGGAGGGCATCGTCCAATGACCTTTGTGAAGGTTGCGAGTAAAACACCAGAATCGCTAAAAAAAGGTTTATTTGAAGGAAAAACGGTAATATGGTTTAAAGACTTATTGGTCGGTAAAGAGGAAAATGTTAGGGCTTTAATCAGTGAAAATATAATTATAAACAGTTTTAAATATCCAGAAGATAAAACCATAGCTAATATAGAAATAACGAACTATGGTGCTGCCCCAATTCAGTTGGAATATTTAGGAGAATACACATTTCATAAACGCCCAACTTTTTTTTCAATTCCAGCAAATTCAACTATTATATTAAATGTGAAAACAGTTGTGAAGAAAAACGAAATCAGGCTTCCTTTTAGGGTATTAAATGCAATAGTAGCACCTAAAGAATACCTAGAATTAAGTTTTATTGCTAAATAATATGTAAAACAGTGAACTTTGAATATTGAAAATTTAATAAAAAAAAATAAACATGATTCAAGATAGTAATTGGCGCCCCCTTCCTGCTTTTTTAACCATTAAAGAGAGTACAATCGAAGGTCTTGGCTTGTTTACTACCTCGAAACTCCCTGCCGGAACAGATCTTGGAATTACCCACATTTATGATACTCGTTTTCAAGACGGATACATTCGACTTCCTCTTGGAGCTTTTATAAATCACCACGAAATTCCAAATTGTAATGCAATTTTATCTGAAAATGACCCCATTACTGGACCTTTAAAGCACATAAGGATTGTAACCCTTATAGATCTTGCTGAAGGGACCGAAATAACGGTAAAGTACATTATTAATAAATTAGAGAATCCCAATTGGGAAAAAGAATACGAGGTGACACAGTAACCCACTTTTTCTTAAATTTTTTTCTGGATATTATTAGCTAAACTTATTAATTACGCAGATTAATGGTATGTATATTCAACATATAAATATTTATTTTAAATATCTTTTGATAAAAAAACGTATTAAAACTATTTTTTTGTTATAAATTTGTCTTATCAATTCTTCATTGATGAATTGGTTTATGGTTATAGCCTTTAGGAATAATTCCTAAAGGCTTTTTTTATGCCAAGTTTCTGAGGAATTACTCTAAAAAAAGACACTTTATTAGGTTACCTCTAATTTTTCCAGAGGGAATTCTAGGAATAGTTTTCTCTCTACAATTTCTTTCAAAACTTCAATGACTATTTTAATTTCTTCAAAACGAGTATAAAGTGGGGTAATGCCAAAACGGATGAAATGGGGTGGTCTAAAATCAGGAATAATTTTTGGATGCTCACCATTCCCTGCAATAAGTGCCTGGCATATTTGCCATGAAGCAGGATGTGAAATAGTAACATGAGATCCCCTTTTGCTATGATCTAATGGACTTTCTATTGAAAATCCTAAAGGTACTAATTCTTGGATCACATCTTTTATAAATGCTTCGGACTGTTGAATACTTTTTTCTTGAAGAAGTTTAATTCCAGCTTCAAGTGTAATATCAATTCCAGCTTCCATTCCTAAAAGAGATAAAATAGCAGGGGTACCCGATGCAAAACGTTTTATAGAATTAGCAGCCTCGTATTTTTTGCTAAAACCAAATGGGTGTTGATGACCAAACCACCCTTGAATAGGATTTAATAGCTTTGAATGCCATTCTTCATTTATGTAAAGAAATGCTGGTGCGCCAGGACCACCATTCATGTATTTATAAGTACACCCCAATGCAATTAAGGTTTCTGTTTCTTTAAGATCTACAGCTACTGCTCCTACTGCATGACTTAAATCCCAAACAATAATACTTTGATGTTTAGAAGCCCAACGATTCAATTGCTTCATGGGATACAAATAAGCACTTTTATAGCTAACTAAACTTAAGCAAACAATACCCGGACTATTTTTAATAGAATCCTTTAGTATTTCTATTTCTGCTTCAACTTCATCTTTATAAGAAATAATTTTAAGTGGAGGAATTTTGAAAGATTTTTCTAAACCTTGAAGAATATATATGTCTGTGGGAAAATTAAGAATATCTGTGCTAAGATATTTCGAAAAGCTCCCTTCTTTTAAAAGAGCATAAATTACTTGATATAAACTAACTGAGGTTGATTCGCCAATAATTATTTCACCAGTTTCAACCCCTAGTAATTCACTGTACTTATCTGAAATCCTTGAAGGTAATGAAAGCCAATGTTGATTCCAACTTCTAATCAATCCTTCTCCCCATTGTTTATGAACTGCTTCTTCAATGGTTTTTTTGGCCTGTAATGGAAGTTTTCCAAGAGAATTACCATCAAAATAAAGTTCATTTTCCTGATGGTAAAAAAGAGAGCGGAATTTAGAAAGCACATCTTTTTTATCAAGTAATTTAGCGTTTGATAAATCAATCATTTTTAGTATTTAAAAAGAAGGGAAGTATTTCCAATACCCATTTAGAATATTGAGTTCCACTGGGATGAAGTCCGTCTTTAGCAATCCAATTCGCATAATCGGAAACTTTTCTTGAAAGGTGTGTAATATCAATAAATCGAACATTTTCTTTAGCACACAGTTGATAAATAACTTGATTAAAAGCATCAATTTCTTCAGCTATTTTTTGAATGTCGTTATCTAAGGCATATGGCATTGCTCCCCAATCAGGAATTGACAACACAAAAACGCGCTCTTTTCTATTGCCACTAAACATAATTGCTTGACTTAAAAGATTATAAAATTCGTTTTCAAATTCTTTAATACTTTTTCCGCGATATTGATTATTAACACCAATTAATAAAGAGACCCAATCATATGGATAATTTAACGGTGCCTGATTAATCCCCTCTTGGAGTTCATCAGTGGTCCAACCTGTTTTAGCTATAATTTCAGGAGAATTTAAAAAAACATTTTTCTCGGCTAAAGAAGCAACGAGCTGAACAGGCCATCGTTCGAATTCAGAAACACTTTCACCAATAGTATAGCTATCACCTAAGGCCAAATAACTTTGTAGAGAATTTTTTTCCCCACAGCCTAAAAAGATTAAAAAAAGAAAACAAATCCCTAAACGACATATATATTTCATAAGATCTAATTTTCAATCAGAAAAAGACATAAATTTATTTAAAATATCTCAAAAAACGAAGGTATTAAAATTCAATCTCTTTAGTTATTTTTAACTTTTTTAAAATTCTAATTTAATATGCGAATAATTATATTTTTAATACTTCCCCTTTTAGGTTTTTCACAAATAACCTTTACCACCATTAAACTAGATAAAGATTTAGTCGAAACCTCAGGTTTAGAAATATATGGAGAAAATCTTATCACCCACAATGATTCTGGTGATAAAGCAAATCTATATGTCTTTAACCCTAAAGGAAGATTAATTAAAAGTGTTCGTTTTCACGATATTAAAAATAAAGATTGGGAAGATATTGCTGCAGATGATGATCATTATTATATTGCAGATACAGGGAATAATTATGCAAATAGGAAAAACTTAAAAATCTATATTATTACTAAAGAGTTAATCGTTAAAGGAGAAATATCGGTTAGTTATAGTGCTCAAAAAGACTTTACTAAAAGAGCTTTGAATAGTTTTGATGCAGAGGCATTAACAGTTGTGGGTGATTCTTTAGTATTATTTTCAAAAAATAGACTTACACAAAAATCTGAACTTTATACTTTTCCTAAAAAGGCAGGAGATTATGTTTTAAGTCCCTCTGCCATACTAAAAGTAGAATCATTAATCACTGCTGCTGATTATAATCAAAGACTTGATTTGCTAGCCCTTACTGGATATAATTTTAAAGGGGATCAATTTTTTTATATAGTTTCAAATTTCATAAAAAATGGATGGAATGCGATTGCTCTTAAAAAGTATTTAATTCCTATTGAAAAGGCTCAAATTGAAGCTGTAAAAATTCAAGATATCTCAAATTTTTTACTTACATCGGAGGGAGAAAAAAATGGTTTTGCA
>JABGXI010000006.1:0-4495 GCA_018675855.1 Flavobacteriaceae bacterium | reverse complement strand
AGAAGTTCTAGCATGGTCTCACCATCACTAAAGCTTCCAACTGTAGCTTCACCAAGTTTTAAGCCTAAATTTGAGGCAACTTTTTTTGCAAGATTTTTATTGGCATTCCCAGTAAAAACCATTAGATTATCGTTTTTCATAAATCACCCCTATGTTTATATAATTGGCTGGGGAGGAAGGATTCGAACCTTCGCATGCATGGATCAAAACCATGTGCCTTAACCAGCTTGGCGACTCCCCACTTAACTTAAACATCGTAAAAAGGATGTGTAGATAATCCTTTTACAATAAAACTTTTTATATCTATTGGTTTTTTTTCATCAAGGAATTTAATTTGATTTGCATCATTTATTTTCATGAAAACACTTGAACCAGTTCCTGAAATTTTTGCAAACCCGAAATTATTCATCCAATTCAATAATTCTTTCATCTTTATATATTTTTTAGTGATTATATATTCCAAGTCATTGGTTTGTAATTCAAGTTTATCACTAAAATAGGTCGTTATTTTCAAGGTAATTGGGACTTTTGTCAATTTAAATGATTTAAAAATTGATTCAGTAGAGATAGGAAAGGATGGATAACATAGATAATAAACAGATTCAGGAATATCAATTTTACTAAGGCTCTCGCCAATTCCCTCAACCCATGCATTTTCGCCAAAAATAAAGAATGGAACATCAGCTCCAAGCCTTAATCCAATTTCCATTAACTCCATTTTAGTGTAATTCAGATGAGCTAAGGCATTAATTGCCATCAATATTGTTGCAGCATCAGAACTTCCTCCGCCTAAGCCTGCCCCTATAGGAATATTTTTTTTTAAATAGATATCAACGCCAAGCTTTTTATCTTTGAGGATAAGTTTTGCAGCTTTGAGCCCAATATCATCTTGTTGGATTATTTTATTGGATTCATTTATGAAATTTATTTGAGTATCACTTCGAATCTTTATATAGATATCATCATATAAATCAATGAGTTGAAAGACACTCTGTAATTCATGAAAACCGTCATCCCTTACACCTGTCACCCTTAAAAACAAGTTAATTTTTGCAGGCGCTTTAAATTTTGTATAACCTTGTTTAGTTAAATCGTCTTGTTTCAATCAATTTTCCAGTCAACTATGTATATTTTGAGTGTAATCTCATTTTTATTTAATTCGATATATTTGGGAAAGCTTTCTTCACCTTTACTCTTAATTCCTTCATAATTTATTACCCAGTCCTTGTAAGTTAAAGTGACTAAATTGGTATTAGTCAATTGTGCAGGGGGATTCATAATCATTTGCTCAATTATGAATACAGTTTCTTTATTGCCAAAAATTTTTCGTATATTGCTTTCTATTTCCTTTTTATTATTTGATAAATTACTGATTTGGAGAGAATTATTTTCTTTATTTAAATAGACTTTTGAAATAGTAGAGTTAAATGGATTTAAAATTGAAATATTACTTTCATTATTTTTTGTTGACCAAATAAGTTTTCCAGTAAAGCCTTTTTTTTCTATAAAAAGCGTAATTTTGGCTGAAAGTGATAAATTTGAGAATTTCTCTTTATTAATTTGGCTTTCATATTCTTTATAAGTGATTCGTTCGGTTTGAGTATTATCTAGGGAGGCACAGCCTATAAGAAGAAATGATATAACAATACAAATAAACTTCATTAATTATCCTTTTTTTAAAAAAAGATTTAACGGTATTTCTTTATTGTATTCAATAATATCTTATTATCAGGGTATTGTTTTAACGATTCGTTCCAGATTCTGTTTGCTTCTCCGATTTTTTTTGCGTGCCATAAAACCTCCCCAAGGTGAGCAGAGATTTCAGGATCTTTTTTTATGCTGTAGGCTTTTTTGAGAAAATCTAGTGCTGCATCGATGTTACCAAGCCTATACTGCACCCATCCCATGCTGTCCATAATGTAATGATTTCTCGGTTCTAAAGACAGAGCAATCTCAATATTAATTTTTGCTTCTTCAAGTTTTATATTTCTATCTGCAAATGAATAACCTAACGCATTGTACGCAACTGCATAGTCAGGTTTAATCTTTATCGCTTCCCTAAGAAGCTGCTCCATAAGAACTGTATTGCCCATTCTTTCTGCAAGCATCGCATAATCATATTTAAATTCTGCAGAGCCTTTAAAGTTTTCTTCTTCCTTTTTCATGAGATCGAAGGCTTCTGTTTCTTTATTATCAGAATATAAAATAGATATTTTTGCCCTGAATAATTGAAGTCTGGCTTCTGTTGTCAAATTGGTATACTGATCCAAACTTTCAATTGCTTGATCATTACCTTCATACTTAGCAATTAGTTCAGCCATTAGAATTTTAGATTCAATAAAGAATGGTCCTGATTTTATTTTATTGAGCCAAGTGAGTGCCTCAGTATAATTACCTCTTGTATCTTCTATTCTCGCGAGATAAATATATATTTGTTCAGGTTGAGGGTAACCTCTTTCGAGGCTTTGCAATAAAAACTTTTCAGCCAGATCGAAATCAGCTAGTTCAATTGCGAGTAAAGAAACAGTAAAACTTATTTCTGCAGAAGCAAGTGAACTATTAACTATCTTAAGGAATTCATCTTTGGCTAAACTATACTTTTTTTGATTAGTGAGTAATTTTGCATATTCTAATCTTACTTCACCAGCATCAGGATACTTTCTTAAGTAACTTGTATAAAAATATATATTACATGTACGTATTTAAAACAAAAATTACATATACGTAATTATGATTGTAGCAGATTTGTGGTATCATTTTATAGCAAATTCTTCACTTTCGGAAAAAATTGTGGCATCATTCTCAATAATCATACCACAAATTGGAAATATTTTTTCAATTTGGCCAAGTTCATGGATTAAGTAGCGTTTTTGAGTATGGTAATTTATTATTTCAGTATGGCGACATGGCTACTTGCTACCATTTAATATGGGGTTTTGACTAATTTGATGGACGTTTTGTGGTTTGCTTTTTTGCTAATGATACCACAAAAAGGACCACAATTCCCAGCCAAATTATAAAAATGATACCACAAATACAGCAGCAGTAATTTACCAATAAGGCAATCCTTGGTATTTAAATTTCCAGGATTTGTGCCACGTAGAAACGTAGCACCGTCACAAATAGTTCGTTCACCCTGCGTTCGACGATGTAGATGAGTATTTATTCAGTGCCAGAAGATCCACTTGATGCTCCTGCTCCCGGCGAGGATGACGATGGAGAGGATGATCCAAGTTTTGAAGAATTACAAACGGGATGGTTGAGCTCTGAAAAGATTGATGAGGCTCTCAAACATGCTCGTAAAGAAAAAACGCAGGATGGATACAATGCTGCTTTGAACCGCTTCACTGCTTGGTGTGCACAGTTCTATGATGAGCATGACATTGTGAAAAAAGTAATATTCGAAGCTGAAGAGAACGAACATCGCTTAACGTTTGATGCCGCTAAACTTGCTAAATCATTTGAAGAAAACATGAACGTTTACTTTAATTATACGTTAAGCTACCAAAAACGGATGAATTCAAAACAGAAGTCCGGCCTTGGCCACATTAAAATCTTACGAACTGCACTTACCGACTTTTTCATGAGCAGCGGCGTGGAACTGTCGAAAATAGCACTAGCAAAGTTAGGCAAGTGGCAAAAGTCACGAAAAAGAGACGACATGACTGCAAAAATGAAAGATATTGATCCTGTCAAGTTTTCAAACGCACGCTCTTCTCTTCCCTACGGTGCATACGAAAAGATTGCTCATATGTTGGCCAACGAAGACGATCCATTTCTTTGGGTGATGTTTGTATGGCAGTGGAATATGATCGCACGAGTGTCTAACATAACAACCGTTACGTTTAATCACATGGTGTGGTCAGATGATCATTTATCGACGCGATGGAGTAAAACGAAAATGGACCAAGGTGGAAAACGTGCGTTCAACATCGCGTTGATGGCAAATCCCTATGACTGGAAACTTTGTCCTATTACTGCTTTGGCTGTTTGGTTAAGTTGTACATCAATTTCAGGCAACGCGGTGTTTCCTGGACCCAAACAAAACAAACGTTACAGCGAAGGGTTAAAAACTTTTCTTTTGCGAGCAGATGTCAAGGAAGAGTTGAAAGAGTATGCAGATTTGTTATTAGGAACACATTCTGCTCGCAAGGGTGCTACTAACCATGCAGCGCAAGCAGGTTTGTGCAGTGATGTGTTGATGGCAGTCTTACTACGTGGACAGTGGGATATCGGTGATACATTGACAAGATATTTCAAATTAAATGGTGCTGCTGATTGTTTGATTGCCAGACTGCTCGCTGGTCTGGACATACACGACATTAGTTTTGGATGTTTACCACCCCATTTTAAAAAATTGAATGAACGACTTGTTGAGCTCGTCTATAAATTATTAAACTCTAAAAACAAATTATTTCTTCTTTTTATATCTCTAAGCCTACAACTACTACTTGATGATGTTTTCTTCTATCTTTTTCTCTCTCTTTTTTTTTTT
>JABGXI010000001.1:0-2995 GCA_018675855.1 Flavobacteriaceae bacterium | reverse complement strand
AGAGCACTCTCAATAATGGGAATGGGTAAGAATGCATTTATTCCTGTATCTGTTGATGAAAATGAAGTACTCATTACAGAAAACCTTGAAGAAGTATATACTCAGCAATTAAAATCAGGGAAACGGATAATGGCAGTAGTTGCAAATGCCTGCGCTACCTCTACTGGTCTTTTTGACAAATTGGAAGATGTAGCTGATTTTTGTGAAAAACATGCTCTCTGGTTTCATGTAGACGGAGCTCATGGAGCCGCTGCTTTATTGTCAGAAAAAGACAAACATAAAGTAAAAGGAATAGAACGTGCAAATTCTTTAATATGGGATGCTCACAAAATGATGCGAGTCCCAGCTCTATGCACCGCTGTTCTCTACAAAAACGTTATTTCTCAAATAAACGTCTTTAAGCAAAAAGGAAGTTATGTCTTTCATGATGAAGATGTTATTGGAATGGACTCTATGCCATATACCGTTGAATGTACTAAATCTGCTCTAGGTATGAAACTCTATTGGAGTTTTGCTTTAGAAGGAGAAAAAGCAATAGGTAACTTCATTCAAAATAGCTTCCAACAAGCAAGAGAATTATATAATTATTTAAACAATCAGGAAGAGTTTTATTGCCCCTATGAACCAGAGTCTAATATCCTTTGTTTTCAATATCGCCCTGATTTACTTACAAATAAACAACAACTTGAGCTTCGCTATCAATTGATTAATACTGGTGATTTTTATATCACATCATGTGAAATTAGAGGAAAAAGATATCTAAGAACCGTATTAATGAATCCTTTAACTCAAAAGAACGACTACATTTCATTGGCTATTGCTATCGAAACACAAGCGAAAATACTTCTTGAGACACATAAATAAAGAGATTATAGTAATCCATTAAAAAAGTATAAAAATTTGGATCTATTATGCAACTTGTAGGAAGAACATAATTGTTTAATTTCGTATTCATTAATAAATTTTAACATGATGGATCTTGTAATGCGTTTTGTAACTTTTCTTTCGGAAAAAGGATTAAACAATTTCTGGGCTCAATTTTTAGGCAGAGCATTAATTATTTTATTTCTCCTTACTGTCAGTTATTTAATATACTGGTTTACTAGGAAAATTATTCTTCAAATTTTTAGCAAACTTGCTAAAAAAACAAAATCTAGTTTTGATGATTTATTATTGAAAAATAAAACGGCTAAACGTATTTCACATTTTTTACCGATTTTATTTCTTTATGAATTTTTACCAGAAGTAATTTCAAACTACCCCGCAGGATCTTCTATATTAAAAAATATATTAGAAGCACTTACCATTGTAGCAGTAATTAATTTGATAATGGCTGTGCTTAATACTTTGAAGGATTACATTAAGCTCTATCCCTCCTTTAAAGATAAGCCTATAGATAGCTACATTCAGGTATTTATGATTTTTCTGTGGTTCATAGGAATTATTCTGATTCTATCTGTATTAACAGGAAAGGATATTGGCACATTTTTAACAACTCTTGGAGCTTTATCTGCTGTACTCCTTTTTGTATTTAAAGATACTATTCTTGGGTTTGTAGCTAGTGTTCAAATTACCGTAAATGATACTGTTCGAATTGGCGATTGGATTAGTATGCCGAATAATAATGCAGATGGAGATGTAATTTCCATTAGTCTATCTTCGGTTCAGATTCAAAACTTTGACAATACAATTACTTCGATACCCACTTATAAACTCATTTCAGATTCTTTTATTAATTGGCGTGGTATGAGTGAATCGCAAGGAAGAAGAATCAAGCGATCCCTATTAATAAAAATTGACAGTATTCACTTTATGGAGGATAAAGCTTTGAAGGATTTAGAAAAAATTGAACGTATTAAACCTTTTTTACAGTCTAGAAAAACTGAGATTGAATCTCATAACAAGAAAAAAAACATTGATAAGTCAATGCTAATTAATGGTAGAAACTTGACTAATTTAGGGCTATTTAGACACTATGCTGAAGCATACTTGGAAGAACACCCAATGGTAAATTCAAATATGACTATTATGTGTCGACAGCTTTCCCCAACTTCTCAAGGTATTCCATTAGAAGTTTATGCTTTTTGTTCTGATAAAAATTGGAAAAATTACGAACATATATCAGCTGATATTTTTGATCATTTACTTGCTGCCACACAATATTTTGGTTTAGTATGTTTTGAATTGTCCCCTCAAACTCCTATTAATTAGATTTTTTAAATAAAAAAGACTGCCCATTAGAACAGTCTTTTAATAATCTAAATCATATTAACTAGTCAATTCCTTGTCCGTTTATATGAGGTGCTCCAGCTGCTATTAAGGCAATCTCAATTGGCAAGATAGAAGCATAAACTGCTTTCACCTTCGCTTTTATAGTAACAAGAATCTCTTTTGCAGTTTCATAACTTTTTCTATGAACTCCTGTAGGTCCATAACTATTTCTCATACCATTCATTGCATTAGAAAGATAGTTTTGCATGCCTGCAGGATTACGTTCTCCAATAGCACTTCTTGAGTTACTTCCATTAAGCATTTTTTCAATTGCATCAATAGCATTTTTTAAATCAACTAACTGACCCTCTATTTCACCAGGCGTTATATTTGATCGAGATAAAGCTATAGTCATGGCTTTATGTTTTCTTGTACTTGAATTCAGCAAGTCTTGAACACCATTAATCTCTCGTAACAATTCAACTAAAGAAACCCGGAAAGTATTGAAATCTTGATAACTAGTTCCTTTTAATACTCCCTCATAAATAGGGGTAACTTCAAAAGTGATAGGACCATCTAGTGGAGATACGATTCCATTTTTTTCTAGATGAAGTGAGGCAGAATAAGTTCCAGGAGTAGCCATCGTTCCTCCTCTTCTATAACTTCTTCTAGTATTTCCATCACTTGAAATTGCAAAAGGATTAAAATGGGATAAGTTCCAAGAAATTCGGTGACTTCCTTTTGATGCCTTCTGATATACTTTTTGAATAACGTTTCCATCAGT